>JALVWX010000136.1 GCA_027023165.1 Thermococcus sp. | reverse complement strand
GAAGGAAAATCGCCGTGAATAAATAGAGTAGCCTGAACATCGTTAACAGGGATTCCCTGATGAAAGAAACGTTATAATTTCCAGTGACAACAGTCAAAGCTACCATCATTCCAAACAGATAAAAGATGGCATAGAAGGCACCAAAGGCACCGCTCTCGGCGTATCTCCTCTCCAGCAGTCCCTTTTCCACGAGCTTCCTTGTTATCTCGTAGTCCTTCTCCGAGGCAAACGCAAACAGCGCCCCCATTAAAACACTTATGAGCGCATTTCTGATTACGAACAGGTAAAGTCCCGAGCCGACGGCAATGAAATTGAGGATTGCCCGGATTTTGAGTATCCACCCTGGTATGATATACCTATGCGCCATCATGGAGTAGTACCAGCCGGCGACAACAAAAACGTAGAGAGCCATTGAAACACTCCTTTCAAGGCCAACGCCGGAGGAGTAAGAAATCACGAACAGAAGAATTGACGCCGAAAGCTCTCTCAGAAAATTCCGCCAAGAGTAGGTGATTTTCTCAGGTGTCTTACTCCTGCTATAAAACGCCGATGCGAGGAACATCAGGAAGGTGCCCGTTGCAAAGAGAATGCCGAGCACCTTAACGATGGAAGCGAAGGAAGTTCCCGGTTTTGAAAAAGCTAGATACAAAAGCCCGAAGAGGAGCACACCGAACCCAAACGAGCCCATGAAAAAGATTAGATACCTCAAACCCCTGGATTTTAAGGGCCCGGACTTTCTCCATTCGGGTTCCTTTCGGACAGCATGAGCTAAGGTATAGAGGAGCGCCAGGATAACCGCAAAGGGAAGGCTTTTTTCCGGCGAAATGGAGAGTTCCTGACCGAGTAGAGCCGTCAGAAAGAGAACCCCGGCAAAGAAGCTTAGAAGGAGGAAATATTCTCCCTTCAACTTCACATCGCCTCGGGAAGCCAAGTTCATCATTCCACAAAGGAGGAGCACCGGGGCTACTTTTCCAGGATTTTCACCTTGAGCCCGTATTCCCTGAACCTCTCAAAGCCCCTGTCATAGGTGAAGAGGATCATGTTGTGGGCTATTGCAGTTGCCGCGATAAGTAAATCCTTAAAGGGAGGCCTCTGACCTTTCTTCATCAAGTCCCTGAAGATTGCCCCCGCTATCTTAGCGGCCTCTTCGTTAAATTCAACCTTCGGCATCATTTCAAGCATGAGTTCTTCTCTCTCCTTCAAGTGCCCGCAGTAGAGCTCAAAAACGACTATAGTGGGAAGTGCGTAGGTTCCCCGGGGAGAAAGACCCTCAATAACCTTCCTGTTCCCGCCAAAGAGCTCAATCACCACGCTGGTGTCCAGGAGTCCATCCATTCCTCGACCTCCTTGAGTTCTTTCCTAAGTTCCTCGACTTCTTCGGGGCTTCTCGTCCCGAATGCTATCATGAGCACGTCGAGGTTGCCCTTCTTTTTCTTACCTATCAGCTCCCTGAGGAGTTCCGAGAAGCTCTTCTTCCCCTTCATCTTAACGAGCTCGTAATAGACGTCATCGGCTATGGTTATAGTCTTGCCCAAGGCCATCACCTATAAGTGCATGCATGCACGAAATAGATAAACATTTCGAAACCCTTATAACTTATGCCCCCGTAAGTTACTTACGGTGGCGTAAGTGTTGTTCGACCTGAGGCCCAAGCATAGGAGGGAGGACATCTTTGACAGGGAGATGGAATTTGATGAACTTGGAAAAAGCGTTGGGACATACCCGCTGACCCTCCTCCTGGGCATTAGAAGGGTTGGCAAAAGCTCGATTCTCATGGCATACCTCAACGAGAACCCAGGAATACTTATTGACTGCCGGGAACTCTACGCGGAGAGCGGTCACATCACCAAGGAGGACCTTATCAGGGAGCTCCAGTCAAAGGGTGGCCTCTTACAGAGGATACTCTCAAGGTTTAAGGTCTCCCTTGATCTGAAGTTCCTTAAACTCGAACCTAAGGAGGCATCGCTGAGGGAGATTTTCAGGGAACTCAACGAAATCGGCGAAAAAACCGGGAAGTTTATCATAGCCTTTGACGAAGCTCAATACCTCCGCTTCTACGGTTCAAGGGGAGG
>JALVWX010000135.1:667-2076 GCA_027023165.1 Thermococcus sp. | reverse complement strand
AGGATAGGCGTGATGGGCAAGTCCCTCGGAGGAGTAATCTCGAGGAACGTCCTCAAGGCGGTCATCAACCACATAAAGGCCACTCCGGCCAGGCCCCAGGTGACCAAGGTTACGGTAATGGATTCCCGGGGGAACGGCGTTGACGTCAAGCCCGGCTACGTTGGAAACGTGCCCTTCACCGAGGAGGACGTTAAGAACGGGGTGAAGCTCTTCATCCTCTTCAGCACCTTTGACGAGAACGCGAACGTTAAGTCCTACTCCTTCTCCTACTCCGGCCCAGGCGGGCCTGCGAGCGGGGGAGCACTGGTTTTCAACGACATCATGAAGTTCTACTCCTTCATGGCCAGCTCCCCGAACAGGACGCTCGCCTACACCTACTCAGGCTGGGTTTCCAACGCGTCCGGTGGGGTCGTCGTTCAGGTCTACATCCCGCCCGGGAAGCTCAGGAAAGGCCCCTTCCACGTGACGGTCAACGTAAACGACGGTGACGGCGGGGCGAAGGGTGAGCTTAGCTGGACCTTCGTTCCCAAGGGTTCCCAAGCCAACTCGACCGGCTACTCCGTGAAGATAACCGCGCCGAGGAACGGGGCGACGCTCAAGCAGATCTTCGACGGCTACTTCACGATGTCTCTCCTGGCCGACGTGAAGGGGGGCGGTGCAGAGAACCTCTCGCGGTTGTAACGCTCCCGGACGGTTCCAAAAAGCGCGAAGCCGTTATGGGAGGTCTCATCGCTGACATCATAGAGATAAGCGACCCGACGGTGAAAGGTGGAACCGTTAAGGTGGACCTCTACGGCACCGTCAACGGCACTAAAAAACTCCTCGCGTCGGACTCCGTAAGGGTGAGCTTCGTCTCCAAGGAGGTTCCCGGAGACAAGATCGACAGCGACCTTGACGGCCTCGTTGACTGCGACGACCCCGACATAGCTACCTGCGACGCCTGCATCCAGCAGAAGAAGCTCGAATGGGCGGAGTCGCTGATGAACAGGCACATCGCCTACATCCGGAAGATGATGGAGGTTTCTCCGGCAATGAAGTCCGTCTACGAGATTTACATCGACCACCTCCACGAGATTCACGATAAGTACAAAGACGACCCGGATATGATGGTCAAGGAGATGAACGACTACATGGAGGCCAAGGTCTACGCCAATCAGAAGATAAACAGCTACCTGAGCATCTTCAAGGACGACCCGGAGAAGAGGCACCAGCTGAGGCTTATAGCCGAGAAGTACCGCTACGACCCGATAATGCGCGACATCAAGATGAAGAACTTCATCTACAGAAACGCCCAGAGCGTAGCTGAGAGGACCGCTATCACCAACGCGATAATAACCGGCGTCATAGAGCCGCCGCAGTGGCTTGTCGGCGGCCAGTACGGTTCTGGGGGAGCAATCGACTGGGCGCAC
>JALVWX010000135.1:0-657 GCA_027023165.1 Thermococcus sp. | reverse complement strand
AATCTACCTCGTTGCCCTCGACGCAAAGGCCCTGATGGACGAGGCGAGGGAGCTTCAGAACATGAACCTGCCGGAGAACACGAAGGTTTCGATAATCGTCCTCGACGGGGCGACGAAGATAGGCAAGCTCCTCGACCCGACGGGCTACTTCGGCAACATGGCGGACGCAACGCTGGGGGCCATCGTGAACCTCAGGAAGAAGATAGAGGAGCGCAACCAAGGCTGGTTCACATGGAACGGCTACGTTCTCCATGAAACGGCGGTTCCGGGTATCTACGAGGACTACGAGACCGGCGAGAAGTTCAAACGGGTCGGCGGCGGCTGGACCAGCATGGACTTCGTGGAGGTGACGAACAATGGGTAAGCTCGCCGCCGTTCTCATAATCCTTCTGCTCCTCCTCGGCCTTTACATCTACTTCACGAACCCCCACATAATAGACGACCTAACCAGGCGGCAGGACAACTTCGGAGGCGGCCATTCAGGTTCTGGAGGCTCCGGGAGCGGAGGGGGGAACGGAGCCGCTGAAGGAAGCGCGGGGTTCAGCGGAACCGGCTGGGTCGCGAACAACACCACAGGCTCCCCCGAGGTCTACATAGGGGACGGCTTTGCTGCGGTTCCGGTCAACTCGAGCTACATCCTCTTCGCCGACAGGAACA
>JALVWX010000134.1 GCA_027023165.1 Thermococcus sp. | reverse complement strand
ATAGACCTCGGAATCGCCCGCGGTTTCGACTACTACACGAGCGTTGTCTTCGAGGCAATAGCGCCAAACGACATCGGAATCGGTTCGATTGGCGGTGGTGGACGTTACGACAACCTCATAGAGGTCTTTGGCGGAAAACCGACTCCCGCAACTGGCTTCGCCATCGGCCTTGAGAGGTTAATCCCAATCCTCGAGTGGAAGGGCCTTATCCCCGAGGTCAAGCTCAGGCCAGACGTTTACGTAATTCCCATCGGAAACGAGAGGGAAATCAAAAAGACTGCGGTTGAGGTACTCTCCGCTCTGAGGAGGGCGGGGATCAAGGCCGACATCGAGCTGACGGGGAGGAAGCTCAGGAAAGCCCTCGACTATGCGGGCAGGCTTAAAGTGCCCTACGTTGTCCTCATCGGCAGGAGGGACCTTGAGAAGGGCAACGTCACAATCAGGGACATGGAGAGCGGGGAGCAGATAACCGTTGAGAAGGAAAGCGCTGTGGAGGAAATCCTGAGGCTTTTGGGTCTTTAACTCAGGCCCTCTTCTCAACCTTGAACTCCTTTGCCTTTCTCTTCATCCTCCAGGCCTCAAGGCGTCTTATGAATGGACACCTGACGCGCCACCGGAGGTATGCGCTCCTGGGCCTGTCCATGGTCCCACCAGCGGAGATACGCGGGAAGAGCGATAAATCTTCCTCAGTGGGAAAGAAGAAAAGGGAAGCTCAGTCGACCCAGTGGCCGTCCTCGTAGATGGCAACGTCCGGACCGTAGATTGGGTAGGCGGTGATGACCTCATAGTAGGTGTAGCCGCTGTAGTACTCCTTCTCAAGAACGACTTTCAGCTCGCTTATTCCGTAGTCCTGATACTCCCAGTAGGGCAGGTAGTAGGTGATAACCGCCCTGTCGCCGCTGAAGTGGACGTGGCCGTACTCTATGGCATCCTCTATGAGATAAACCACATCGTAGCCGTCCATCGTCTCGGGCAGGTGGCGGCCCTTAACGTACTGGCCGAGCGGGTAGAAGGTCGTCTCGTACTTCTCATCCATGTCGTAGCCGAGCACGTGCCTGTCCCAGACGTGGTCCTGCGCCCAGCCCGGGAAGTAGACGTCGTGGCCGTAGAACTCGACGTTGAACTCGTAGGTAGCCGCGTAGGTGAACTCTTGGTGATAGTAGCTCAGGGAGCCTGCCGAAACGCTCCCGGAAAAAGTGAAAACCGAAACGACGAACAGCACCAGTGCGACGATGCCTTTGTTAAGCCGATTCAAGTCCAACACCGGGCTTTAGTGTTCACTCCTGTCCTTAAAAAGTTTCCTGCCCGCTACCACCGGGCCGAGCGGAAGTAATCCTCCATTTCCCTGGCGAACTCCGGGGAGTCTATCCTCACGCTGACCTCGTGGTTCCAGTTCAGAGCCGCCTCGCTCCAGTTGTGGCTCCCTATGAAGACGATCCTCCCGTCGATGACGACAACCTTGGCGTGGAGGGTCGTGGAGGGGGAATCGAACGACACATCGACCCCGTTGCTCTTGAGGTAGTTGTAGGCGACCCTGTTGATGTCAAGAGAATCCTCCAGGAGCACGTGAACCCTAACGCCCCGGTGCTCCGCCTGGACGAGGGCGCGTATGAGGTCGTTGGCGGGATCGTAGCTGTCGCCTGGATCGTACTTCATCAGGAACATCATGACGTAGATTTCGCTCTTGGCGCTGTTGATGGCGCTGAGGAGGCTCATGTAGTAGTCCTTGTCCATCAGGAGTTCAACGCTTCCCGGAACCTCGCTGGGCAGAGAGCTGCACTTTTTCTTCTCTTCCTCCAGGGAAGCCTTAGTGGAGTTAAGTTCTTTGCTCAGCGCTTCGACTTTCAGCCTGCACTCGGACAGGCTCTCCTCAAGCTCACGAATTTTAGCGCTCGAGTTGGTTTCCCTCCCCCTCTGAAGGAGGCACGCCTCGTACTTCTCCCTCAGCTCACTCAGGGTTTTGAGGGTCGAGTTGAGGGTAGAAACAGTCGAGTTCAGCTTAAACTCACAGTTGGTTAAGTTCTCGAGGAGGGAGTCATCTCTCCCGGGCGCCAGGTACTTCGTTACGGTTCTCTCCTTCGTTATCGTTGTCGCCTTTGTAACCGTCTTAACCGGGGCATTGCTCTGGGAGTCAACAGCGCCCCCCAAACAGCCGGCGGTGAAGACGATGAACGCAAGCAGCAGTCCGATGACGATTCTCCTCATGCCAACACCCCAGGATGCAATGGCGGCGCCCTTAAAAACCTTAGCGGGGAAGGTTATTAAGGTCCCGTGCCGGAGGCCTTGCCGGGATGATGACTCTGGAGCCCCCTGAATCGTGATGACCCGTTAAGGGGCTGACCGGTATGATAAGGGAGCACCTCTGCAGGGAATACCTGGAGGAGATCGAGAGACTCGAGCGCTCGATAGTCGAGCTTGAAGAGCGGATAAACGAGCTGAAGATGCAGCTCCGGCTCAAGGTGGACGAGGCCAACAGTCTCGCCCTAGAGAACGCCAGCTTAAAGCACAAGCTCGAGCTGATGGAGAGGCGCGAGAAGGCCCTAACCGACCTGCTGAGGTCGCTGAGGGTTCCGGTCGTCAGAATCGACGAGGATGAATTTGAGGACGTTGACGTTGACCTCGGCCCGGACCTCAGGGACGACCAGAAACCTTAATTAATGCGGGACTCTTCTTAGTTTAGCCTAAAGAGGTGATGCTTATGAGCATGGACATGACAACCAGGATGTTTAAGGAGGAGGGATGGATCAGGAAGCAGTGCCCGAAGTGCGGCAAGTTCTTCTGGACGCTCGACCCCGATAGAGAAACCTGCGGCGACCCGCCCTGTGACGAGTACCAGTTCATCGGAAAGCCAGGGATACCGAAGAAGTATACCCTCGACGAGATGCGCGAGAAGTTCCTGAGCTTCTTCGAGAAGCACGGCCACGGAAGGGTCAAGCGCTTCCCCGTCCTGCCGCGCTGGAGAGACGACGTCCTCCTCGTCGGCGCTTCAATCATGGACTTCCAGCCGTGGGTCATAAGCGGCGAGGCAGACCCACCAGCCAACCCACTCACGATAAGCCAGCCGTCGATTCGCTTTACGGACATCGACAACGTCGGAATCACCGGCAGGCACTTCACGATGTTCGAGATGATGGCCCACCATGCCTTCAACTACCCGGGCAAGCCGATCTACTGGATGGACGAGACGGTCGAGCTTGCCTTCGAGTTCTTCACCAAGGAGCTCAAAATGAAGGCCGAGGACATAACCTTCAAGGAGAACCCCTGGGCCGGCGGAGGAAACGCGGGACCGGCCTTCGAGGTGCTCTACCGCGGTCTCGAGGTGGCAACACTCGTTTTCATGCAGTACAAGAAAGCTCCAGAAAACGCCGATCCGAGCCAAGTCGTCGAGATAAAGGGCGACTACTACGTCCCGATGGAGACGCGCGTCGTCGACACCGGCTACGGCCTTGAAAGGCTCGTTTGGATGAGCCACGGGACGCCAACGGCTTACGACGCGGTTCTCGGCTACGTCGTTGAGCCGCTCAAGAGGATGGCCGGGATAGAGAGGATAGACGAGCGCATTCTGATGGAGAACTCCAGATTGGCTGGCATGTTTGACATCGAGGACATGGGCGACCTTCGCTATCTGAGGGAGCAGGTGGCCAAGAAGGTCGGCATAAGCGTCGAGGAGCTTGAGAAGGCCGTAAGGCCCTACGAGCTTATCTACGCGATAGCGGACCACACGAAGACCCTCACCTTCATGCTGGCCGATGGTGTAATCCCGTCCAACGTGAAGGCGGGCTACCTTGCCAGGCTGCTCATAAGGAAGAGCATAAGGCACCTCCGCGAGCTTGGTCTTGAGCTTCCGCTGAGCGAGATAGTTGCGATGCACATCAAGGAGCTTTCGCCGACCTATCCAGAGTTCAGGGAGATGGAGGACGTTATCCTCGACATAATCAACGTCGAGGAGAAGCGCTATCAGGAGACGCTGAAGAGGGGAAGCGACCTCGTGAAGCGCGAGATAGCAAAGCTCAAGAAGAAGGGCATCAACGAGATACCGCTGGACAAGCTCATCCTCTTCTACGAGAGCCACGGCTTAACGCCGGAGATAGTGGCGGAGGTGGCTCAGAAGGAGGGGGTAAAGGTCGAGATACCGGACAACTTCTACACGCTCGTCGCCAAGGAGGCCGAGAAGACCGAGAAGAAGACTGCCGGAGAGTACGTTGTGGACTTCGAGCTTGTTAAAGGCCTCCCCGACACGAGGACGCTCTACTACGAGAACCCCTTCATGAAGGAGTTCGATGCCGAGGTTCTCAAGGTCATAGACGACTGGGTCGTGCTGGACGGGACGGCCTTCTATCCGGAAGGAGGAGGCCAGCCCTACGACACAGGAACCCTCAATGTGAACGGGGAGGAGGTAAAGGTAACCAACGTCCAGAAGGTCGGGAAGGTCATCCTCCACAAGGTCGAGAGGCCCGAGCTCTTCAAAGAGGGGGCTAGGGTTCACGGAAGGCTAGACTGGGACAGGAGAATCCAGCACATGCGCCACCACACGGGAACGCACGTCCTCATGGGCGCCTTAGTGAGGGTTCTCGGAAAGCACGTCTGGCAGGCCGGAAGCCAGCTCCACAAGGACTGGGCCAGGCTCGACATAGCCCACTACAAGCGCATAACCGAGGAGGAGCTTAGGGAGATTGAGCGTTTAGCGAACCGCGTCGTAATGGAGAACAGGAGGGTAACCTGGGAGTGGCTGCCGAGGACCGAGGCAGAGATGAAGTACGGCTTCCGCCTCTACCAGGGTGGAGTAGTGCCCGGAAGGGTCATCCGGGTTCTCAAGATAGAGGACTGGGATGTGCAAGCATGCGGTGGAACGCACCTGCCGAACACAGGCCTAATCGGTCCGATTAAGATTCTCAGGACTGAGCGCATACAGGACGGCGTTGAGCGTATCATATTCGCGGCTGGTGAAGCCGCTATAAACTGGATGCAGGAAACGGAGAGGCTCCTCAAGAGAACCGCCGAAATCTTCCGCGTTCCTCCGGAGAAGGTGCCCGAGACGGCCGAGAGGTTCTTCAGCGAGTGGAAGGAGGCGAGGAAGGAGGTTGAGAAGCTCAGGAAAGAGCTGGCTAAGCTCCTCGTCTACGAGCTTGAAAACAGGGTCGAGAAGGTTGGTGGGGTAGAGTTCATCGGCGCGGTCGTTGAGGGAACTATGGAGGACCTCCGTGAGGCAGCCAACAGGCTCAGAAAGGATAAGCGCGTTATCGTTCTCATAAGCAGGAAGGGACACTTCGTCGTGGCCGTTGGAGATGGCCTTGACCTCAAAGCGGGCGAGCTGGCTAAGGTGATAACAAGCGTTGCCGGCGGTGGCGGAGGCGGAAGGAAGGAACTTGCCCAGGGAAGAATCAAGAACCCGCTGAAGGCCGAGGAGGCCATTGAAGAGGTGAAGAAGAGGCTCGGCTGAACCATTTCTTTCCCTTCAACTTTTCTGAGGTGTCCAAAATCAAGGTTAAGACCCTAACGAGGGAAATCATCTCCCTGGCGGGAGAACTCGGCCTTAGCGCGATTCCCGAATACAGGACCCCCGACGGCACGCGGATAGATATAGCCGTCCTCGACGGGGAGAAAAAGCTCCTCGCCATTGAGCTTGAGGCCTCTTTCAAATGGTTCCCCCAGAGGCTGCTCTACGACGTTGTGAAGGCCCATAGAGCCGGCTTTCCAGAGCTTTGGGTAGTGACTCCTTTCAGGAGCGCCAAACCGGGCTGGGTTCTAAACTATGCAGAAGAAATCGGAATGCGCCTCAGGATTATGGCTCCTGAGGATGTGGAAAAGGAAATGGCGGGAATCACTTCTTCTCCTTGCGGTACTTGACGTAAACCGTGTCCTCAGCGTGCCACACCGGGGCTTTGTCGCCCCTTATGGTTATCTTGGCCTCACCGTTCTCGTAGATGAGCTTCCTCATCAGCCCGGCCGGAAGCTGGAACTGAACGTAGACCTCGTCTGGGACCGTGTCCTTGTCAACGGTGACCTTGAACTCGTCGGTTCCGCGGTAGTTCTTGTCGCCGTAGCGTATCAGGTAGGAGGTGCCTTCTGGGAATTCTATCCTAAGGTCAAAGGAGTTGACGTGAGGCTCGATGTGCATGGTGAAGAGTCCAAATCCGTCCTTTGTTACGAACGTCACGCTCTGGTTGTTTATGTAGAAGACCTCCTTGTAGCTTATGCTCGCCGGTGGAATCTGGGCAGTCGCTAAGGCGTAGGCCGAGAGGGCTATTGTGATTATTGCCATCACCGCGAGGGCCTTGTTCATGTTACCACCAGGTTATCTACGCTCAGGCGGTTATTAACGCTTTTGTGTAGGTGATTACAACAGAGAAATAGAAGGGGATTACAGCCCCGTAGGCTCGTCTATGAAGAAGACGTCGAGGCCAAGGCGCTCCTTCAAGAGTCCCATAAGTGCCCTAACACCCAGTGTCTCAGTTTTATAGTGACCGGCCACCAGAACGCTCTGCGGCAAATCCACGGCCGTTAGGTAGTCGGCGTGTCCAAACTCGCCGGTTATTAAGAGGTCAATTCCCTTTCTCCACGCTTCCTCCAGGGCGAAGGCCCCGGCACCGCTGATCGCTCCAACGGTTTTAATCTCCCGCTTCCCGAACTCGTAGGTTTTCACGGTTGCATCAAGCTTCTCAGCTATTATCTGCGCGACCTTCTCAATCGGCTCTGGCCTTTCAAACTCGCCCCAGTAGCCTATCGACAGCCCCCTGTAATCTCCGAACGGTCCCTTCGGCTCCAAACCGAGCAGTCTCAGCAGTTCGACGTTGTTTCCGACTTCAGGGTGGACGTCGAGTGGTAAATGTGCCGCGTAGAGGTTTATCCCGCTCTCCATCAGGGCCTTCAGCCTTTTGTAGTGAATCCCAGTGATGTAGCCGAGGCCGCCCCATATCATCCCGTGGTGGACTATCAGCATGTCCGCTTTTGCCTCTGCGGCCCTCTCGATGGTTCTCAAGGTTGTATCAACTGCGAAGGCAACGCGTTCGACTTCGGGTTTTCCCTCCACCTGCAGGCCGTTGCTCGACTTGTCCGGATAGGCCGAAATCTGGAGGTACTCATCAAGAAAGGCAACGAGTTCGTCGCGGTTCATCTTCTCACCCCTATTCACTTGGTGAATTATTCACTAACTGAATATGTCCGGCAAACCCTTTTAAAACCGCTTGGCAAGTTGGGTCAAGAGGGTGAGACATGGAAGGCGAGAGCTTTGAGAAGGCCGTTGAGGAGATAGCGAGAGCTGTCTTAGCCGGCGAGATAAAGAGCAGAGAAGAGCTTAACCGATACAAGATAGTCGTTTCCAGGAAGTATCACCTCTCAAAGATTCCGGGAAACTCGGATATCCTGAAGGCCATCCCTGAGGGGGAGCGCGAGCGCTTTAGGGATCTGCTCAAGAGAAAGCCCACCAGAACCATAAGTGGAGTTGCCGTTGTGGCGATGATGACAAAGCCCTTTCCCTGTCCCCACGGGCGCTGCATCTACTGCCCCGGCGGCCCGACAGTCGGTTCTCCCCAGAGCTACACGGGCAAAGAGCCTTCGGCGCTGAGGGCGGTCCAGAGCGCCTACCACCCCTACATAATCATGATGCGAAGGTTAAAGCAACTCACCGACATAGGCCACGACGTGGACAAGGTGGAGGTCATAATCCAGGGCGGGACGTTTCCGGCGGTCGACCTCGATTACCAGGAGTGGTTCGTCAAAGAGGCGTTCAAGGCTATGAACGACTTCCCGTATTTCAAGGACATAGAAAACCTCGAGGAGAAGCTCGTACGGCTGATAGTGAAGAAAGACGAGTCCGTTTTCGAAGAGGATCCCAAGTTTAGAGAGGCCTGGCTTAAAACCCACAGGAAGCCCTACTACTACCTTGAGGACGAGCAGAGGAAGAACAAGAGGGCGAAAGTCAGGATGGTGGGTTTGACGATAGAGACGCGCCCGGACTGGGCCTTTGAGAGGCAGATAGACAGGATGCTCCGCTTTGGAACAACGAGGGTGGAGCTGGGAGTTCAGACGATTTTCAACTTCATCCACGAGAGGACAAAACGGGGCCACGGCGTCGAGGAGATAGTTAAGGCGACCCAGCTTCTCCGCGATGCGGGTTTGAAAATCAACTATCACATAATGCCCGGTCTTCCAGGGAGCAACTTCGAGAGGGATCTGTACACGTTTAAGGCCATCTTCGAGGACCCCCGCTTCAGGCCCGACATGCTGAAGATATACCCAACGCTTGTGACGGCCGACGCCCCACTCTACGCCTGGTACAAGGCGGGCAAATACCGCCCGTACACGACGGAAGAGGCCGTTGAGCTGCTCGTTGAGGCCTACAGGCACTTCCCCAAGTGGGTCCGCGTCATGAGGATTCAACGCGACATTCCGGCCAAGCTCATAGTTGCCGGTGTCAAGCACTCCAACCTGGGCCAACTCGTCTTTAACGAGCTGATTAAGCGCGGGATAAGGCCGAGGGAGATCCGCTTTAGGGAAGTCGGCCATCAGATGGAGAAGTTCGGAATAGAGCCTGAAATCGAGCATATAGAACTTCTCCGCGAGGACTACGAGGCGGCGGGCGGAAGGGAGATATTCCTTAGCTTCGAGGACACCAAGAACGACATCCTCATCGGCTTCCTTAGGTTAAGAATTCCGAGCGAGAGGGCACACAGGAAGGAGATAAACTGCTGTCCCTCCGCCATAGTCAGGGAGCTTCATGTTTACGGCCCGCTAGTGCCGATAGGAGGAAAGCCGAAGTACGGGTGGCAGCACAGAGGCTATGGAAGGGAGCTTTTGGCTGAGGCCGAGAGGATAGCCCGCGAGGAGTTCGACGTCAGGAAGATGCTCGTCATAAGCGGCGTCGGCGTGAGGGAGTACTACCGGAAGTTCGGCTACCGGAAGAACGGCCCCTACGTGGCGAAGAGGCTCGATAAGGGATACGCGGACTACAAAAAGAGCGGAAAGTTCGACGCCCACCTGAACACCTAACCGGAACTGGAGGCCTTTATCTCCTCTTCCAAATTTCTAATCCTGGCCTTCTTAACCGCCTCCTCATGCGCTTGGTCTCCTCTCTTTCCACGGACTCTCTTGGACAGCTCCAGGAGGGCATCTTCCGGGCCGTAACAGACCAGAACGTCTTCAGGGAGGATTATCGTGTCGCCTCTGGGCGCCCCTATGTAAACCTCTCCATCATCGGTTCGCCTGTATATTCCCAGAACCAGTATCCCCTCCTTGTCAAGCTCCAGCTCCCTGAGGCTCCTGTTGGCGAGCCAGCTGTTCTTGCGGACTTTTATCTGGGAGATGGAGTAGCCGTGGGTTACACCGAGGAGCTGGGTGTAGTCGTAAACCCTAAGCTCTGGAAAGGCCCTGCTCAGGAAGCGCCTTATCCACCTGCGCATCCACCTGTCGACGGTTTTGGATGTGAAAACGACGTAGAGGACCATCAGGCTTATCGCAAGGACGAGCAGATAGCCCGTCGCCTCTTCTCTGCCCCTTCCGAGGAAGGTTAGAACCAGGGTTGCTATGACGGACGTTATTCCAGCGCTCCCAAGGAATATCAAAATCCTGATGATCTTCCTCCTGGCCGGATGGGAAACGACGTACTCACTCTCGCTCGTCGTGAACCCCGTCCCGGAAAAGGCCGACTGGGCCTGAAACGAAGCCACGTCCCGGGAGAGACCGGTCATCTCAAGGGCTATCGCACCTATTCTCACGATTATCAGGGATATGGTAATCGCCAAAATTAAAGAGATGAGGGCTATCAGACAGCTTCACCCCCGCGCGGTGTTTCTAGTTGCATCGTACTCAATCTTCGCACTTAAGGCTATCACAACGAAGCTTGCCCCGCTCATGATGAGGTCAAGCGAGACGAAGAGTCCAACGGCCCAGAGGCTCGACCACGGCCACTGAAGGACGATGAGGGTCCCCAGCAGAACCGTGAAGAAGCCGGAGAGTGCCATTAAACTCCACTGGCCAACGTCCTTGTTCTGGAAGGCGACGGCTATCCTGATCGTCCCTATTGTTATGAGGGAAAGCCCAAGCAGGAGCGTGTAGATTGCCGTGGCCAGAACGGGGTTTATCATGGCGAAGAGACCGCCGAGGACGTAGATGAGTCCCATCGTGATGTGCAGTCCCCTGCTTTTCCACTCCCTGGCCTTCGTTGTTCCCTGGACCATCTGGAGCGCTCCCGCGAGCATCATGAACGCGCCGAAGAGGGCCACGCTCGTGATGCTGAGGAGCGGCAGGACAAGCAGCCCGGCAATTCCAAGGGTCATGAACATGATCCCAAGGGCAAGCATCCATACCCAGTTCTTTCCAACCTCCCCAAACTCCATTTCAATCACCTCCGCATTGTGCAGTTTAAGTTACAAAAAGTTACTTAAAAATCTTTTGGAAGGTTGTTGAAAGGCAGACGCAACGTCACAAAAAGAGGATAAGAATCAGACCCGAAGCTCCGGGTTGTTCTTCATCGACCTTGCCCCGAGGGCCATCGCTATGAAGCTCACACCAGCCACTATAAGCTCTATCGCCACGAAGATTCCTATGACCCACGGACTCCACTCGGGCCAGTTGGCGAGTATCATGGCTCCTATCAGGAAGTCTATGGCACCGGAAAAGACGATGATTCCTCCACCCTCTATCTTGAATCCCGCGAGCACCTTAACTATTCCGAAGATGAAGTAGGCGCTTCCGAGGATAAACGTCAGAACCCTCGCGGACATCAGGGGTTCCTCAATCATGGCGAAGCCCGCTATGAGGTATAGTATTGACAGCAGTATCCCCATGAGCCGCTCCCCGCCGCTCTGGCCGCCGGCGAAGAGAGCTATTCCAATCGTCACCAGGCCGCCCATAATCAGGAAGACCCCGAAGACGGTTATCGTGGTCAGGGTCACAAAGGGGATTATGCCAAGACCAACAAGCCCGAGAATCATCAGGATAACACCGAGGAGGAAATACCACTGCCAATGCGCCATCAGGCTCTCGGCCTTCCTGCGTTCGAGTTCACGCCTGTACCTCTCGTACTCCTCGGCGTTCAGGGGCCTGCCCCCGTTTCCTTCAGCCATTCCAACCCCTCCAAACCTTGTTCCAGAGTAATGTACGTCCGCGAACATAAAAAGGTTTCGTTACACAGATACGTCCACCAGAGGGTTCGATGACTTTTTAACCACCACAGGGAAGGGGTTCCATGCGCTTCAAGGCAAAACCGTTCACCGAGCCAGTGAAGTTCAGGTGCCTCTACTGCCTCGACTGCTGCAGGAAAAGGCACATCTATCTAACACTAAAGGATATAGGGAGAATCGCCCGGAAGGGACACGACCCCCAGGACTTCGTGACCTTCTCGGTCGAGGGCAACCGGATACGCTTCGTTCTGGCGATACGTGAATGGGATCTCGGCTGCGTCTTCCACGACCCTGAGACTGGCAAATGCAGGGTTCACGACGCCAACCCGATAATCTGTAGAATCTACCCCTTCATGGTCTCGCGTAAGCCGCTCGGCGTCGAGGGCGAGAGGTCATTCAAGTACAAAGGCCAAACGCTGTGGCTCTACTACGACGAGGGCTGCCCCGGGATAAACGCCGAGGAGCCTGAAACGACGATAACTCCAGAGGAAATAGCCGAACTCGGCCTCGAATTCGAGAGGGAGTTCGAGCGAACTGACATAGCTGGCTTTGCGGAGCTGATAGAGCAGCTTGAAGGGAATGGAGATGGCTGAGTCCCTCAGACACAGGCGTGCCTCATCGTGGGAATACGATCTGATACTCCGCGAGGCCGAGAAGTACGGGGAGCTTAAACACCACACCTTCGCCGTGGTCGAGGGCAAATTCAGGGACGTCTACGCGGTGAACGAGAGGGTCTGGGCCAAGATAGAAAACCTTAGGACAAGGCCCTACGCCTACGGCACCTTCGTTGGGACGATAAAGGTGGATAAGAACCTCGTTGAGAAGTTATATCCCAACGTCGAGTTCTTCTACTTCGTCGATGTTGAGAAGAACTACGCGGTTCTAAGCCCAAAGGCTGGCTTCCTCTTCACCACCGGCAAAGACGTGCCGAGGAGTGGCGTGCGCTCTTATAATTGGCAGGGCACGAAGAAGCTCGTGATTTACGACGAAAATGGGATAATCCTCGGCATAGGCAGGATAAATCCTGAAAGCAGGAAAAAATTCATCCTGAACATCACCGACATCGGGGAGTTCATCAGGAGGGGGACACTAACGAAGCATTAAAACATACGTTTTGCCTCTCCTTTCACGTTTTATAAAACCTTTCTTTTCTAGGGTGTGTATGACCCGTGATGCCCTAACTGGACCTAGGATATCCGAAACTTGTTTTTGAGTTATACCCTGAGAGGAGATAATTAAATCCAGCACTTGTCTCTCAACATCACTAAGAGAAGATTCTAAACCAAAAATGTCCGTCTCTAATCTAAGAATAACAATAAGCTTCCCATCGCTGATATATGATTTAATTACATCAGCCTTCACGTCATTTCCCCCCAGTATGCGGGGTTATTCATTATTATAACAGTTCTGAGAATATAAAAGTTTTTGTAATTTTGAATTTCATATTCCATACATAGTTTGTTTTTAGGTTATTTTCATTTCTTTAAAAGTACCTTGCAGATAAATTTATTTGTATTTTCAACTAATAAATACAATGAAAACTCTCGGAGGTGATGACAAGTGAAAATTGAAATATTGAAAGTGGAGGATGGAGTCCTGCCGGACTCAATAATGGTTGCATGTGCCATGGCAGGTTGTGGCGAGCCCCAATACCCTGAACCACCCAAAGACTTCCTCCCACACTGCCAGTGAATTGCTTCAGAGGTATCAAATTGTTTTTTTCTTTATTGTTTGACAATAACGGGGGTGTAATAGTGATCCTTAACAATTACATTTTAACGATTAAAATATCCACAGATGAGTATCTGATTATAAATCCTCTGCATGGCACGGCCATTAAAGGAGACAACGAACTTGTTCAAACTTTAAAAGAAAAACGGATCGATAAAATCCCCAAGAACATAAAACAGACACTTTTATCTACTGGAATTCTTGTCACATCTGAAAAAGAGATAAGAGAGATCCTTAAGGATATAGTTAAAAGAGATAAATTACCCCCTGCCAAGTCTATAAGTTTCGATAGTTTTACCTTTATCGTAACGTGGAGTTGCAATTTTGCATGCAAGTATTGCTTTGAGAATAAAAGCAAAAGGCAACTTTTCGGGAAAATGAACCTTAACATGATAACGGCGGCTTTTGAGTTTATAGATAAATACAGCGATAATTCCTCAGAGATCTTCATAAACCTCACCGGAGGAGAACCATTGCTCTTGAGCAACTTCCCAGAGGTGTCAATGATTTTCAAGATGTCTCAAGAAAGAAATTCCAGAATTGGAATCACTACGAATGGTTTCAATTTAGTATATTATAAGGATCTCATATTAAAGTACTCGAGCATTATTGATCTGATTAGGGTCACAATTGATGGACCTGAGCCCATTCACAATAGAAGAAGACCACTGTGGGGAGGGCATGAAACTTTTTCTCAGATAACAGGAGGGATTCAAGAATTAATAGATTTAGGCCTGGGTAATAAGATCCAAATCGTGACCAAATTTGATAGTGAGAATATAAAATACTTACCAGAATATATAGATTTTCTAAAAAGGAAGGAATGGCTTGGAAAGCTAAAGATTGCACTTGGTGTAGTTGGGAACTATGGGAATTACACCTCAACAAAAGAGAACGAGCTATCTCAGAGTAGGAGGATAATATCAGAGATCATCGATTATTTGGAAAGAAATCCCGAGTTAATACCTTTAATAAACTTCTCAGATGAATCGGGAGCTACTTTAATTGCCAAAGAGATTTTCATAGAGAGAAAATTACCCAAGCCCAAGGCCAGAGCATGTGGAGGAATTCGGGTAAACGGTAGAGCCACATTTTCCCCTGATGGAAAGATATACTCATGCACAATGTTCGCAGAAGCGCAAATGTTCCCAATTGGCTCGTATTATCCCAACCAAAGAATATTCCCCGATAACATCGAGGCATTAAGAGACAGGACTATCCTATCTCTGAGACAGTGTCAAAAGTGTCCTCTCCTCCCTATTTGTGCTGGCGGATGTCCATTTAGGCAATTATCACGTGAACAATTTCTCGAACTAAAATTGGGTAAAAAATCCTTATCAGAGTGCACTACCTGTGTAAACTCCAAACTTCTCGAAGAGGACCTCGGAATGTTCTTTTCAACACTTAAGCCTAAAGAAAAGGAGGTGAATATATGAAACTTTCACATTTTGTTAATGTCATTGAATTGGATAACAACAGATACTTGCTTTTAAAACCTAGATCCCCCCCCATCGTTATAGATGAGGAGGCATTGGGTGTTCTTAAGAGGCCTGAAAATGGCCCCCAAGAGGTGATAAACCTATTTAAAAAGTATGGCATTATAACTGAACTAAAGACCGAGGAAGAGATTGCACTATTGTATGGATCCCTCGGACAAGAATCCCAATCCTCCAAAGGGAGATATGGTATTGCAATGACATATAACTGCAATTTTGCATGCATATACTGCTATGAACGTAAAATTAAACGAGAGAACACGATACGAAAAGAGTTAGTAGATAGATTCTATGAGATAGCCAAGTACAAACTTGATAGAAGTGAGATAATACCAAGTATTGGAATTACCGGAGGCGAACCTCTACTGGATGACCATGAGGATATACTCGAGTATATCCTGAGAAGGGGAAGCAAAGACGGTTTTGTGTTTGATATAATTTCAAATGGATATATGCTCTCAGAATATGCCGATCTATTAAGTAAATACAATGTAAAAGTGGTGAAAGTAACAATAGATGGACCAAAGAGAGTACACAATGCCCGGAGACCACATATAACTAGGAGAGGAACCTTCGATAGAATAATTGAAGGCATCAAAGCAGCAACTCAAAAGGGAATATTTGTAACCATATTTACAAACATTGATTCCCAGAATATAGATCATATACCCCAACTTGTCAATGAACTACGGGAAGAGGGTGTGAACACACCGATCCTTCTGAAAAGAGTCAATGAACGTTCAGGTGCAAGATACCCTTTCATGTTGCCTCCTGATGAATATTTCCAAAAGGTACTATCCCTGCTAAGGAAGTATGATTTACCAAATGTGGGTATATATGAATTTGATGCATTCTATCAAGATTTATTTAAAGCAATATCCAACGGGGAACCTCTTCCAGGCAGACTAAAATATTGCGGGGCTACTAACGGCAATGTTTTAATATTTGACCCTAGAGGTGACTTATACCCATGTGATTATACCTTAGGCAACAAGGAATTACGTGTTGGAACTTATTATCCAGAGTTCAAACTTAACCGCAACTATTTGCTTTGGATAAATAGAAGCGTAAACAACATACCACAATGCTTTGGTTGCAAACTTGCACCATTCTGTGCAGGAGGCTGCCCTATGGAAGCATACAATGCAACTGGAACGTTTTATTCCCCATATTGTAGTGAAACTAAGTATCTATTTGAATATATAAAATTAAGGGTATCCAAATATGGAGGGATGTTAAAATGATCAGCTCATTTGTGGTTAAAATAGAAATTGCAAAAGACCGATATTTATTGATCAACACAAAAAATGGATCTATAATTAGAGTAGACAAAGATGGTTTAGATGCCATCCAAAATGAAACACTAGATACAACTACCGAGAAAGCCCTTAGATCTGCAGGATTCATAGTTGATACACCTGATAACTCCAAAGTAGAAGAGTATTTCAAAACTCTTCAAGAATCTGTATACTCAGACAATTATCATATTGCAGTGGTGACTTACACTTGTAACCTTAATTGCTCATATTGCTATCTTCGCAATCGGAGATTTGGAGCGGATTTAACCTATGAACAAATTGACAGTATGTTTCAGGCGATACTTGCATTAGATAATGGTGAGATTGACGGAAACAAAAGCAAAATACGTAATATACAACTATATGGGGGAGAACCTTTACAAAAAAGGCTCATGGACAAAATAAAGTATATCCTAGAAAAAGGCTCTGAGGAAAATTACAAATTTTTATTGTTTACAAATGCTATGGATTTAAACCATTATATCCCCCTCCTGGAGTCATACCAAGACTCGATTTTGCTCATCCAAACAACAATTGATGGCCCCAAAGAGATCCACGACCAGTACAGGTACAGCGGATCGTTTGATAGGGTAATCTCAAATATCGAACTAGCCATTGAATCGGGGTTTAATGTCGTACTCAGAACAAATGTCGGAAAAAGTAATATAAGGCACATAGAAAGATTAGCGAAATTCTACACGGAAAAAGGATGGGTAAACATCCCCAATATACACTTTTACTTAGCACCCCTCAGAGGAGAATATGGACCCTGTTACTTTAATCCAGAATTATCATATGAAGAAATCTTATCTCTTTTTAAAAGCAATATCATAAAAAGTGTCTTTGAGATATTCGATGGTCTTTTTGTAAAGTTCAAAGCAGGCGCATGGATCCCCCAGTTTTATAATTGCCCTGCACACTATCGCCAGTTTTTCTATGATCCCTATGGCGATATATACTCATGTATGAGTGCCCTCAGGATACGAGAGCTAAGCATCGGGAAGTATCATCCACACTTAGAATTTAATAAAAATTTCGACAAATATAAGAGCAGAACCATCTTCAATATCGATAAATGTAAAAAATGTGAATATGCACTGATTTGCGGTGGAGGGTGCAGTTATAATGCATATCTAAAAACAGGAGACTTATCAAATCCAGATTGTTACAGTATGGAAATTCTTAAGGAAAAATTCTTTAAACTATTCAATGATGATGACGTCGTTAAGTATTATCTTGAGCAGAGTTCCAGGTATTTTTAAGATCTTTCCCTTCTCCCTATTATGAGATTGAGGTGACAAAGTAACCTTTTTAAGGGGTTTGGGAATAGAACCCAATAGTAACAAGAGGTAACTAAAGGGGGTGATTCCCATGGTGGCGAGGGTTAAGACAGGGATTCCGGGGATGGACGAGATACTCCACGGAGGAATTCCCGAGAGGAACGTCGTTCTCCTCAGCGGTGGCCCTGGAACCGGAAAGAGCATCTTCAGCCAGCAGTTCATCTGGCACGGCCTCCAGATGGGCGAGCCTGGAATTTACGTGGCCCTCGAGGAGCACCCGGTTCAGGTCAGGCAGAACATGGCCGGGTTCAGCTGGGACGTCAGAAAGTACGAGGAAGAGGGTTTGTTCGCGATGGTGGATGCATTCACCGCAGGAATAGGCAAGAGCAAGGAGTACGAGAGGTACATAGTCCACGACTTAACGGACGTCAGGGAGTTCATAGACGTCCTCAGGACGGCCGTTAAGGATCTCAACGCAAAGCGCGTTGTCATCGACTCCGTTACGACGCTCTACATCAACAAGCCGGCCCTGGCGAGGGGCATCGTCATGCAACTCAAGAGGGTTCTGGCTGGCCTCGGCGTCACGAGCATCTTTGTCAGCCAGATAAGCGTCGGTGAGCGCGGCTTCGGCGGGCCGGGCGTTGAGCACGGCGTCGACGGCATAATCCGCCTCGATTTGGATGAGATCGACGGCGAGCTTAAGCGCTCTCTGATAGTTTGGAAGATGCGTGGAACGAGCCACAGCATGAGGAGGCACCCCTTCGAGATAACCGACAGGGGAATAGTCGTTCACCACGACAAGGTCCTGAAGAGGAGGGGAGTTGTTGAAACCGAGTGAAAAACCGGAGGGAGGTGATGGAAATGGAGGTTCCGCTGAACCCGATGGGAAGGGAGGAGATACACAGGCTCGAGAGCATACTGCTCTTCGCGACGCTCTTCAGGCCCGAGGTCATAGAGCTGATAAAGGACCCGGCCGAGAGGCTCACCTGGGTCGACAGCCTGGCGGTAGCGGCTGGAGCAATAGCCAGGGAGAAGGCCGGCATGACCGTTCCAGAGATAGCCGAGGAGCTTGGAAGAACCGAGCAGACAATCAGAAAGCACCTCAAGGGTGAGACAAAGGCCGGACAGCTCGTCAGGGAGACCTATGAGCAGATCAAGCAGGGCAAGCTCGACGAGCTCGTCAGGAACATCGAAATCCTAGCTGGAGGAGGAAAGCTCGTCCCCGAGGAGGAGTGCAGGAAGCTCGAGGAAAGGGTCAAAGAGCTGGAGAGTGAGAACCGCGAGCTGAAGGCGAAGATAGAGAACATCAGGGCGATCCTCAGCGACACACTGGAGAGGGTGAGGGAAATAGAAAAGCTGCTTTGAATTCACTGCCCGTTTCCGTTCTTTCTCAGGCTCTCTTCCCAGGTCATTATCATGTGGGTGTAGGTCTCGTCATCTTCCTCGATTCCGCGCTTTATCTCGCTGACGTGGGCGTACTTGGCCCTGAACTGCTCCAGGATGTAGTCAACCGCCTTCTCCGGGTCGGCCTTGGTGCCGCAGGTGTAGACGTCCAAAGCCGCGTAGCCCTTCTCCGGCCAGGTGTGGACGGAAATGTGGCTCTCGGCGACGATAACCATGCCGCTGACGCCTGTTGGGGAGAACTTGAAGAAGTAGCTCGCTTTGACCTCCATGTTACCTACCTTCGCCGCTTCAAGGAATATTTCCCTTATTCTGTCAGCGTTAGCGAGGATCTGGGGATCGCAACCGGCGGCCTCAACAACGTAGTGAAACCCGATCGTCTCTATCTCACTCATGGCCCTCACCTCTACCCCTGCTATAACCAACCCTTTTTAAAGTTAAGCCTCCAACGGAGAGTTCTGACCGGGTTTTCATCGGTTTAAACTGTCAAGAAAAGGCCGCGAATTGATTACGCGGAGCTTTACCTGCCGTTATGGAAACTTCCGGGGTTAGATGGCCAAATTCGTCCAACAGATGAGGGCTTTCTGGGGCACCCAACCATCATCAATGGCCACCAGTGATGTGAACCGCTAATCTTAAAACCGCTCCCCCCAACTAACGACAAGTCGGCTAAAACTACGATGGGGTGAACCTATGTCGAAGCCCAAGAAGAACTCAAAGCTCCCCGCTACCGGATCCGTCAAGGCCAAGGAGCGGGAGAAACTTCGTTTTCTTGCAAGGATGGATTACAAGAGGATGATAACCTATCCCCTTATAGTGTTTATAGTGGCGCTACTTCTCCTCGCGGTTCACTTCCCAACCCTGGGAATCGATCTGCGAGGTGGAGTTGTCGTCACTGCCTACGGCGTTCAGACCAATCCCGACCAGCTCGCCAAGGAACTCAGCAAGGACCTGGGCGTTGAAGTTAGGGTCGAGAGCTTCACCGGTGTCGAAACGAGCGGCGTAAGGATATACGCCCCGGCCGGAACCGACCCCACGCAGATCATTAAAATCATGAAGGAGAAGTATCCCAACGCAAAATACACCCACAATGAGGTTCAGCCAACCTTTGGAGAGATCGCCCAGAAGCAGGGAATGAAGGCCATAGCGCTCGCGTTCATTGGAATGGCCGTGGTGGTCTTCCTGTTCTTCAGGGACCCCGTCCCCTCGATGACCATAATCTTCTCGGCGCTCTCGGACATGACCATAGCCGTGGCACTCATGGGGATCTTTGGAATAGAGCTTACCACCGCCACGATAGCGGCGCTGCTGATGCTCATCGGTTACACGGTAGACAGCAACATACTGCTGACGACAAAGCTCCTGAGAAGGAAGGAGGACACGATCGAGGATGCCTACCTCTCCGCGGTCTCAACCGGATTCACCATGAGCACCACGACCCTCGGAGCGCTTTTAGTCCTCTGGATAATCTCCACCAGCCAGACAATCGACAACATAGCGATAGTCCTCATCTTCGGTCTGCTCGCGGACTTCATGAACACCTGGATCCTCAACGCCGGCGTTCTGAAGTGGTACCTCTCAAGAAAACCCCAGGGGGGTAGCGCATGAAAAGGAAAACCAAGAGGCTCCTCCTAAACTGGAGGATTCTCTTGCTCATACTGTTCCTCACAGGTTCGATAGCCACCCTAGCTCTCAAACCGCTCACGTTTGGAATAGACATAGCCGGTGGCGTTGCCCTCGTTGCTCAGACGGAACACCCGGTTGACAGCAACACGATGCAGATAGTCGTCACCTCCCTCCAGAAGAGGCTGAACACCCTCGGACTGAGGGACATCACGGTTGAAGCCCAGGGTGACCGGATAGTCCTCGTCAAGGTGGCGAACGTAAGCACTGAAGAACAGGCGAACCAGATAAAGGCGGTCATAGAGAACCAGGGTGTCTTCTATATGGAGTTCAACGGCGTCGTCTTTGGAACCGGCAAAGACGTTGAATACGTTGGGATCTACCAGATAAAACCCGACAACAGCTGGGCCGTTCCATTCAGGATCTCCAAGAAGGCCGCGGAGAAGTTCGCGGAGCTTGCCAAAGGAAAACCCGGCTGGCCCGTTGACATGTTCCTTGATCCTCCAGTCAACTCCCTCCTTGTTGTTTCGGGCAAGATATACCACCTCATGAACAGCACGGAGTTCAACGCCGAGGCACCCCAGGCACCAACCCTCATGGAGAGGATCAACAGGGCGCTTAACATAAGTGCGGTTGCCTATTCCAACCAGAGCGCGGAGGAGATAGCCAAGCTCGCCCAGGGCAAGCAGAAGGTCGTCCTGATAGACGTTCCGCAGGAGCTTCAGAAGGAGCTTGAGGACCTCAACGTCACGGTCAGCTACATCCAGAGGGGACCCGGAGAGAGCGACCACCAGCTGGTGGTTAAGGCGCTCGGCCTCTACGGACCCTACGCCGTCGGGGAAGGCCTCACCGTTGGAAAGCCCCAGCAGGACGTCCAGATAAGCGGAAAAGCCCCCAACAGAGTGGTTGCGGAACAGGAAGCCAGCACGATATACACCGTCCTCAAGAGCGGTTCGCTCCCGGTCAAGCTCAACGTCGTTGGAATGCAGTTCATCTCCCCGAGGCTCGGTGAGGACTTCAAGAATCAGGCCCTCTATGCGGGTCTCGGTGCACTCCTCACGGTCCTAGCGATAATCTACTTCCACTACAGGCGCTGGAAGATAGCCATTCCCGTTGCGAGCACGAGTCTCTTCGAGGTCATAATCATCCTCGGCTTCGCGGCGCTCATCAACTGGAACCTTGACCTGCCAAGTATAGCGGGTATCATAGCGGCGATAGGTACGGGGGTTGACCAGCAGGTCGTCATAACGGACGAACTGCTAAGCGGGGACAGGAGCACAAGGATAGCCAGACGCTCGAGCATACTAAAGAGGATGGGCAGGGCGTTCTTCGTCATATTCGCATCGGCAGCAACCACGATAACGGCCATGAGCTTCCTGCTGGTGTACTTCGTCGGAACGCTCAAGGGCTTTGCCTTCACGACGATACTGGGAGTGCTCATCGGAATCCTCGTCACCAGGCCAGCCTACGCTGAGATAGCCAAATACCTCCTCGGTGAGGACTGATGTTCGTCGTGATAATGGGTGCCGGAAGGGTCGGCTTCCTCGTGGCCAAGATGCTCGAGGAGGACGGCCACGACGTCACCATAATCGAGATGAACAAGGAGAGGGCTAAGGCCCTCTCACTCCTAATCAACGGCCTGGTGATCGAAGGGGACGCCACGGATCCAAAAACCCTGGAGGAAGCCAACATAAAGCAGGCCGATGCCTTCGCAGCCTTAACCGGCAAGGATGACGCCAACCTGCTGGCGTGCATCCTGGCGAAGCACCTCAACCCAAAGGTCAGAACCTCCCTCAGGATAGGCAACCCCAAGAACAGAAAGATATTCGAGGAGGTAACCGACCTCAAGAGGTACTTCGACTTCGTTATCTCCCCCGAGGAGATAGCCGCCGAATACATAAGCAGGAACATCATAACGCCTGGCTTTGACAGGGTGCTCTTCCCGAAGGAAGGCGCTGAGATAGTCAAGTTCAACATAGACGAGAACAGTGAGATAGCGGGGAAGCTGGTCAAGGAACTGAAGCTCCCCAGAGACGCCCTGATGGTCGCAGTTTACGACGAAAAGGGCAACTTGATAATACCCTCCGGCGACACGAAACTTCCGGAGAAGGGCCAGGTGATAATCTTCGCCAAGAACAGCGCCCTGGACGGCGTCAAAAACCTGCTGGAAAGGAAAAAGGAGAAGGAAGACTGAAGGCGCCGAATTTTTTCACGTTGCCTTTCTTAACCCCACGTTTTTCCCGTGACCCCCGAGCAAAAACTATTTAAAGAGATTAGGAAAGCCAAAATCGACGTGGAAGGATAACCTGTTTTAGGATCATTGGGGGGCTAATCATGGAAGACGTCATCAAGCAGATTGTTGACGCGGAACGGGAGGCAGAGGCTCGCATTGAAAAGGCCAAGGCCGAGGCCAAAGAGATAGTCCTCAAGGCCAAGGAGGAGGCCAAGCTCATCGAGAAGGAAGTCATTGAGAACGCCGAGAAGGAAGCCGAGGCCCTCGTTGAGAAGGCCCGCCTCGAGGGAGAGGAGGAGGCCAAGAAGATTCTTGAAGAGGGTGAGAAAGAGGTTGAAGCCCTCAAAGTAAAGGCCACCAACAACCTTGAGAAAGCCATCTCCGCAGGCATAGCACTCGTGAGAGGGAGCTGAGATGTTCCGCCCCGAGGAAATGGTAAAGATCGAGGTAATAACGCTCAACAGGTACAAGGACGCACTCCTGACGTACCTTCACGAGAAAGGAGCGGTGGAGATAAGGGAGCTGGACGTAAAAGTGGCCCAGAGGGACTCACCCAACGAGTACCACAGGAAGGCGGCATCGTACAGCATAACCATCTCAAGGCTCGTCGACTTCCTGAAGGCGTACAAAAAGGGCGGCAAGGGGGGCATAAAGGAGTTCATCTTCCCACCAGAAAAGGCCAAGAGAAAGTACCGCTATCAGGGCATTGAGAAGCTCATAAAGGACGTTGAAAACTTCTTGGCCCAGGTTGAGCCGGAAGTCAAGGCCGTTGAAGGAAAGATAACCTCCCTCCAGACTGAGATAGAGAGGATTAAAGCCGACATGGCCATCCTGGAGCTGCTCTCATCGCTCAACATTGACGTTTCATACCTCCGCTCCACCCACATGCTCGAGATAGTCGTCGGAACCGTTGACAGAAACAAGTTCAAGCCCCTCGTTGAAGAGGTCCAGAAGGCAACCGGCGGGAGAACTGTAGTCGTATCCAAGGAGTTCAAGGATAAAATTCTGGCGGTCTTCGTCTTCCTCAAGTCCGACTACGAGAAGGCCAACCCGATACTCGCCAAGTACTCCCTTGAGAGGATTGAAATCCCCGAGGGCAAGGGCACCCCAAGAGAGCTCATTGGGAAATACGAGGAGAAGCTCAGGGAAAAGAAGGAGGAGCTTGAAGAGACCAAGAAGGAAGCAGAGGGCCTGGCCGAGAAGTACTACGACGACGTCGTCTTCTACCAGGAGCTTATGGAGAACGAGCGCGACAAGTCAACCGTTCTGCCGATGCTCGCGAGGACCAACATGACCTTCGCCCTGAGCGGCTGGCTTCCAAGGGTCAACGTCCCGGAGGTGCTCGAGGGCATCAAGAGAATCACGGACAACAAGGCCTACATCAACATCCGCGAGCCGAGCAGTGAGGAACTTGAGGACATTCCGATAAAACTCAACAACCCTGGCTGGGCGAAGCCCTTCGAGATGCTCACCGAGATGTACGGCGTTCCAAGGTACGACGAGATAGACCCGACGCCGATAATAACCTTCACATACTCGTTCTTCTTCGGCTTCATGCTCACCGACTTCATGTACGGTCTCATCGTTGGTCTGGTGGCGGCCCTTCTCGTCAAGGGGCACAGGAAGTTCAACGACGGCACCTACAAGTTCGCGTACACGCTCCTCATAAGTTCGTTCTTCACGATGTTCATGGGTGCGATATTCGGCAGTTACTTCGGCAACGCGCTTGACCTGGCCGGCTTCCACGTGCCGCGCGTCTGGGACACCTTCGAGAACGCGCTCGTGGTGCTCCAGCTGGCGCTCGCGATAGGCCTGGCACACCTCTTCACGGGCTACACCATAGGCTTCATAGTAAAGCTCAAGAACGGCGACAAAAAGGGTGCTCTCCTCGACCAGCTCTCCTGGATGCTCATAATACTCGGAATAGTCGCCTTCGTCTTGGGAAGCGGCAGTTCAAGCGGTTCAATGGCGGCCAAGGCCCTCTTCGGAGTCGGCCTGGTGCTCTTCGCAATAGGCGAGATAGTCAACAACAAGGGGCTTGCGGCACTGCTCATAATCTCCGACTTCTTCGGCTTTGTGGGCAGCTGGCTCAGCTACGCTCGCTTAATGGCGCTGGCGCTGGCGACGGCAGGAATAGCGATGGTCGTCAACATACTCGTCCAGATGATATGGGGCATCTCAATAGGCCCCGTGCCGATAGGCATAGCCATAGGAATCATCCTCTTTATCGGCGGCCAGCTGTTTTCGGTCGCCATCAACGCGCTCGGAGCGTTCGTCCACTCGCTCCGTCTGCAGTACGTTGAATTTTTCGGAACGTTCTACTCAGGTGAAGGTAAGCCCTTCGAGCCTTTCAAGGCAAAAAGAGAAGTCTCCGAACTGGAGTTTGAAGCTTAAGGAGGTGCATGAAGGATGGACCCGATAGTTTACGTATCCCTTGGAGCGGCCCTCGCGGCCGGTCTCGCCGGGGCCGCCTCGGCCTTCGGTGTTGGTGTGGCAGGTGCAGCGGCTGCTGGAGTCGTTGCCGAGGACGAGAAGAACTTCAAGAACGCCCTGATACTCGAGGGTCTGCCAATGACCCAGAGTATCTACGGGCTGATTACACTGTTCCTCATCCTGATGGTCTCGGGAATCCTCGGCGGCGGCTTCAAGTTCACCGCCAACACGCCGGACAACATAGTCAAGAGCGCCATACTCCTAGGTGCAGGTCTCACCGTTGGCCTCACCGGCCTGTCGGCCATACCACAGGGTATCATAGCCAGCGCCGGCATCGGTGCCGTTGCCAAGAACCCGAAGACCTTCACCCAGGGCATCATCTTCGCGGCAATGGCCGAGACTATGGCCATCTTCGGTCTCGTTGGGGCGCTGATAATGATCGTCACGGGAGTCGGCTTCTGACCCCGCCCAACTTTCTTTAATTCCAAGGAGGAATGAGGATGGAAGGGGCAGAGCTGATCATTCAGGAGATAAACAGGGAAGCGGAGCAGAAGATACAGTACATACTCAGCGAGGCCCAGAAGGAGGCGGAGAGGATAAAGGCCGAGGCCAGAAAGAGGGCTGAGGCGAAGGCGGAGTGGATACTCAGAAAGGCTAGGACTCAGGCAGAGATAGAGAAGCAGAGGATAATCGCCAGCGCCAGACTCGAGGTCAGGAAGAAACGCCTCCAGGTTCAGGAGGATCTGATCATGGAGGTCATCGAGGCGCTCCGCGAGAGACTGGCGGAGCTCCCCGACGAGGATTACTTCCCGATGCTCGTTGATCTCACCGCAAAGGCCGCTGAAGAGCTTGGCTCGGAGAGCGTGGTCATACGCTCCAACGAGAAGACACTCAAGCTCCTCTCAGATAGGCTAGACGAGTTCAGGAAGGCACTCACGGAGAAGCTGGGCAGGGAAATCGAAGTGAATGTAGGTAAACCTGTGAAGACCATAGGCGGTGTTATCGTCGAGACCCCGGACGGAACCGTCAGGGTGGACAACACCTTCGAAGCCAGGATAAAGCGCTTCGAGAGCGAACTCAGGGCGGAGATAGCCAAGGCTCTCTTCGGGTGAGGGAGATGGAAGTCGGAGCGGTGAGCGGGATACTCGACACGACGCTGGCCATCGTTTTCACCTGGGTCGGCTACAAGACATCGATGATAATCTACAAGTACACCCCCTACTCCTACCCGAACGCCAGGATAAAAGCCATGGAGGCCAAGCTCCTGACCGAGCAGAGATTCAACGAGCTTGCGGAGAGCAGAACGCTGCAGAACTTCGTGGTTAGCCTCGAAGACACTGCGTACAGGGATTACTTAGCGGAGGTTCAGAGCTACGACGTGGAGTCGATAGAGAGGGCACTCGAAAAGGCACTCGCGGGAACCTACGAACTCATGGCCAAGATACTCCCCAAAAGGGTCAGTCCGTTCTTCAAGCTCCTCCTGGAGGAGTGGGACGTCAGGAACATCACGAGCGTCGTCAAGGCCAAGCTCGCCGGGGAGCCCGCGACGGACTACGTGGTTGAGATTGGACCCATGCTCCAGAAGGTCACGGCCATGGCAGAAGCGAAGAGCATGGAGGAGATACTCGTCATCCTCGAGGGCACTCCCTACGAAGAACCCTACCAGAAGCTCCTGCTGGGGGAGATAGACGTCAGGGCGTTCGAGACCGAACTCTATAAGATGCACTACGGCAAGCTGCTCAACTACGCGCTCTCAAAGAAGGACGAGGAGAGAACGATCCTGGAGGAGTTCATCAGGCTCAGAATAGACAAGATGAACATACTGACGGTACTCAGGGGCAAGGCGGCCAGGCTTTCGGCGGAGGAGATAAAGTCCATGCTCATCCCGGGTGGAAGCATCAGGCTCGACCCGCTCCTCCACGTGGACGACCTGAGCATGGCCCTTGCAGAGCTTGACTCCACCAAGTACGGCCCCGTCATCAGGGACGTCAGGGAGGAGGTCGAGAGGGACCTCGGAGTACTCGAGAGGGTTCTCGAGGGACACATCGTCGAGAGGATGAACGAGCTTAACAGGTTCTACCCGCTGAGCGTCGCCGCTCCGCTGGGATACATACTCCAGAAGGAGAGGGAAGTGAGAAAGCTCAGGGCCATAGCCAAGCTCATCAGCGACGGCCTCCCACCGGAGAGAATAAAGGAGCTTGCGGGTGATGTCGCATGAAGATAGCAGTGTTGGGCGACAGGGACACCGCCCTCGGCTTCAAGCTGGCAGGCGCCCACGAGGTTTACGCCTTCGATGATACCCCCCTCGAGATGGAGAGGCTCAAGAACAAGCTCAGAGAGCTTATCGAAAGGGAGGACGTTGGTATAATACTGATAACCGAGGGCTTTGCCCATAGGGTTGAACTCCCTGATGTTACGCTTCCAATCATCCTTCAGGTACCTGACAAGTCCGGTTCAAAGCTTGGAGAGGAGAAGATTAAGGAGATCGTTAGAAGGGCTATTGGTGTTGAGCTGAAGAGGTGAAGGAAATGGGGAGGATAATTCGCGTTACCGGTCCGCTGGTCGTTGCCGACGGAATGAAAGGCTCGAAGATGTACGAGGTCGTTCGCGTCGGCGAAATGGGCCTCATAGGAGAAATCATCCGCCTTGAAGGTGACAGAGCGGTCATCCAGGTCTACGAGGAAACCGCTGGCATAAGGCCAGGTGAGCCGGTCGAGGGGACCGGTGCCTCGCTCAGCGTTGAGCTCGGTCCGGGACTGCTCACGGCGATGTACGATGGTATCCAGAGGCCGCTCAACGTCCTCAGGGACCTCAGCGGCGACTTCATAGCGAGGGGTCTTACCGCCCCGGCCCTTCCAAGGGACAAGAAGTGGCACTTCACGCCGAAGGTTAAGGTCGGCGACAAGGTTGTCGGCGGCGACATTCTTGGTGTGGTTCCAGAAACCAGCATCATCGAGCACAAAATCCTCGTTCCCCCGTGGGTCGAGGGAGAGATAGTCGAGATAGCTGAGGAAGGCGACTACACCATCGAGGAGGTCATAGCCAAGGTCAAGAAGCCCGATGGAAGTATCGAGGAGCTTAAGATGTACCACAAGTGGCCCGTCCGTGTCAAGAGGCCCTACAGGAACAAGCTCCCGCCCGAGATTCCGCTCATCACAGGACAGAGGACCATCGATACCTTCTTCAGCCAGGCCAAGGGTGGAACGGCCGCGATTCCAGGCCCGTTCGGTTCAGGTAAGACCGTCACCCAGCACCAGCTTGCCAAGTGGAGTGACGCCCAGGTCGTCGTCTACATCGGCTGCGGTGAGCGCGGAAACGAGATGACCGACGTCCTTGAGGAGTTCCCGAAGCTCAAGGACCCGAAGACCGGAAAGCCACTCATGGAGAGAACGGTGCTCATAGCAAACACCTCGAACATGCCGGTCGCCGCGCGTGAGGCATCCATCTACACCGGAATCACGATAGCCGAGTACTTCAGGGACCAGGGCTACGATGTCGCTTTGATGGCCGATTCAACGAGCAGGTGGGCGGAAGCGCTCCGTGAAATTTCAGGCCGTCTGGAGGAAATGCCCGGTGAGGAAGGATACCCCGCTTACCTCGCCTCGAAGATAGCGGAGTTCTACGAGAGGGCCGGTCGCGTTGTTACTCTCGGAAGCGACGAGAGGATAGGTAGTGTTTCCGTCATCGGAGCTGTTTCACCGCCCGGCGGTGACTTCAGCGAGCCCGTCGTTCAGAACACTCTGAGAGTCGTCAAGGTCTTCTGGGCCCTCGATGCCGACTTAGCCAGGAGGAGGCACTTCCCGGCAATCAACTGGCTGAGGAGCTACTCGCTCTACATAGACGCAATCCAGGACTGGTGGCACAAGAACGTTGACCCAGAGTGGAGGAAGATGCGCGACACTGCTATGGCCCTACTCCAGAAGGAGGCTGAACTGCAGGAGATAGTCAGAATCGTCGGTCCTGACGCTTTGCCGGACAGAGAGAAAGCAATACTCATCGTCACGAGGATGCTCCGTGAGGACTACCTCCAGCAGGATGCCTTCGATGAGGTCGATACCTACTGTCCGCCCAAGAAGCAGGTTACAATGATGCGCGTAATCCTCAACTTCTACGAGAGGACGATGGAGGCGGTTGAGAAGGGCGTTCCTGTTGACGAGATTGCCAAGCTCCCCGTCAGGGAGAAGATTGGCCGTATGAAGTACCAGCCCGAGGTTGAGAAGGTCAAGGCTCTCATCGAAGAAACCAACCAGCAGTTTGAGGAGCTGTTTAAGAAGTACGGGGCGTGATGCTCATGCCGGGAATGGAGTACTCCACAGTTAGCAAGATTTATGGACCGCTCATGATCGTCCAAGGCGTCAAGGGAGTGGCATACGGTGAGGTCGTCGAGATAGAGACCGAGAGCGGGGAGAAGAGGAAGGGACAGGTCCTCGAGGCAAGGGAGGACATGGCCATCGTCCAGGTCTTCGAGGGTACCAGAGACCTCGACGTCAAGACCACCCGCGTCCGCTTTACCGGAGAGACCCTCAAGGTTCCCGTTTCAATGGACATGCTGGGCAGGATATTCAACGGTATCGGCAAACCCATCGACGGCGGACCGGAAATCATCCCCGAGGACAGGAGAGACGTCCACGGTGCGCCACTCAATCCAGTGGCAAGAGCCTACCCGAGGGACTTCATCCAGACCGGTGTTTCAGCCATAGACGGAATGAACACCCTCATCCGCGGCCAGAAGCTACCGATATTCAGCGGTTCCGGTCTTCCGCACAACATGCTCGCGGCCCAGATAGCCAGGCAGGCCAAGGTCCTTGGAGACGAGGAGCAGTTCGCCGTCGTCTTCGCGGCGATGGGTATCACCTACGAAGAGGCGAACTTCTTCAAGAAGAGCTTCGAAGAGACCGGTGCCATAGAGAGGGCCGTCCTGTTCCTCAACCTAGCCGACGACCCGGCCATCGAGAGGATCATCACCCCGCGTATGGCCCTCACCGTGGCTGAGTACCTCGCCTTCGACTACGACATGCAGGTCTTGGTCATCCTCACCGACATGACCAACTACGCAGAAGCTTTACGTGAGATTTCCGCGGCGAGGGAAGAGGTTCCCGGAAGGCGCGGTTATCCGGGTTACATGTACACCGACCTCGCTACAATCTACGAGCGTGCCGGCCGTGTCAGGGGCAGGAAGGGAAGCATAACCCAGGTGCCCATCCTGACGATGCCCGACGACGACATCACCCACCCGATTCCCGATCTCACCGGTTACATCACCGAGGGTCAGATAGTCCTCAGCAGAGAGCTGCACAGGAAGGGTATCTACCCGCCCATCGACGTTCTCCCGTCCCTCAGCCGTCTGATGAAGGACGGTATCGGTAAGGGAATGACAAGGGAAGATCATCCACAGCTCAGCCAGCAGCTCTACGCGGCTTATGCAGAAGGACGCTCCCTCAGGGATCTCGTCGCCGTCGTCGGTGAGGAAGCTCTGAGCGAGACCGACAGGAAGTACCTCAAGTTCGCCGACAGGTTTGAGAAGGAGTTCGTTGCCCAGCGCTACGACGAGGACAGGAGCATCTTCGAGACCCTAGACCTTGGATGGGAACTCCTGGCAGAACTCCCGGAGAGCGAGTTGAAGCGTGTCAGGAAGGAGTACATCCTCAAGTACCACCCGAAGTACAGGAAGAGGGGCGAGTAAGCCCCCTCAAAATTTTAGGTGGTCGAGATGGCAGAACTGCTCAACGTCAAACCCACCAGGATGGAGCTCCTTAATCTCAAGAGGCGCATTACTCTTGCCAAAAAGGGACACAAGCTCCTCAAGGACAAGCAAGACGCTTTAGTGATGGAGTTCTTCACCATCTACGACGAGGCGCTCCAGCTCAGGGAGGAACTGGGAAGGAAGATGGGGGAGGCGTTTAAGGCCCTCCAGGCGGCCGAGATAGACGTCGGAACCCTCAGACTCAAGGAGATAAGCCTCTCCGTTAAGCCCAACAGGGAAGTTGAGGTCAAGAAGAGGAACGTCATGGGCGTTCCGGTCCCCCTCATCGAGGCCGAGTCCTTCAGGAGGAGCGCCCAGGAGCGCGGTTATGCCTTCGTCTCAAGCTCCACCCGGGTGGATCTGGCCGCCGAAAAGTTTGAGGAGGTCCTCGACTTAGCGGTCAGGCTCGCCGAGGTTGAAGAGACCCTCAAGAGACTCGCCAAGGAGATAGAAGTTACCAAGAGGCGCGTCAATGCCCTGGAGTACATCATAATCCCGAGGATGGAGGCCACAGTCAAGTTCATCAAGCAACGCCTCGATGAGATGGAGCGCGAGAACTTCTTCAGGCTGAAGAGGGTTAAGGCCCTCATCGAGGCGAGGAACCAGGCTGAAGGCTTCTGAGGCCTCTCGAGCCTTCTTTTTTCTTCAGGCGTTTATGTAGGTGGTTGTGTAGGCAAATCGCTTAAATATGGCTTTCTCGTAATTCTCCTGTGGTGGTGACGGTGGGAGAATACTTCATCGAACCCGGCCTTGATCCAAGGAAGGACCACGTTCTCTACAAAGACGACGAGCACATGGTGGTCTACCTCGGAACCCAGGAGGGTGGAGAGGACATCGACGTCAACAGCTACCTCATAGTCAGCAGGGGCAAGGGAATACTCATCGATCCCGGTGGGTACAAGATATTCTCCAAGGTTCTCGCGAACGCATCCAAATACATCGACCCGAGGGACATAGAGTACGTTTACATCTGCCACCAGGACCCGGATGTTGCTGGGAGCCTGCCCCTCTGGAGAGAGGTGAGCAACGCAAAGATACTCGTCCACTGGCTCTGGACCAGGTTCCTGCCGCACTTCGGCTTTGAGGACGCAGAGGCGGTTACATACCAGCTCCCGGACGAAGGCGAAACCATAAGCTTCGGCGCAACGACACTCGAGTTTATACCAGCCCATTTCCTACACAGTCCCGGCCACTTCACACTCTACGATCATAGGAGCAAGTTCCTGTTCACAGGCGACATAGGCATAGCCCTACTCGATGAGCCTTACATCGTTGTGGACAACATGGAGGGGCATATCCAGGCGATGAGATCCATCCAAGAGAGGCTCATGCCAACGAATGCCGCCATAAAGCTCTGGCTCGACAGGGTGAAGTACCTCGACATAGAGGCCATACTGCCCCAGCACGGCGCCATAATCCCCAAGAGATACATCGGGAGGTTCTTTGACTTCCTAGCCAACCTCAGGACTGGCATAGACGTTATGCGATGAGGTGGTGGGGGTGCAGATAAGAAGCATCGAGAAGGCATCGAACGCACTGGCCCAGTCAGTGAGGATAAAGACCTCCAGCAGGGAATCGAGCAAGATAATCGACGAGCTAGCTGATCAGATAAGCGGGAAGTTCATGGAGAACAACACTGTAATCATCGAGAACATCAGCAAACTCTCCCAAGTAATGAAGGAGATGGAACGCTTCCAGCGGGACTTCTTGCCCTTCTTCCAGCGCTTCGAGGTCTTCGCCCAGGAGTTCAACACCCTAGTGGAGAACCTGGAGTACATATCGAGGATAAGTGACTCCATAGCAAGCGTGGCCAAGCAGACAAACCTCGTGGCACTCAACGCCTCCATTGAGGCCGCCCGCGCCGGGGAAGCGGGAAGGGGCTTTGCGGTGGTTGCGGATGAGATAAGGAAGATGGCCGTTCAGACCATGAACCTCGCCAAGGAGATAAAGGACTTCAATGCCAAGGTCATGGGGCAGCTGGACACCCTGAGGGATGCCCTTGCCGTGATGGACAGAATAAAGGAGGGAACCGACGTCCTCGGGAGAGACATAGGAGCAATGGTGGAGATAAGCTCCGTCTTAGACGAGATATCCCGCGAGCAGGAGGAGATAGTCAACGACATAAAGAGGCTCAACGGCATAGCCCTCGCCCTTAGGAAGTTCGCGGACATGCAGGATCGCTACAACAAGGAGATGGCCTCGCTCCTGAGAATGATGGTGAGTGAATATGCGAGGGAGATGAGAGAGTCCGAACAGGGTGATTGATATGACCGAGCTTCTCTTCTATAAGGATCCATACCTGAAGGAAACCACCGCCAGGGTGGTGGAAGTCAAGGACCTCGGAAACGGCCTCGTTGAGGTTCTCCTCGACAGGACGGTATTTTATCCAGAGGGGGGCGGCCAGCCCTCGGACAGGGGACTTATTGAGGGGGAAGGCTTTACCATTGAGGTCACCAAGGTCAAGAGCCGCGAGGAAGTGTGGCACGAAGGCGTCATAGAGGGCAGGATCCCAGAGAAGGGCGAAGAGGTAAAGCTCAAGCTCGACTGGGACTGGAGATACGAAAACATGAAGAACCACACCGGCCAGCACGTCCTCTCGGCGGTTCTCAAGAGGCTTTACGGCCTCGACACGACCGGTTTCCAGATCTTTGAAGGCCACAACAAGATAGAGGTCAACGGTGAACTCGACTGGGAGATGATAACGAGGGCCGAGGTGGAGGCCAACGACGTCATTAGGAGGGCCATACCAGTCGAGGTTGAGGAGTTCAAGTATCTCCCGGACGACATCGCCCAAACGCTGAGAAAGCACGTCAGCAAGGTCACCGACAGGGTGAGGATAGTCAAGATCGGCGACGTCGACAGAACGCCCTGCGGAGGAACCCACGTCAGAAACACCTCGGAGATAGGGCTGATAAAGGTCCTTCGCTTCTACAAGAAGGGAAAGAACCTCTGGCGCATAGAGTTCGTCTGCAGCAACAGGGCACTGAAGAGGCTCAACGAGATTCTCGGAGATTACTGGAGCGCCCTCGACGGCATGCCCAACAAGAACCCACCCCTCACGGAAAGAGTTAGTGAGCTTAGGAGAGAAATCGAGGGGCTTGAAGGGGAGATAGACCGCCTGAGGAGAGAGCTATGGCGCTGGAAGGGCTGCGCCCTCATCGATAAGGCGGAAGAGATAGGCCACTACAACGTCTTCTCGCTCGTGGAGAAGTGGGACATGAAGGACGCCCAGGCCTTCGCCATCAACTTCGTCAGGGAGAACCCGGGAGCGATACTCCTGCTCGCGGGCGAGGACTACGTCATATTCGCCAAGAACGAGGAAGTCGACGTCTCTATGAGGGAACTCCTGGGGGAGGTCATAAAAGAGCTTGGGGGCAAGGGAGGCGGCACCGACAACCTCGCGAGGGGAAAGATAGAGGCGGAACCCGAGGACGTCATAGAGGTTGCAAAGGACGCCCTCAGGAGAGCCATGGGTCTATGAACCTTTCTTCCATCTCCAGGTGTATTAGGACGAAGCCCAGAGCGAGCACCGCTATGGAGGTTCCGATGGGAATGACCATCCACCACGCCCCCAGGTAGAGCGCCCTCTGCTTTATCACCATCGCGAGAAGACCGCCCCAGTTGAAGCCGGGTATCACCCTGAAGAAGCCGAGGATTGATATCAGTGCGAGGGCCTTCGCCGAGAGCAGGATGAACTCCGAGAGAGCGTAGGGCAGGACTATCCTCATAACGTGGT
>JALVWX010000133.1 GCA_027023165.1 Thermococcus sp. | reverse complement strand
TCGCCTCGAAGCTCATCGCGACCGCTCCGTTGCCCCGGGTTTTGTAGGGGATGTTCGGGTTGAGCCTTATCAGTCTAGGCAAATCCACGGGCTCCGCTACCCTTGAGAGCTCGCGGTAGAGGAGCGCGCCGAGGTAGGTCGTGCACATGCCGTTTGGCGAATCCGTGTCGTCGATGCCGATGTGGATGAGCATGGTAGAAGAAAGGGATGTGAGTTTAAAAATCAACCGCCTGGGAATCCATCTGCCTTCTGTTCATCGAACCTCTCGTAGCAGAGAACATCAACGAAGCCCTCTCCGGGCACGTAGCGGTGCTTCCGCCACCTTCCGACGAGTTCAAAACCGTTCTTCTTGAGGACCCTCCTGGAGGCCTCGTTGGGGGCGTAAACTTTAGCGTAGACCTTTCTAAGGTTGAGCCACTCGAATGCATACTGGAGGGTGAGCTTCACCGCCTCGCTCGCGTAGCCGTGGCCCCAGAACTCCCTCGCGAGGAAGTAGCCGAGTTCCGCGTGACCATCGCTTGGATTCACCTTGTGAAGCCCCACGAAGCCAATGAGAGAGTGGGAGGAGTTCTCCACAATGGCAAAGACTTTCTCCCGTTTTTTCTCCCTGCGAAGGGCCTCGTACCACTCAAGCTCGTCCTCGTAGAAGAAGACCTCCGCCGGTTCGGACAGGTACCTCCGCACGTCACGGTCGTTGTACCAGAGCCATGCCTTGTGGAGATCGTCCTTTAGAGGAACCCCAAGTGATACAAGCTTCCCCTTGAGAACTATCGGTCTCATGTGAACACCTTAAGTTTATTAAACCGTGCGCGTATTTAAAAATGATGGAGAGGAAGAGACTCATCAAAACAGTCGAGGCAGTGCTCAGGGGCGCCGGATACAAAACCGCACGCATGGAGTTCCGAGGCTCGTGCTTTGACGTGGTGGCGAGCAGGTTAGTGGTACTTCTCTTCATCAAGGTAGCCACTAACATTGATACCGTCACTGAAGAACAGGCCGAGGATTTAAAGCGCTTGGCGAGCTTCTTCAATGCCTCCCCCCTAATCGTCGGCCTCAAGACCAAGAACGCAGAGCTTGAGGAGGGCGTTGTATATGAGCGCTTTGGAATCTACGCACTCAGACCTGAGACCCTCTACGACATCCTTGCCGAGAACGAACTGCCGGCGGTCTTCGCCGAGCGCGGCGGCTTCTATGTGAAGGTCAACGGGGCACTGCTAAGGCGCCTCCGCGAGGAGAGGGGCTATTCAATAAACGAACTGGCCCAGCTACTCGGTGTCTCTCGAAAGAGTCTCATAAACTACGAGCGCGGCGAGCAGGCGGTTTCGCTTGAGGTTGCCATCCGCATGGAGGAGCTTTTTGATGAACCCATAGCGGAGCCGATAGACGTGCTAAGCGCACGTGTCGAGGCCAACCTCAACGTCAGACCCGAGACGCCCCTCGAAAAGGAAATCTTCGACCGCCTGAAGAAGCTCGGCCTCGGAGTCGTCAAGGTGAAGAAGGCCCCCTTCAACGCGGTCTCGAGGGAGGACGAGTTCAGAATCCTGACGGGCATAGACCAGCGCAAGACCCGCTCAACGGTGAAGAGGGCGGAGATGGTGGCGGAAGTGGGGAAGATAATCAACTCCGACGGCATTTTCATACTCGAGAAGACGAGAACCGAAGTGGTTGGGGAGGTGCCGCTCATCCCGAAGGAGAGCCTCGAAGAGGTTAAAGACGCGGACGAGCTGATCGACCTTATAGAGGAGCTGAAAAAGGAGATAAAAAGGCAGCTCTTCAGCTGAATTTCAATCAGCTGTTCTCACCCTTCCGGAACCTCAGCCGAATATAACCTTCTTCCAGACCTCCCGGAGCTTCGGGACGTACTCCTTCGGCGAGGCTATCAGCACCGCCCAGCGCGGCGTTTGCCTTCTCTTGAGGGCGTTGGCCAGGGGGGTTACCCTCGTGAGCGGCTGAGCCTCGCCGTTCCCGAGGAGAACGTTTATCTCGGTCGATTTGAGCCTCGGCTCGCTGAGCATCAGGTCGGCTATGCTGAACTCGAGGATGACCTCGCCCTCTCTGGCGCCAACGGCGTCCGCTAAAGCGCGCTCTA
>JALVWX010000132.1 GCA_027023165.1 Thermococcus sp. | reverse complement strand
CCGGCAATCAGGGACAAGATAAGGGAGCATCCAGCTGTCATAGACATCTACGAGTACGACATTCCCTTTGCCAAGCGCTACCTCATTGACAAGGGCTTAATCCCGATGGAGGGCGATGAGGAGCTTAAAATGCTCGCCTTCGACATCGAGACGCTCTACCACGAGGGCGAGGAGTTTGCAGAGGGGCCGATTCTGATGATAAGCTACGCCGACGGAGAGGGGGCGAGAGTTATAACCTGGAAAAAGGTTGACCTGCCCTACGTTGACGTAGTTTCAACGGAGAAGGAGATGATAAAGCGTTTTCTCAAGGTCGTCAAGGAGAAGGACCCGGATGTCCTCATCACCTACAACGGCGACAACTTCGACTTTGCCTACCTCAAGAGGCGCTCCGAAAAGCTCGGCGTCAAGTTTATTCTCGGTAGAGACGGAAGCGAGCCGAAGATACAGAGGATGGGCGACCGCTTCGCCGTTGAAGTCAAGGGCAGAATTCACTTCGACCTGTACCCGGTAATAAGGCGCACGATAAACCTGCCCACCTACACGCTGGAGGCCGTTTATGAAGCCATCTTTGGAAAGCCGAAGGAGAAGGTCTACGCTGAGGAGATAGCAACTGCATGGGAGACGGGTGAGGGCTTAGAAAGGGTAGCCCGCTACTCCATGGAAGATGCCAAGGTAACCTACGAGCTGGGAAGGGAGTTCTTCCCGATGGAAGCCCAGCTCTCGCGCCTCGTCGGTCAGAGCTTCTGGGATGTATCGCGTTCGAGTACGGGCAATCTTGTGGAGTGGTTTCTCCTGAGGAAGGCCTACGAGAGGAACGAGCTTGCACCCAACAAGCCCTCCGGCAGAGAACTTGAGGGGCGCCGCGGGGGCTACACTGGAGGCTATGTCAAGGAGCCGGAGAGGGGACTGTGGGAGAACATCGTCTATCTTGATTACAAGTCTCTCTATCCCTCGATAATCATCACACACAACGTTTCACCGGACACTCTCAACAGGGAAGGCTGCAAGGAATACGATGTCGCTCCAGAGGTCGGCCACCGCTTTTGTAAAGACTTCTCCGGCTTCATTCCGAGCCTTCTGGGGGACTTGCTTGAAGAAAGGCAGAAGATAAAGAAGCGTATGAAGGCCACCATCGACCCACTGGAGAAAAAGCTTCTAGATTACAGGCAGCGAGCCATCAAGATCCTGGCCAACTCGTATTATGGTTACTATGGCTATGCGAAAGCACGTTGGTACTGCAAGGAGTGTGCCGAGAGCGTTACTGCCTGGGGAAGACAGTACATAGAGACCACGATAAGAGAGATAGAGGAAAAATTTGGCTTTAAAGTACTGTACGCGGACACAGACGGCTTTTTCGCGACAATCCCGGGTGCAGACGCCGAAACGGTTAAAAAGAAGGCGAAGGAGTTCCTTAACTACATCAACCCCAAACTCCCCGGCCTCCTGGAACTCGAGTACGAGGGCTTCTACAAGCGCGGCTTCTTCGTGACCAAGAAGAAATACGCCGTAATCGATGAAGAGGACAAGATAACGACGCGCGGGCTTGAGATCGTCCGGCGCGACTGGAGTGATGTGGCCAAGGAGACGCAGGCGAGGGTCTTGGAGGCCATACTACGGCACGGTGACATCGAGGAGGCCGTTAGGATTGTGAAAGAGGTGACGGAGAAGCTGAGCAAGTACGAGGTTCCGCCAGAGAAGCTCGTCATCCACGAACAGATTACCAGGGAGCTGAAGGACTACAAGGCAACAGGCCCGCACGTGGCGATAGCGAAGCGCCTCGCCGCGAGGGGGATAAAAATCCGTCCAGGAACCGTGATAAGCTACATCGTGTTGAAGGGCTCCGGCAGGATTGGGGACAGGGCCATTCCCTTCGACGAGTTCGACCCGACCAAACATCGCTACGATGCGGAGTACTACATCGAGAACCAGGTTCTCCCGGCGGTGGAGAGAATTCTAAGGGCCTTTGGCTACCGCAAGGAGGACTTGCGCTACCAGAAGACGCGGCAGGTCGGACTGGGGGCGTGGCTTAAAATGGGGAAGAAGTGAACGCCAAGCTCATTCGCTAGCTTTTTTCTATTTCCTCAAGCACTTCCAGAATCCCCTCCACAGACGGAACCTCAAAGCCCCTCCCGTGGATTCTTCTGATCTCCTCTGCCTCCGGATTTATCCAGACGGCCCACAGTCCGGCCCTCAGTGCGCCCTCAAAATCCTCCGCGTAGGTATCGCCGATGTGGATTGCCTCGCCCGGCTCGATTCCAAAGGCCTCCAGCGGTTTTCTGAACATCTCCGGCATCGGCTTGTAGGCGAGAACCTCGTCCGCGAAGAAGGTCCTGTCGATGTAGTCCATAAGGCCAAACCTTTCAAGCAGAAGCCTCGTGTAGGAACCCGGCCAGAACATCACGTTGCCCGTGACGGTGACCTTCAGGCCCTTCCTCTTGACGCCTTCAAGAGCTTCCTTTGCCCCGGGGAGAACTATACCCTCATCTACCTTCAGAACTGCCCTCGCCGCCGCCCTCTTGACGAGCTCAACGTCGATTCCAAGGATCCCCGCCAAAAGCTCCTGGCTCTCTTCTAAGGCATTCTCCGGATTTCCAGCCTCCTTGGCGCGCATGCCCTTTATCCTCTCCCTCGTGAGCATCATGCCCTCGACGACGTCCACTATGCATGCTCCCATCAGCTTCGAGAGCTCAACCGCCATGACATCGAGCATGACGTTTATGTCGAGGAGCGTGTTCCAGACGTCGAATGAGACGAGTTTCAACTCAATCTCCCCCTAAGTGGCTGTAGGAGCAAAACTTAAGTAATTGTTTATCCCCTCACTTTCATTACTCTTTCTTTAATCGCTCACTTTCATTCCCTAGGCTCCCGAGTTTAGTAGCTAAATCTCCCATCCAATAAAACACTATCAGGTAGACTAACAATATCCCCACCATTATGGCCAATGCAAACAATATATAGCCTATCATAAACAATACGGGATGCATATAGCACTCCCCCCTTTAATCGTAATTATGGAACAACACCCATGAGCACATACTCCCTATTCTTTATAATGATTTTCTAGGGGGTACCTGTTACTGTCCCACCCCGCGAGGTGCTGGAGGGGTTCCATAAGCTCTGCTTCCCTGAGGACGGCCTTGAGGTTCCTAAACCGGGAGCGCATGACGAAGAGTTCGTAGAATCCCTCCAGGTTCCCCCAGTGTCCGTAGGCTGAGAGAGCTAAATACATGACCTCCTTCGGCTTGAGCTTCCTCCCGAGGCTCTCGTTGAGGGTCTTAAGGCCGGGCTTTATCTTATCGAGGAGTCCCTCCCGTGCTATGAGGTGGAGCATCAGGTCTTCGACCGTTGGCTTCTTCCACTCTATCACCTCATCCTCGAAGGGCAGGCCGATTATGAGCGGAACCACCTCGGTTTCACCGACGCGGTAGCCGAGTTCTGTCTTCTCATGCCGGAACCCGGAGAGCTTTCCGGTTATCGAGGCGAGGGCGCTTTCCCTATCCTCGTCAATGTCCACCGCCGCCCCTATCCTATCCACCGCGAAGTTAAAGACCTCCATCGCCCTCAGGAAGTTCCCGAGGTTTCTGATAACTCCAGAGTTCCCTTCGCTCGGGATAACCGCGAGATAGTGGCCGTCGCGCTCCCGCCCTAGGAGGTCGAAGTTGTCGCGCTCGAAGACCCGCTCTATGAACCTCAGATCCATTGGAGCTTTTCTGCTCTCCCGGAACTCGAAGAGCTTTTTGAAGACCGCCTTGAAGAACTTGGCGTCGGTTTTGCCTTCAACGAACAGGACGCTTGTTTTTGCCTTCTCACCTGAGAAGCCGCCGCGGACGTCGAAGTCGAGGTACTTCCTCAGCTCATAGACTTCCTTAAGAGTGAGGACCTTTCCGGTGTCGGAATACACCAGGATGTTCTCCTCGCCCCTTCGGAACCTCCGGGCGATTAAATCAATCAGCTCGAGGCTCGCGGTTACAACCGTCTCGTCCCCTTTGAGCGAGTCGGCGAAATTCAAAAGCTCATCACGGTTCTTCCGGTATTCTGGAAAGAGAACGGAGTTCTCGTCGGCGAACTCCTCCCACCTGGTTCCCGTTACAACCCTCATTCACCTCACCATGTCAACGGTTATTGCCCCTATCACGGCGAACGTGCTCACGAGCACTGTCTCGTTGAGGTACTGGATGGGTGTGAAGTCGGCAACAGAGTTTATCCCGTAGATGTATATCAGCCCCGCGGATATCGCGTAGGCTATCACCGCCACCGTGAGAAGCCTCTTGGGCACGTGGAAGAGTTCCTCACGCTTTAGGTTCCCTATCCTTGATTTGGCTATGAAGAGGTAGGCTATGCCGAGGGTGAGGAGGAAGATTAAAACCGAGCGCTCGACCGAGATGTCTTTGGCGACGTCCCACAGCTCGCCCGTGAAGAGGAAGGGGAGGGCAAAGGTCACCGCACCGACGACCTCCTGGGCTATGTCATCCCAGCCGAGGGTATCGGGCTTCTCACGCTCGTCGAGGCTGTTTTTAAGCTCCTCCAGTTCACTGCGTATTTCCCTCAGGGTTTCGGCCATGGTTCTCATCTCTTCACCGCGCTCAGGTTCGGGGTTCATCATCCCTTCAGCATTGGATTCACTCATCATCGCGTTCCACCCTCTCCGGGAAAAGTTATAAAGGTTGAGTCCGAGCTTACTCTGGTGGAGAGAGATGAAGAGAGCTTTAATGCGCCTCCTGGTGGCTTTGATGGCGTTTTCAATGGTCATTCTCCCCGCTTCTGCCTCCGCTCCGGTGGATTCCTCCAACACGGTGATAGTTCTGCCCACGACCAAGGTCGTCAACGGCGTTCCCCTCCACATCGGCGAGGACGCGATAAGCGGCTCCCGCCTCGGTGCGTTTCTGGTTCTCCAGGGGATAAGAAACGGCACATACAACGTCACAGTCTCCGTCCCGGTGGAGTACCACAGCGTTCCAATAGTGGACGCCGACCAGTTCTACACCCTCAACCGTATCGATATGCCCGACGTGGGGCTTAACGTGAGCGACGAGCCGTCCGGCAAGGCCGTCGTCGTTGCGGTCAACTTCTCCAGGGTGGGCTTCAACGAAAGCTCCGGTGCTTCATACTTCCTTGACAGAAGCGTTGAGGTGATCTTCAACGAGAACACGACGCCCATGGTTCCAGAAGGGAACTACCGGGCCGTTTTCTCAACGTTCAAGGGGAAGGGTGCCGTCTACGTTTACTCCGTGAACAACGTGAGCGGCGAGGCCAAGTCCATCGGCGAGACCCTGGACGCGGACGGATGGACCCTAAGGTTCCTCGACATAAACGTCAACTCCTCCAAGATGCTTGTGGAGGTCCGCTACCCCGACGGGACGAAGAAGCCAAAGATAATGCTCGAGGGGAAGTACTATCTAATGTACACCGACTTTCAGGGGCGGGGTGAGTTCGAGGCCTACGATTCATATCCTGCAGGCGAGATAAAGGAACTGATGAAGTCGGGAATCCCCGTGCTCTTCCTCTTCTCTCCAACGGAGTTCTTCGTGGGCATCAACAGCAACATGATGGTCGTCTACGACTACGTCTCCTACAAGAAGGTCCGCGAGTACCACGACGGGGACGTCTTCAAGGGCCAGTGGGTCTGGGATATCGATCCGGTGAGGAACCTTACCACCCTGTACCTCCACGTCGACCCCAAGAAGGGCTTTGGGAAGGTCGAAATTAAACCCGGGGAAAAGCTCGAGATACCCCTCGACTGGGGCCTCGGCATCTCCCCGGTCTTCGAGCACGACTCTAAGGGAAAGGTTACCGGCGTTGAGGGCTACGTCTTCGTCAGAAGGGTTCTCGTGAAGAAAACGGCCCACTTCACCGCGCCTGTGGTCAGCGCCACCAACAACGTCAGCTCCCTCATAATCAACGACACCTCCCTCAGGGCACTTCCCAAGGACAAAAACGTCATTATCGTCGGTGGCTGGGTGAGCAACAGGGCCTGGGATCTTTTGACCAGGGTCTACGGCAACACGACGGTAGCGAAGATAAAGGTGGAGGTTCTTGAGAACGGCTACGTGGTGAAGTCCCTCGAGAACCCCTACAACCCGCGCTACCGCGTGATAATCCTCGCCGGAAGGACGTATTCCCTGACGTGGAAAGCCGTCCAGGAGTTCATGGCATCCCTCGGCTGAACCTGCTTTTTCCCCTCTTTTTCGATTCTTCTCCTGCTTGTATCCGGTACGCTTATATACTCGATGGACATCTAAACGTTCATGTCGCTGCAGAGCTATCGGGGCTTCGGCAGGGACGCATGGCTTCTCGTTGCCTACTCCTTCGTCTCCTGGCTCGGGGGCAACATAGCCTGGTTCATCTTCCCCTTCTACCTCAGAGCCCTGGGCTACAGCTACTCCGGCATTGGAACCGTCTTCTCGCTCTCAACGCTGGCCCAGGCCTCGTTTCTGCTCTTCTCAGGCCCGCTGGGGGCCAAACTCGGCTACAGGAGAACGGTCCTCCTCGGCGTTTCTCTCATCTTCTTCGGCAGGCTTATCCAGGTTCTCTATCCCGGGCTTTCATTTCTCGTTATCGGTGGAGTTCTCGTTGGAATCGGGATGGCCTTTGAGGGACCCTCTTTCATGGCCCTGCTCAGCGGTGAGGTGGATGAGGGGAGGAGACACTACCTCTTCAGCCTCTCCTCAGCGGTTGGGACAATCGGTTCCGCTGTTGGGTTGATCCTTGCCGGCTTCCTCCCACGTTATCTGACATATCGCGAGGTTTTCGCCCTCGTTCTCCTAATAATCCCGGTGAGGCTCCTCCTGGTGGCCCTGGTTAAGTCGGTGCTTGCCGACTCGGGGAAGTCCCTCAGAATCGACCGCGGACTCATCGCGAGGATAGGCCGCTTTGCCCTTCCGAGTGTTCTCATCGGCCTTGGAGCCGGAATTGCCATCCCCTACGTCGGCCTCTGGTTCAACCAGCGCTTCGGCACGAGCCTTGAGAGTATAGGCTGGCTATTCGCGGTTCAGCAGTTCATAATGGGCCTCGGAACCTTCCTCCTTCCAGTCATAGCGGACAGGCTGGGGAGTGTTAAGACGGTAGTGTCTTTCAACGGGAGCGCGAGCCTGCTCATAGCTGCTATGCCCTTTTCCCCAACTTTCTACATAGCGGCCCTGATCTACACGGTGAGGACGATACTGATGAACATCGTGAACCCGATTTGGAGCTCATTTATGATGGGCTTCTTTGAGAAGGAGGAGCGCTCGACGGCGATGGCCCTCAACAGCTTCTCCTGGACTGCTACCTTCGGCCTCGGGCAGTACCTCGGCGGCAGGCTCTTCGATCTCTCGTTAATGTGGCCCTTCCTGATAACGGCCCTGTTTTACGTCCTCTCAATGGTCGTCTTCTGGGGCTTCTTCGGGGAGGGGACAAAAGGTTATAAGCTATCCCGGGCCTAAGAGTTCTCCAGTGAGAGGATTCTGGGGTGGTATTCATGGTGGTCAAGGATTGTCCCGAGTGTCACGGCACCGGAAAGGTCAAGGTGGGCGAGAAGGAGTGCCCCGTCTGCGGGGGCTGGGGCTACGTTCCCGCTGATTTCAAGGTCGGAGACAAGCTGAAAGGCTACAGGAACCTGGATTATCTCGGCGTTGAGGACGAGGTCGATGAGATACCCTGCCCCGAGTGCCACGGGAAGGGAACGGTCCCGGTTTACGACACCTGTCCAACGTGCGGCGGAACGGGCAAGGTTCTGGCCTGCGACATCTGCGGCCGCGTTAAGGAACCCTGGGAACCGGGTATGGAAACCACGTGGGTCTGTCCGGACTGTCTCAGGAAGTATAAGGTCGTTTACATCCTCGACAAGACCTGCGACTACGAGGACGTTGAGGTCGGGAGCGTCTACAAGGGTACCATAGAGAGGGTGGAGCGCTTCGGTGTCTTTGTCAAGCTCAATCCGCACGTTACCGGGCTTATAAAGCGGAAGGACCTCCTCGGTGGAAGGGAGTACAAGCCCGGTGAGGAGATACTCGTTCAGGTTCTCGACGTGAGGCCGGACAAGCGTGAAGTGGATCTCATAGAGTCGGCTCTCAAGCACTACAAGGAGGTTGTGGTGAGGAAGGAACTTCCTGTGACGCTCATCAAAGACCTCAGCAAGGACATGGCGGGCAAGACGGTTAGATTGCGCGGCAGGGTGACACAGATACAGGTCACCGGCGGGCCGACGGTCTTCACGATAACCGACGGAACCGGAATAACCTGGGTTGCCGCGTTCGAGGCCCCAGGCGTCAGGGCCTACCCAAACATCAACGTCGGCGACATAGTTGAGGTCATTGGAAAGATAGCCTTCCACTCCGGCGAGATTCAGATAGAGGCGAGCGACATGGTTCGCCTCTGGGGTCTCGAGGCGGCAGAGGTCAAAAGGCGCATAGAGGAGGAGCTTGACAGGCGTGCCCAGCCGCAGGACGTTGGCTTCCTCGTTGAGAGCGAGGTTCTCGAAAAGCTGAAGCCGAAGATAATGAAGGCGGCATTCATGATAAGGCGCGCGATATACGAGGGCAGGCCGATTCTGCTGAGGCACCACTCCGATGCCGACGGCTACACCTCCGGTTTAGCTTTGGAGTACGCGATAGTGCCGCTCATCGAGCAGATTTCGCCCGATTCCGGGGCCAGGTGGAAGCTCTTCAAGAGAAGACCGAGCAGGGCACCGTTCTACGAGATAGAGGACGTGCTCAAGGACATAATCTTCATGATTGAGGACCATGAGAAGTTCGGCGACCCTCTGCCTCTGGTTGTCATCGTGGACAACGGCGGAACCAGCGAGGACATTCCAGCATACAAGAGGATAAGAGCTTATGGCGTGCCGATAGTCGTCATAGACCACCACGACCCGCGCGAGTGGGTGAGCGAGGACAGGGCGAAGGTTGACGAATACGTCGACGTCCACGTCAACCCGCACCACATCAAGCGCGGCTACTACGAACTAACGGCCGGAATGCTTGCTACGGAAGTTGCTCGCTTCATAAACCCCGAGGTGGAGGACAAGATAAAGCACCTGCCGGCGATAGCGGGCACAGGCGACAGGAGTAAGGCTCCTGAGTTCTACCAGTACCTTGAGATAGCAAAGAAGTCCAAGGGTCTGACCGAGGAGGATTTGAAGAAGATAGCCGAGGTAATAGACCACGAGGCCTTCTACTGGAAGTTCATGGACGGCCACGGAATCATAGACGAGATTCTCCTCCTCACTGGAAACCTGCAGAGGCATCGCGAGCTCATAAACGCGATTTACCCTGAGGTGAAGGAGAAGCAGGAGAAGGCCCTAAAGGCTTCCCTACCC
>JALVWX010000131.1 GCA_027023165.1 Thermococcus sp. | reverse complement strand
GTACTCAATCAAGTCGCTGAAGAGGTACCTGTTCTCCATGTCCATGAGCGAGCGCCTCATGTAATCAAAGAACGGCTTGTAAATCGGCCTTCCAGCGTCCGCGGAAAGCTGAATCATCTCCGCCCGGGCGGCAACCATCACTCCCCACCTCCTAAAAGAACCTCCATGACCTCACGCATGATGTCCTTGTGGTAGGTCCTCTGAAACGCCTGAACGCGCTTCTTCAATCCCTGAGCCGCCGCGAGAATCCTGCGCCTTTCCCTCTGCTCGTTCTCCGAGTACAGCTCGAGGGCCGTCTGGAAAGTCATGAGAACACCCCCGCGAGAGTCGTCTGGTGAAGCTCGGGAAGCTCGCGCTTCTTCACCTTCACCCTGTCAAGGAACTCCCTCGTCGCCTCGAGCTCCTCACCCCACAATTCCTTCTCCTCGGCCCTCTCGAGGGCCTCGAGGATGAAGTCGAGCGGAGCATCCACCGTCTCGAGGAACTCCCTCCAGCTCTGGACGCGGTGGGTTTTCGTGGAGTGCACGTACCCGCTGAAGAGCCGCTCCACGTACCTGTACGAGTAGCCGCCCCTCTTCAGCTTCCTTATGACCACGAACTCCGTTCCTGTCCTTCGCCGGAAGCCCACAGCGCCGAGGCGCACCCACAACTCGCGGTTCATGGCGAGGCCTCCTCGCACTCTCCTTTCTCAGAATAGCTCGCGTTGTCGAAGGCCCCAACATCGCTGATTATGGCCGGTTCGCCGTGGTCGTCGTACTTCCACAGCACCAGCCAGCCGTCACACTTGAGTTCCCTGACACTCTCGACCTTAATGACTGATGCTTTCCCAATACCGTCCACGTAGTCCTTCAAAGCTTCTAACGCCTTTGCCTCCGCTGATTCTGCGTTCTCTGCCATGACCAGGGCGTAGTGATGCAGTGCAAAGAATTTCTTGTCCCTGTAAGAGTGCCCATTCCAGCCGATGAAGACCTCAACGAGGAACACTTTCATGCCCTCACCTCCAGCTCGAACCAGTACTCCCCCTTGACGACGAGGCCCTTCCGGCCTAGCTGGTCCAAAGCGCCGGCCACATCGTGAGCCGGAAGGCCCGTCCTCCTCACCAGTTCCGAGAACGTAGCCGGGCCATCCTCCAAGGCCTCGAGCACGCGCTCGGCTTCAGAGGGAGTGCGGAGGATCATGGCGAGGCCCCCTCTGCAACTTCTTTCAGAGCAATCGCTTTGATGTACTCCTTCTGAAGCTTCTTCAAGTGCTGTTCAATCGCGTTAAGGTCGCGTTTGAGCTTCTCAAGCTCGTCAGGCTTCAGCATAACAAACTGCTTCTCAATGAGGAGGTTTGTTATCTCAATGAAGTTCTTAGTGAGGTTGATTGCACCCCTGCGAGCCTCCTTGAACGTCACTGGCTCAGCGTACTCCACCCGGTACCAGAGCTCCCCAAAACGAATCTGTTGAGCCTTAATCTTCATACCCTCCCCTCCCGGCGCTCTGGAGAAGATGGGGATATACCGACTTCGCGGAGTTTCCTTTTAATGACGGCAGGCAGGCGCTCCTTGTAGTCGTCCTCGTCCTTGAAGTCGGCATAGCCAAGGCCAACAACCAGAGCGACAGTCTTCACTTCTCCCGTTGTTATCTTCACGATCTCCATGAGCTTCCGTTCGCCCTTAAGGGCGTAACTCGTCGGTTTTGGATATATCAACACATGCCCGTCTGGATACTCCGGATCGTAACTCTCCTCAATGTATGCAAACCATCTCCTCATGCTCCCACCCTCCTGAGCTTGTTCAGAACCGCGTTGATTATCTCGAGCCGCCCCTCCTCGTAAGCCGCCTTGAGGGGCTCGTTGCGAAGCGAATACGAAAACCTCAAATTCTCCGCCTTGGCCTTCTCCTCCTCAAGCCACGTCAGCAAGTCCGGCACTTCCTCAGCCTGCTCAAGCACCCTGTCCAGCTTTACCTTCTCAGAGGCGACCCAACTCCAGAAATCGGCCTCCGCGGTCATTCGGAGTCACCTCCAGAAGAAGAGGAAGAGGAGGAATCAGCCTCCTCGAAGTAGTTCTTTGTGTCCTCATCAAAGAGACTGGTGTCCTTGTATAGGAAGACTGCGAAAC
>JALVWX010000130.1 GCA_027023165.1 Thermococcus sp. | reverse complement strand
CCAGGGACGAGACCGTTGACGAACCAGACCTCGGAAAAGCGGGCTATCTCCTTTGCTTCCCTAAGCTTGTTGATTATTCCCCCCGTGACGTCACCGTCTGGGCCAGAAAGTTTCTTGAGGCGCTCTATGAGGCCGTCGATTTCCCCGGAGGAGATTTCAAAGAGCAGGGTCCCCTCCCCGGGCTTTCCGTCGTAGATGCCGTCAACGCTCATCAGGAAAACGACCTTCCTCGGCCTGAAGAGCTTTGTAAGGTAGGTAACTATCTGGTCGCCGGAGAGTATGTCAACGCCCCTGGCAAGGTCAACTGCCACATCGCCGAAGAGGACGGGAATGAAACCGGCCTCTATCAGCTTCCTCACGGGTTCAACGTCACCGTAGGCAACCCTATTGGAGTCCATAAGGAAAACGGAGGAGCTTGAGACCGAAACGGCAGGCAAACCCTCCTCAATGAACGCCTCCACTATTTCCATGCTCGCTCTGAGCATCGCATGGTGAGTGAGTGAGAACCCTTTTTTGCGCCAGAGCAGGGCATCACCCGAAAGCCCCACGAAGCCCTTCCGGATTCCGTACTCTTCAGCGTATGGGTGGCCAAAACTGCCCCCACCATGGACAACGATGAAATCCTCCCCCGGATAGAACTCTCCGATTTCCCGGGCTATTGAGCGGACGACTTTCTCCCTGAAGTTTTCCGGATTACCTTTCTTGTCGCTGAAAACGCTCCCGCCGAGCTTAACTATTATCACGGTATCACCTCCTCTATTCGAAGCCCTTCCCTGCTTATCTCGGTTATCATCGGCGTTCCGCCGGCTATTGTTATGGCCGTTGCCACTTCGCTCTGCTTCTCTGGAGCTAACGCGTACATACATCCACCGCCGCCGGCACCGGTTATTTTTGCTCCCAGGGCTCCGGCGGTTCTAGCAGCATAAACGAGTTCGCTGAGCTTCTTGGTGGAGACGCCAAGGGCATCTAAAAGGCCGTGATTTATGTTCATCAGCTCTCCGAGGCGGAGGAGCTTCTTTTCCCCCTCCACCCCTGACAGGAGGGTCTCCCTTGCCTTCTCAACGACCTTTCCCATGGCCAGCAGTATCGGCTCAACGATCTCGGGCATCTCCTCATAGGTCTCCCTCACCATCGCCACCAGTTCCTTCGTCGAGCCGCTTGAGCCTGTGTAACCCACCACCACAGGGAGGTCCACAAAGGGCAGATACTCGAAGTTTCCCCTCTCGTAGTGGATGAAGCCGCCTATGGTGGAAACCGTCGGGTCTATTCCGCTTGAGGCCCCCTGAACGAGTAGCTCGACGCGATGGCCAAGCTTCCCTATCTCCTCGTTGGTGAGTTCCAGACCGAGAAGCTTTGAAACCGCCCCTATCGTGGCAACCGCAACTGCCGCCGACGAGCCAAGGCCGGCACCAACTGGAATCTGGGAGGTTATGGAGACCGTTATCCCAGCCCCGTTTTTATCGGCCTCTTCTTTCACAAGTTCTATCGCCTGACGGACGTAGCTGAGAACTTCTGCCGCTTTTCCGTAGTCGCTCTCGAAGTAGATCTCGTTCTCCGAAAAGGAGACTATGAGGCCGGGAGTCTTTATGTCCCTCGCCTCTATCTTTATTCTGCCCGAATCGTTAAATTCGGCCCTGACGTAGGTCCTCAGGTTTATCGCGGCAGCAATGGCAGGCTTTCCATAGACAACGCTGTGCTCGCCGAAGAGGATAATTTTAGCGGGTGCTGAAGCTAGAACCCTCATTTTTGACCCCCATAATTGAACAGAAAAAGAAAGTTTATGTGGCTTTTGGTGCTCACTTCCTCATCACTATACTCGCGTAGCCAACTACCGCCTCGGTGCTCCTGCTGACCTCGTAGCTCGTCGTGTAGTGCAGGAGCTCGGCCTCAACCGCTCCAGCGAGGCGCGAGTAGACTATCGCCGTTCCAACGCCACCGGGCCCACACATCGTGTGCCTCATCTCGCGAAGTTCCCTGAAGAGACCGTCAACGTCGAAGTCAAGGATTCTCCTGATTAGCCTGAAGTCCCACTCCTTGATTCTATGCGGGAGCTCATCGGCCCTAGCCCTAAACGGCACGTAGCCATAAACCGGGCCGTAGTGCATG
>JALVWX010000129.1 GCA_027023165.1 Thermococcus sp. | reverse complement strand
TCAGCTCTTCCCAGCTTAGGCCGTTAAGCTCGAGGATTTTTCTTATAACCTCCTCGTCGCTCTCGTAAAGGTGGGGATTTTTAATGCCCAACGCCCTCGCAAGCAGTCTCGTAACCTCGCTGTTACCCTTCCCATAGAGCTTTGCAACGGGTTCGTTTAAAGCCACGTAGCGGTGGTAGTAGCTGTCGGCTATGTCAAGTCTCTCAAAGAAGGTGTTCGCCGGCAGAACAACATCTGAGTAGAGGGCCGTATCTGTCAAAAAGATGTCGTGTGTGACGACGAAGACGTCGCTCTCCTTCAAAGCCCTCCTCAACCTGTTCTGATTCGGCAGGCTCGCGAGGGGATTTGAGTTGTATACGTAAAGGAACTTAACATCTCCTTTTTCGATGTGCTCAGCCAGCTTCATCTGTGGGATTCTTCTAGCAGGCCTAGTCCTTAGAAAGGCCCCCTCGGCGTAGCTCTTGTCTATCGTCTTCATGTCGTAGATGAAACCGAAACGGTGGTCGACTAAAGCTGGAAGCATCGCTATGGCCCTGACCGCTTCACCCCCAGCTAAAGAACGCTGAAAGCCGTAGCCGATGTGTATTACGCCCCTCTTTTCGGCGTATTCTCTGGCAAAGACCTCTATATCCTCAACGCTCAGGCCCGTCTCTTTACTTACATAATCAAGCGACAGTGTTTTTACATAATTCCTGAATTCATCAAAACCATAAACGTTCTCGCGGACAAAGGCTCTGTCATAAAGCCCTTCCTCGATTATCACCTTGGCAACTCCCAAAGCGAGGAGAACGTCAGTATCGGGCCTTACCTGGAAGAACCTGTTGCTTCTCTTTGCGGTCTCAGTTCTAACTACATCAACGGTCCATATTTCGAGACCGCTTCTTCTGGCCAGCATGAAGCCGTGGAGGTTCGTCCAGAAGGCGTTTATTCCCCAGTAAATGATTAGCCTCTGGTTTTTGAGCTCCTCCGGGTCGAGGCCAACCGCCGTTCCGTAAACGTCCTTTAGAGCTTCCTGCCCGGCCCTGTCGCAGATTCCGTAATCGAGCGTGGAAGCGTTGAGGTAGTGAAAGAGCCTGAGCGGGAAGGCGTAGTTCACGACACCCCTGTCGCCCGCGTATTGATAAACGAGAACGCTCTCGCTCCCATGCCTTGCAATAATCTCCCTCAGCTTTCCGGCTACGAGGTCTATCGCCTCTTCCCAGCTCGCTTCTCTGAACTTTCCGCTTCCCCTCTCACCGGTTCGGATTAACGGTTTCCTAAGTCTGTCTTTTGAGTGGAACCACTTCGGGAGAAGGGCGCCCTTTGGACAGAGAAAGCCCGTGGTTATCGGGTGTTCCGGGTTACCTCTAACCCTGAGCCTTCCGTTCTTCAGCTCGCTCACCATCGAGCAGGTGTCGTAGCAGTCTCTCATGCAGGCGGAGAAGGGCATTTCCATCACGGGGTAATCCTGATTCTCTCAGCGGCGTTTCTCTCCAGGAGAACCCTTCCAATCTCCCGCGGAAGGACCGCCATGTCTCCCGCACGGAAGGGTCCGTACTCCCTCAGCCCCGGATCGAGAATCCGCGGAAGGTCGATCAGAACGATGTAAGCCTCGCGCGGAACTGCTTTTCCAGAGGGTTTCTCAGAGACCGTCTCACCGGGCGATTCCTCTGGGAGAAGTGTCGCCGTCCCAGGGGGTAGGGACTCTGGAAGTTCGCCGCGCTCGGCGAAAGTCCGCAGAACCGCAAAGATCCGCCTCTCCTCTTCGGTCATCTCACCGGGGAGACCCTCAACGGCGAGGTCAACGAGCTTGTGGAGGCGGATTTTGATTATCTCGCGGGCTAGCTTTTCAGCTATCTCGAGCTGGGCCAGGTAAAGCCGTTCCTCAACGTCTTCTCCCCGCTCATGGGAGCTTTCGGCGCCGAGCTTGAGGGCCTTCACGAGGCTCTCGAACTCCCGGTAGAACTCCCCTCCAACCTCCGTTAGCTCATGGGAAGAAAGCTCGCCCTCGAGAAGCTCCCTGAGCTTGACGATGTCCATTGCTACTCCCCCGCGGATGAATGAAGGAAAAGAAAATCAGTCCTCGACGCGCGGCGCGAGGAGGAAGACGAGCTTGCCCTCGTCCCTTATGTAGTACTCCATCTGGAGCGGCATCTCGTTGCCGAAGCGGACCGTCACCTCGTCGGCCTTCCCGATGCCCTTGAGCATGTCCGCCAAATAGCTTATTCCGTAGGCGCTCTTGGTCTCCTCTTCCACTTCGAGGTCGAGCAGGCCTTCGTCCTCAAGGGTGAGCTTTATCTCGACCTCGTTGGTCTCGCCCTCGGCCTTCATGACGAACTCGTTCTCGGTCGCTATGAACTTCATCGCGTCGCTGACGAGGGAGGCATCTTTAACGGCCTCCTTGAGAACCTCGCCGAGGACGACGACTTTAGCAGTGAACGGAAGCTCGGGCAGGTCAAGCTCAAGCTCCTCAACCTCTATGAGCGGAAGGCGGAAGGTCCTCTTGGCGGTGCCCTCAAAGGTTATCTCCAGGAAGTTCTCGTCGCCCTTCCTCAGGATGAGCGTGTCCTTTCCCTTTCCGCGCTTGAGTATCTTCTTGAAGTGGTCCATGTTGATGCCTATGGTTTCCGCTTCCTCAACTTCGTACTTGGAGAATATGCTCTCCGGGAGGTTAAGGTCTATGAGCACGACCCTGCTGGGGTCCATGGCGCGCATGCTTATTCCTTCTTCGGTGATTTTGAAGGCGGCCTCGTCTATGAGGTTGCTCGCGGTGGCAATAAGGTCCGCAAAGTCCTTGGCTCCATCGAAAACTATCTCGAACGGCATCTTTATCCCTCCTCAAGTATATCAAGCATCATCCTAACCCTCTCTTTCCCGCGGAATAAATAAGCTTTTCCGTTGTCCGTTTCGGGGATTCTTTTGTAGGCTTCATCAAGCTCCTTCAGTGCTTTTCTCGCAAGCCTGCAGAGCGTCTCGAGCTTCAGCTCTTCCTCCCTCACTCGTAGGCCCTCCAGACATAGCCGCACTTGGTGCACTTATAGAATATCGTGCTCGGTTCGTCTCCCGCCCTGGTCTGCATCTCCCACCAGTATGCGGTGTCGTTACCGCACTTCGGGCAGGTTACCTTCGTCGTGGGGAGGGTCTCGACATCCTGTTCTACAACGATGATTCCCTCGTCAGGCTTGTGCTCGACCTTCTGGGTGATCCTCGTCTTTTCCCTGTCCTTCTCCTCGTCAAAAGGCTCCTCGTAACCGCAGACGCGACAGACCCAGACCTTTCTCTTCCTGTCTGGGAGCATGAGGTTACCGCACTTCGGGCAGAACTTCATTTTTCTCACCCCTTTAGCCGAGGGCTGGGTATGTATGAGGAGGATAAAAAGTTTTGCTTCTGTGGTGGCTCAAACTACTCCCCCACACCCATCAGAACAGCCGCCTCAAGGGCACGCCGGGGTGAAAAAAGGAGATGTCGGACAGAATGGGTTGTCCTTTTCACCATCACCTTCATCTCACGTCGAACTCCGCGCCCACGTCCATGCTCACCGCGTTGTGCGTCTTCTGGTCAGAGAGGATCACGCTCTTGACTATCTTGTAGTGGCCCGGCGTGAGTTCCAAGTCGGAGAGCTTTACCCTCTGCTCCCACTCTTTTCCCGGAGGTATTATCACGGCCGTCTGGATGAACATCATCCTGACAGGCACCTCGACCCACTTTCCGTTCTCGAGGCGGTAGAGCCTGAAGCCGTAGCCCGTCGTGGCGTTCAGCTTACCCCTGTTGATCATCGTAAGTCGCAGTGTGTCGTTTGCTGTATAAGAACTCCGGTCCAGATTCATCACTACCGAAAGGTTCTCCGCCCGGAAGCTGATTTCAGAGGAGCCTTTATGCCCAGTGGAGCCGCTCGCCTTTCCCTGCGTGCCTATGTAGTAGCCCACGGGCACTAAGAGCAGTACGAGAAGCACCGGAACAACCTTCCTCACGGTATCACCCAACATAACTACACGGGATTCCTTTTAACCCTTCCCAACGCTTCAAAGGAGTTTGAAGCAGAAACGAGCAGGTTTCAGGGCTGATTGGAGCGCCTCATTTAAACCCCTTGTTCAAGCTTTTATTTCAGCCCTGGATTGAGGGCCTTATTCCGGCAGTGATAGGATTATTCTAAATTTTAATCGTTGGGGAAATTATTCAAGTGGCTGATTTAAGCCCTTATTCAAGCCCCCTTGGTCAGAGTGAGCGGTGCCGGAGGGGTGCATGGATTATGAAGGCCAGGCACCGCTGTAAAGCCGTGGAAAAGACGGTTTATAACTTTTTCTTAAGAAATTTCCAACGAAATTTCCTCAACATCGTAGAAACTCCAACCAAGACCCTAAAACTCGAATCCTCTGAAAAGCAGGATGAAGGATAAAGGAAAAAGGCCATCACTCCCTGAGAGGCAGTCCGTGGTCGAAGGCGTAGTAGACCTTCTGGAACTCGGCGCGGAAGCCGTAGACGTCGCGCTTGACCTTCTTCGGGTCCTCCCTGTCGAGGAGGACGCGCTTCATGAAGTGGGCGATCTCCTTCATGTCGTCCTCCATCATTCCAACGCGGGTCATCTCCTGGACGCCTATGCGCAGGCCGCTCGGGGTGTTGACCTTCTCAAGCGGGTCCCACGGGAGGAGGTTCTTGTTGAGGATTATGCCGGCTTCCTCGAGGAGAGGTGCCGCCCATCCTCCAGCGGCCTCGTGCAGGTCGCTGACGTCAACTATAACCTGGTGGCTCTCGGTGTAGCCCTTGTCCTCACCGATGACCTTGAAGCCCTCTTCAGCAAGAGCCTCGGCCAGGGCCTTTGCGTTCTTGACTATCTGAGCCGCATAGCGCTCACCGTACTCAAGCATCTCGGCGGCGGTAACGACCTTTCCGGCCATGTGGTGGAGGTGGTGGTTGCTCAGCACACCGGGGAAGATGGCCCACTGGAGCTTGGCTATCTCCTCGGTCTCGCCAAAGCGCTTGTAGAGGATTATTCCACCCTGCGGTCCCGGGAAGGTCTTGTGGGTCGAGGCGGTGATTATGTCAACGCCCTCGCGGAGCGGATCCTGGAACTGCTTGCCGGCTATAAGGCCCAGTACGTGGGCTGCGTCGAACATGACGTAGGCACCAACCTCCTTCGCAACAGGAGCCAGCTCCTTGACCGGGTGCGGGAACGGGAAGAGTGAACCGCCGAAGACGACTATCTTTGGCTCGACCTCGCGGATGAGTTTCTCGGCCTTGTCAACGTCGATGTTGAAGGCTTCGTTATCGAAGGGCCAGGTGTGGACTTCAAGGCCGCGCATTCCAGCGGCACCAAAGGGCATGTGGCTTATGTGGCCTCCGTGGCTGGTGTGGAGAACTATCGCCTTGTCTCCAGGCTGGGTAAGGCCGAAGAAGACCGCCTGGTTGGCGTTGGTTCCGGAGATGGGCCTCAAATCGGCGAAGTCGCTCCCGAAAAGTCTGGTAAAGAGTTCAACACCGATAAGCTCGACCTCGTCGACGTACTTGCAACCCTGGTAGTAGCGCTGCCTCGGCCAGCCCTCGGCGTACTTGTGCATGAAACCGCTTGCAACTGCCCTCGTAACGCTCGGGGAAGTCACGTTTTCGCTCGCTATGAGGTTTATCGTGTGCTTCCTCCAGTTCTCGTGGTCTTCAATAAACTCCAGGACTTTGTCGCGGTATTCCCTATATTCGGCCATCGCAAACACCTCGATGGAGATTTGAACGCCGGGAATATAAATCTTACCGAAGGTGTTCACGTGTCCAGGAATGTACATCAATCTGGGAAAGAAAAGAAGGCTCAGCGCCTTTTAAAGCGGTAGGCGAGCCACATCAGTATCGGCAGCACGATGAATGCGAGCATGTCTCCGGTGTCGCCGGCAAAGGCCAGAACGTCGGCGAAGTTTCTGACGCCCGCGAAGTAGATAAGCGCCGGTGGGATCACCGTAAGCGCCCAAGCGTAAGGCCTCCTCATCCTCACGAACTCCTCGCTGTTGCTCTGCTGTGCCAGGGCTATGCCTATGTAGCTCGTCGTTATCGCGAGCAGGGGTATGAGGTTGCCGACGACGTTGCCGAGCCTCCCGTATAGGAGTTGAAGCCCCTGGGTCGCTATCTGGGGCGTGTTCCTTCCGAAGACCAGCAGGAAGGCCGCCATGAAGATCGCGTATATCGCCGTCGGGATCAGAAAGGCCAACACGACAACCTTCTTCGTCTCCTCGTAGCTTCCGAGGCCCTTGTAAACATCGGGAATGACCGTGTGGCAGCCGAGGGCGAAGATGGCAACGCCCGTTATGCTGAGCAGTCCACCCCAGTCAACGTAGAGGCCGTTGGAGAGCTTCGCGTGGGGTGCGAGCATGAGCGTAACCCCGAGGAAGAGGGCGAGCATTATGTAGCTCATGATCAGCTCCGTCTTTCCGCTCGCCTCAAGGCCGCGGTAGACGACGAAGGAGGCCAGGACCCAGAAGATGGCCGCGCCGAGGGTATCGCTTATCCCGAAGAGGCTCTGGAACACGCTTCCCATGCCCGCTATGTATGCCAGAAGCGCGCCGAAGCTCATTATGAAGATGCTCACGTACATGAACCACCCGCCGGCTTTTCCAAGGGTTCTGCTTGCGGCGGTACTCATCTGGGCACCGTTCATGGCGGCGCTGAGCTTCAGGACTATGAAGGCCGTCCCGAGCATGAGGAACATCACACCAATGAGGACGCCCAATGCGGGTATGAGACCTACTTTACTGGCGGCGTAGGGCAGTCCCAGAACCCCGGCACCTATCTGCGTCCCCACGAGTATCGCGAGGGCTTCTCCCCTAGTTATGTGTCTCTTCTCAACCCTTATCGTGCTCGTCCTGAGGGCGGCTATCCCCTTCCGCTTCCTCACGAGCTGGAGGAGAGTCACCCTGTGCCTGAGCTTCTTCCGTCTCGCCAGCGCCATCCTCTCGGCGTAGTAGCGACCGTGTGAAGTGGTGACCTTGCTCTTTGGGGTGCCGTCTGTAACCGGCATGATCTCACCTCAGCCAAATGTATGCATGGACACAATTTAAACCCTCGCACGAGAACGTGAACATTTTTTCAAAAATCATTCGATTGGAGGGGCAAGATCCCCAAAGGACGGGCAGGATTTTTAAGGTCTCCCGAAGTGCTAATAACATGCTGGAAGAAGCCGCCAGACTGCTGGTGAAGTCGAGGTTCGCGATAGCCTTCACCGGTGCAGGAATAAGCGCCGAGAGCGGCGTTCCGACCTTCAGGGGCTTTAACGGGCTGTGGAAAAAGCACCGGCCTGAGGAGCTTGCCACTCCGGAGGCATTCAAAAAGGACCCATATCTCGTCTGGAGCTTCTACAAGTGGAGAATGGACCTGATAAGGAAGGCAAAACCGAACTCCGCCCACTACGCCCTCGCAGAACTCGAGAGGATTGGGATTCTGAAGGCTGTGGTAACGCAGAACGTCGACGACCTTCACCGCGAGGCCGGTAGTAGGAACGTGGTGGAGCTTCACGGCAACATCTTCCGCGTTAGGTGCACCTCCTGCTCATACACGGAGAATCTGAAGGAGAGCGGCCGGCTGGAGAAGTTCTTGGTGGAGAAAGACCTTCCGAAGTGTCCCCTCTGTGGCTCTCTCTTAAGGCCAGACGTGGTCTGGTTCGGGGAGGCCCTTCCGAAGGATGCCCTGGAGGAGGCCTTTAACCTCGCTGAAAGGGCCGACGTTGTGGTCGTTATCGGCACGAGCGGGGTCGTTTATCCAGCGGCATACATTCCATACATCGTCAAGGAGCACGGGGGTAAGGTCATAGAGGTCAACGTCGAGAGGAGCGGGATAACGCCGATAGCGGACCTCTTCATCCGGGGAGGGGCGGGCGAGGTCATGGACAGGCTGATGGAAAAGATAAGGGTGATGCTGAATGGATGAGGCCGTTTTTCTAGTAGGCTTTCCTGAAGAGGAAGTTGAGGCGATTAGAGAAGCCCTCAGGGATGCCGAGGTCCACGAGGTTCCAGAGGAATGCTTGGGCTGGAAGCTCAAGGAGGTAGTCGAGAAAAAGCCGGAGGGAAGCGGTAACTGGCACGAGAGGAAGTTCCTCATCATGCACGGCCCAAACGACTTCATAAAACGCGTTATCTCGGCAGTAAGGCCGCTCAAGCTCGGGCGAATAATCTTCGTATCCACGACACCAATATCACTCGAGAGAACCCTCGACGACCTCATTGAGGAGTGGCTCGAGGAGGACGAGTACTTCAGGGCCTACAGGCGGATGAAGGCACAGGCCTCAAAGGGGCCGTACCTCGACATCGGGAAGGGTTAAATATCCCTCGTGCGAAGGAGGATGGGGAGCGGGATGATAGAGATCGTGTTCTTTGACCTGGATGACACAATCGTTGACACCACGAGGCTGGCCGAGATGGCGCGCCGGAACGCGATAGAGAACATGGTGCGCCATGGCCTTCCGGTTGACTTCGATACGGCCTACGGCGAGCTTCTCGAGCTGATAAACGAGTACGGGAGCAACTTCGGCAGGCACTTCGACTACCTCCTGAGAAGGCTGGAGGTCCCCTACGACCCCAAACTCGTCGCCGCGGGCGTCATCTCCTACCACAACACCAAGTTCGCCTACTTGAGGACGGTCAGGGGAGTAAGGCGACTCCTGCTGAAACTCCAAAAGGACGGCTACAGACTCGCCATAATCACCGACGGGGATCCCATAAAGCAGTGGGAGAAGATACTCCGCCTCGAACTCGACCCCTACTTCGATGAGGTGTTTATCTCAGACTCCCTGGGCGTTAAGAAGCCCCACTCCAAAATATTCAGAAAGGCCATCCGGAAGATGGGCGTGGAGCCTGAAAATGCCCTCATGGTGGGGGACAGGCTCTACTCGGACATCTACGGGGCCAAAAACGTGGGCATGCGGACCGTCTGGTTCCGCTACGGGAAATACGCCGAGAGGGAGCTTGAGTACCTTGACTACGCCGACTTCACGATAAGCTCGCTCGAAGAACTGCCAGAAATAATAAGGGGGCTGAACCTTGAGGAGAGCGAAGCCGGTCCAGATTCGGAAGTTCATGCTGATTGATAGCTCTTACAAATCGAGAATCCTCAGGGGAGACAAGGTAACGACGATACGCTACGGGAACTACGAGGCCAAGCCGGGAAGCGAGGTCTATCTCGTCATAACTCCAAGCGATACGGCTATAGCGAAGGTGAAAATCACAAGGGTCAAGAGAAAAAAAGTGAAGGAGCTGACCAACGAAGATGCAAAGCTCGACGGCTTTTCGGACGTGAAGGAACTCCTCAGAGAGCTGAACAAGATTTACGGCGAGCTCTATGGAGATGACGAGGTCACAATAATCGGCTTTG
>JALVWX010000128.1 GCA_027023165.1 Thermococcus sp. | reverse complement strand
ACATGTTTCCGGAGCCGAGGGCACTCAGGAGGGAGGACTCGTTAACGGACTCGTTGGTCCTGGCGACGTAGAGGAAGTAGGCGCCGGGCTTTACGATCTGATTTCCCTGAGCCCCAACACTCCAGGGGGCTGCAGCGGACAGGAGCATCAAAAGGACGAGGGACAGAACTTGGAGGCTCCTCACGGAGGTCACCCCGACGATAAATTACTCGCCTTCACTGTAATTCTCGTTGGCTTTGCCGGTATATAACAGTTTTGGAGGCGGAGGGAAAAACAATGGCTCCGGGAGGTTTTCCAAAAACCTTAAATACCCAATCCCGTTACCCGTTCCGATGCCGATGAGGGGGGAGTGTCTTCTCCGTCGGAATCTCAGCGGTGTCTGATTTCACCGATAACCCCCCTATTCATAACTCTCTTCTGGGAAAATTAAAGACAAAGGGAGGTTTTAGGAATGGCTGAGCTCGACTTCAAGGCCATTGAGGAGAAGTGGCAGAAGCGCTGGTTAGAGGAGAGAATCTTCGAACCCGACAGAAAAGCCAAGCCCAAGGAGAAGAAGTTCTACATAACGGTAGCCTTTCCATATCTTTCGGGCCATCTTCACGTCGGCCACGCGAGAACCTACACGATTCCAGACGTTATAGCGCGCTTTAAGAGAATGCAGGGCTACAACGTGCTCTTCCCTATGGGATGGCACATCACCGGAGCGCCGATAGTCGGTATCGCCGAGAGAATAAAGAACCGCGACCCCAAGACGATACACATCTACCGTGACGTTTACAAGGTTCCCGAGGAAATCCTCTGGAAGTTCGAAGACCCGAAGGAGATAGTCAAGTACTTCATGAAGTCCGCAAAGGAGACCTTCATAAGGGCCGGCTTTAGCGTTGACTGGACGCGCGAGTTCCACACGACTTCGCTGTTCCCGCCCTTCAGCAAGTTTATCGAATGGCAGTTCTGGACGCTCAAGGACATGGGGCTTGTCGTTAAGGGGGCGCACCGCGTCCGCTGGGACCCCGTCGTCGGTACGCCGCTCGGAGACCACGACATAATGGAGGGTGAAGACGTTCAAATCCTGGAGTACGTCATAATCAAGTTCATCCTCGAGGAGAACGGTGAAGTTGTATACCTCCCCGCCGCGACCCTCAGACCCGAGACAGTCTACGGTGTCACAAACATGTGGCTGAACCCCAACGCGACCTACGTCAAGGCGAAGGTCAGGCGCGGTGAAAAGGAAGAGACATGGATAGTCAGCAAGGAAGCGGCATACAAGCTCTCCTTCCAGGACAGGGAGATAGAGGTCATAGAGGAGTTCAAGGGCGAGAGACTCATCGGCAAATACGTGAAGAACCCGGTAACCGGCGACGAGGTCATAATCCTCCCCGCGGAGTTCGTGGACCCGGACAACGCAACTGGGGTAGTCATGAGCGTTCCAGCCCACGCTCCCTTCGACCACGTCGCGCTTGAGGACCTGAAGAAGGAGACCGAGCTCTTGCTGAAGTACGACATAGACCCGCGCGTTCTGGAGGACATAACATACATATCGCTGATTGAGCTCGAGGGTTACGGGGACTTTCCAGCGGTCGAAGAAATTGAGAAGCTTGGAATCGAGAGCCAGAAGGACAAGGAAAAGCTTGAGGAAGCGACCAAGACCATCTACAAGGCAGAGTACCACAAGGGACGCTTTAAGATAGAACCCTACGCCGGAAAACCCGTGCAGGAGGTAAAGGACCTCATCGCGAAAGAACTGATGGAGAATGGCATAGCCGAGATAATGTACGAGTTCGCAGAGAAGCCAGTCATTTCGCGCTTTGGCAACCAGGCAGTCATCAAGATAATCCACGACCAGTGGTTCATCGACTACGGTAACCCAGAGTGGAAGGAGAAGGCGAGAGAGGCTTTAGCAAACATGACGATTTACCCGGAGAGCAGAAGGGCACAGTTCGAGGCCGTAATAGAGTGGCTAGACAAGAAGGCCTGCGCGAGGAAAGTTGGATTGGGAACGCCCCTGCCCTGGGACCCGGAGTGGGTAATCGAGAGCCTGAGCGACTCGACCATCTACATGGCATACTACACGATAAGCAGACACATCAACCAGCTGAGGAAGGAGGGCAAACT
>JALVWX010000127.1 GCA_027023165.1 Thermococcus sp. | reverse complement strand
GGTATCCGTGCGGCCCCGGCGAGGAATGCGTTTCCGTAGGACAGAATTGTGTGGAAAGAAGGGTTTTCTAATCTCAAGTGGCCGGGCTAATATGTTGTGTTTCCGTGGAACGTGATCGTGCCAAACTGGCGGTGTTTTGCCATCAGGCTGTGGAAGCCGCCGGGAATGGCCTGTGGGTGGTTTCCATGAAGCGTCCAGTCTATATAACCCAGATGGGCGTCCTCGAGAGGAGGGGCAACACGCTCTTCCTCGAAAACGAGAACGGAAAGAGGGCCATCCCCGTTAACTCCACCAGCGAGATCCACTGCTTCAAGCCGGTCAGCCTGACGAGCGGGGCCATAAAGCTCCTCTCCGAGAAGAACGTCCCCGTTCACTTCTACAACAAGTACGGCTATTACAGGGGTTCCTACATGCCGGTCGAAGGGCAGGTGAGCGGTACCGTTGTGGTAAAGCAGTCCGAGCACTACCTCGATCCAGATAGGAGGCTCTACATAGCGCGGCAGTTCCTCGAGGGGATAAAGGCCTCGATGATGGCGTTTCTCAGGTCCCAGAGGGCGGACAGGGGAGGGATAGAGGGGATGGCGGTTGAAGGTGATAGTCCGGCGGAGCTCATGGGCGTCGAGAGCCAGCTCTGGAGGGAGTTCTACTCGGTCTACGCCACTTTCCTCAAGCACTTCGACTTCAAGGAGCGGAACAGAAGGCCCCCAAAGGACGAGGTGAACGCCCTAATAAGCCTCGGCAACTCCATCCTCTACACCGTCGTCCTCTCGGAGATAAGGAAGACCTACCTCCATCCTGCCATCAGCTACCTCCACGAGCCCCTTGAGAGGCGCTATTCACTCGCCCTCGACCTCGCGGACATCTTCAAGCCGATAACGGTCTTCCGCGTCATACTCAGGCTTATCAACAGGCGGCAAATACGGGAGGAGCACTTCGAGAGGGACGTGGGGGTGATGCTCAACCGCGAGGGCCTGAAGGTCTTCCTGAGCGAGCTGAACGGTGAGCTGGACAAAAAGGTTCTTCACCCGCGGTTCAAGAGGAAGGTCTCCGTCCGCTACATGGTAAGGCTCGAGGGCTACTCCTTCGTCAAGCACCTATTGGGGGACAAAAAGTACAAATCCCTGCGGGCGTGGTGGTGATGTACGTAATAGTCGTCTACGACGTCGACGTTAAGCGCGTTGCAAAGGTTCACCGCTTTCTGAGGACCCACCTCCACTGGCGCCAGAACAGTGTCTTCGAGGGGGAGGTGAGCAGGGCCCAGCTCTACGAGATAAAGAGGACGCTTGAGGGGATGATAGACGGCGAGGACTCCGTGCTGATATACGAGCTTCCAAACGACGGGTTCAACCTCCACGTCATCGGCGTGGACAAAAGCCCTGTGGAGGAGATAATTTGAGGGTCACGGGCGTTATGGTTCAGTACTACTTCACCTGCAAGAGGGAGCTGTGGTTTTTCTCAAGGGGACTGCAGTTCGACTTTGAGAACGAGGACATACTCATCGGTAGACTCATACACAGGGAAGCTTACGAGAGGAGCTGGAAAGAGGTTATGCTGGGCGATGCTAAGCTCGACGTCGTCCTCAAAGGAGACGGTGTTGAGGTCGTGGAGGTCAAGAAGAGCTCAAAGCTCGAGGAACCGGCGAAGTGGCAGCTGAAGTACTACCTCTACCTGCTGAAAAAGGCCGGCACCGAGGCGCGGGGGGTCATGGCCTATCCGGAGGAAGGAAAGAGGGAAGACATCATCCTGTCCGAGGAAGACGTGGCAGTCTTGGAGGAGGCCATAGCGGACATCGAAAGGGTTATATCCCTTGAGACCCCTCCAAAGGCGGAGAGGAAGCCTTACTGCAGGAGATGCGCATACAGGGACTTCTGCTGGGTGTGAGGAATGGAGTGGGTGGAACTGCTCAACCTGATGAAAAGGCGGAAGGCCAAGCCCGATAAAAGCCTTTACGAGCACTCCAGGGGCGTCGAGAGGATCGCGCGCGAACTGCTCCAGAGGATACCGCACGACGAGGGGCTCGAGGGCTGTCTGCTCAAGCACGCGTTCCTCCACGACATCGGAAAGCTCGACGACAGGTTTCAGGCAAAGCTTGAGGGGGAGATAAGGAGGGCACCA
>JALVWX010000126.1:1336-2128 GCA_027023165.1 Thermococcus sp. | reverse complement strand
CCCATCTTCCGAGCAGGATTAGCAGAAGGCCAATGGTAAGGCCAGCTACGGTGGTTGTTGCATCGACTTTCCCGAGCACAAAATAGCCTGAGAGAACGTAGCCGAGAGCAAAGACGACAAGGCCCGCGGTGTGTGCCAGTACGTTGCTTTTAGTCCACCGCTGGACTGCGAGAACCGTTCCGACCATTATTCCCACGGACAGAATGAGGGAGAGCGATATCTTCAGCTTGGTTTCGTACTGTCCATTGCCACTCCAGACTAACGAGAGGAGCAGAATCAAGAAGACGCTCGTTAGGAGAAGGGATGCCTTATCCCCCTCTCTCATCGGGCATCACCCGGGGCTTTCACACGGAAATTTTTCCTTCATCCTACATAACACTTTCGCTTGAAAGAAGCCCAAAATCGGCTGGTTCTAACGTCTTCACCATTGGCCTATGTAACACTTGGAGTTCTCCTTTCGACTCCCATCGAAGCACTCAAAAGACTTTTATAGGTCGCTTTCGAGTCGTCAGCGAGCACATGTAAACGGTGGTGGCCATGGAAGCACTTGAAAAGGCCCTTCGGTGGGCGGATGAGAACCTGAAGGCGGACTACATAGAGCTGCGCTATGAAGACCTGAAGAAGGCCACTTTGGGCCTCAAGGACGGAGTTTTTACGAGCTTCACCGGAAAGCTCCACAGGGGCGTTGCCATAAGAGTCCTGGCCGATGGAGCATGGGGCTTCGCCTCGACGAGCGACCTCTCAAACCTCGAGAAGAAGATCGAAGAAGCGTACAAATTAGCCAAGGCTGCG
>JALVWX010000126.1:0-1326 GCA_027023165.1 Thermococcus sp. | reverse complement strand
GAATGAGAAGATAGAGCTGGCTGAGATAAAGCCAGTCGAGGACTTCGTTGAGAGCAAGATGCGCGTTAAGCCCCGCGAGGTGGACATCGAGGAGAAGGTCAACCACCTCAGGGAGCTTGAGAGGCTCCTCAAAGAGGACAGCGCGGTTAAGAGCGTCCAGATACGCTACGAGGACGGAGGGGGAAGGAAGATACTCCTCACAAACGAGGGGATGAGGATAGAGTGGGACTACAACTACCTCTACCAGGGAACCTACGTCACCGGCAAGGCCGACGGAAAGCTCGCGATGGCGAGGGACAGCATTGGTTCAGTTGACTACGGCTGGGAGCTTATGACCGAGAGGGAACCCAACGAGAAGGTGACGGAGCGCTTACTGAGAAAGATGCACAGCCAGCTGAAAGGAGTCGCCCCGAAGCGCGGCGAGTGGCCGATTGTTGCGGGCCCAATAGTCGTTGGAATCATAGCCCACGAGGCACTCGGTCACCTCGCCGAGGCTGACCTGACGATAAACTCGCCCTTCAAGGACCTGATTGGAAAGCAGATCGCCCCGGAGTACGTCACGATGAGTGAGCGCTACGTTGACGGCGGCTTTGGAAACGACAAGTACGATGACGAGGGTGTTCCGGTCAAGGACATCCACATAATCGAGAACGGTATCCTCAAGGAGATAATGCTCAACCGCGAGTATGCCCACAAGTGGGGCATGGAGCCGAACGGCCACGCCAGAGCCGAGAGCTATCGCTACCCGCCGATAATCAGGATGCGCAACACCCTCTTCGAGCCGGGTGACCACTCCTTCGAGGAGCTGATAGAGGACATCAAGTTCGGCTACTACGTCGTCGACTTCCGCGGAGGCCAGGCCCAGCTTAACTCGGCATTCCAGGTTGGAATCCAGGAGGGCTACGTCATCAGAAACGGCGAGATAGCGGAGCCGATAAGGGACACTTCCATTACCGGCGTTGCAATCGAGGCCCTGAAGAAGATAAGCGCCGTTGGCAAAGACTTCGGCATTGAGGTCGGCTTCTGCGGGAAGGGGCAGACGGCCTTCGTAAGCTCGGGCGGTCCGCACATGCGCTTTGACGGAGGAATCCTTATCGGGTGAGGTGGTGGAGATGGAGAACCTCATACGCTTCGGCGAGAAGCTTTTCGACGAGCTTGAGATAGCCGTTTACCGCTCAAGGGAGGTCAGCGCGGGCGTTGAACTCAACGAGATCTCGATGGCCTCAACGAGGAGCGGCGCTGTAACGATAATCCGCGGGATAAAGGACAGGCGCCTCGGTTTGGCGATAGTCGACAGCGACGAGCCTGAGAGGGTTAAAGAGGCGA
>JALVWX010000125.1 GCA_027023165.1 Thermococcus sp. | reverse complement strand
GGCGAGGGCAATAGTTGAGGCCGTAAACCACTGGGACGAGCCGGACGTTCTCGTCGAGATAAGCAAGGACATTGGCGAACCCATGCGCGGACAGGACATTGAGGAGCTTGAAGTCCGCCTCGAGGAGAGGGGCGTCTGAGCCCTTCCTTACTCTTTTGGAGGGATTGAAATGGTCAAGGTAGGCGTCATAGGCCTCCAGGGGGACGTCAGCGAGCACATCGAGGCGAGCAGGAGGGCCCTGGAGAACCTCGGCGTCTCCGGGGAGGCAATCTGGCTCAGGAAGCCAAACCAGCTGGAGGGGATTTCCGCAATCATAATCCCCGGTGGAGAAAGCACCACTATCTCGCGCCTGATGGTCAAGAACGGCCTCCTTGAGCCAGTCAGAAAGCTCGGCGAAGAGGGCCTTCCGATAATGGGCACCTGCGCAGGCCTGATAATGCTCTCGAAGGAGGTCATCGGTGCCACTCCGGAGCAGAGGTTCCTTGAGCTCCTCGACGTTAAGGTGAACAGAAACGCCTACGGCAGGCAGGTGGACAGTTTTGAAGCTCCGATAAAGCTGGCCTTCAGCGACGAGCCCTTCACGGGTGTCTTCATCCGCGCCCCGAGGATAGTCGAGCTTTTGAGCGACAGGGTAAAGCCGATAGCGTGGCTCGGCGACAGGGTTGTAGGTGTGGAGCAGGACAACATAATCGGCCTTGAGTTCCACCCGGAGCTGACTGACGACACGAGGGTCCACGAGTACTTCTTGAAGAAGGCCCTGTGAGAATACTTTTTATTTTAACTTTTGAGAGTTTTGCAAATTGAACTTACGGGCAAAAATATTTATACATCTTCATCTATTTTTGCTTCGATGATACTATGAGGACTCTGACAAAATCCGTACTTGCCCTATTACTCATTTTGATTGTGCTGGCTTCGGGGTGTCTAACCGAGAAGATTTCCACTCAGAAATCGAAAATGACGAGCAAGACTCCAAGCACCCCAGCGGTGTCCAGGGTGGAGGCCTTGAATACCTCGGTACTTACCGTCGAGATAAACCCAAATCTGGAGCTGTTTGCCGTCCTTTATATTCTCGCGTTCAACGGTAGCGACCCCTTTATAATGGCCCCTCCTGACTACATCAGGGACGTTCTGACGTATTTCGCCCCATACAAAGATAGCGAGGCCGTTAAAGACGTGCGGGAGACTTTCAATTCTTCACTCCCCTTTTATACAAGGGACGAAGCAATAATGGCCCTGAGCACAGAGTTAGTCATGTTAAACTACCTCGGGAATATCACCAACGACACTACCCTTGGTCTCGATTTTAGGCTTTTCGCGGAGTTCGCCAGGGAGAGCAACTTTGAGGCTTTCTATCGGGCGCATCTGAAGGACTATGAGCGTTCGATTTCAAACCTCTCCAAGATTCTCTCCCGGGCACCCCAGTGGTACTGGCGCCTCTTTGGGAAAAGGTACACGAGGTTCAGGGTTGAGGCATCGTATTCGTTGAGGATACATCCCCACAGTGTTGGTGAGAATGAAACTGTGTACTACATTGGGTTTATCCCCCGAGATATGGACCCCTCTAAAGCTCATGAATTGGCTCTTGTAGTACTGCATGAGTTTGCACACCCCTTCGTGGAGGATTTTATGAAGGAAAACTTTCAGCTTTTTAGGAACATGAGTTACTACCTGAACGAGATTAGAAGTGAACTGCCCGAGCTGACCAGTTATGATGCGAATCACTACGGCACCTTTTACAACTACCTCAATGAGCTTTTCACCGAGAGCGTGGCCGAGTACATAGGGCTGAAGTGCGGGATACCGGAGGATTACGTTACCCTTTACCGGCTTACCATGTCAGTGCCACTGTTCCCGCTCTCCAAGTTCTTTGAGGAGTATCAGTACATGGAGAAATCTGGGATGAACATGTCAGGATATGCCCCAATCTTTGCCAGACACATGGCAGGGTGGGCAACTCCAGAAAACGTGAGTGCCCTCTACTGGGAGGTCACCCCGGTTACATGGCTCCACGAGATAGATAGCATACTCTCCAATGGAAAAGTGGTGATAGTCTACGGAACGTCTGGGAGCGAAAAGGCCCTGGCGGAATTACTTGAACAGATGCTTAGGAGGGATTCCCTTAATGCGTACGGACAGGCTCCCTCCATTGTTTTGAAGGAAGTCGATAAGTTGACTCCTGATGACATGAAAGCCAACTTAATCCTCATCGGCACTCCAGAGACGAACGAACTCGTTGAAAGGCTCAACGATGAACTGCCGGTGAGGTTCCTCTTCAACGGTTCGTGGACGCTTGGACGGAGCAATGATTCCGTGGGCAAGTTTTTTGCCTTCAAGATAACCAACGAATCCGTGATTTCACTCCCGCTGAACGCTCCGGTCCCGTCCCAATGGGGCCTCATAGAGACCATAAAGAACCCTTGGAATAGCGACACGTACATCACCGTAATCGCCGGAACGGACGAATCCTTGATGGGGGAGGTAATCCGCAAAGGCGGAGTGGAGAGTTACACCATCATCGGAAGGAATTACCTAGAAGTTGGATTTTACATTGAGAGGGGCGGTGAGAGATGAGGAGGATTTGGGCGCTTTTAATGGTTATTGTCCTCCTGGTTCTCCCTGCTTATTATTTCATCAACCATAACACAGGTGCGAAAACTCCTCTCCAACTGGACCTTTCGCCTGTTGTGGAATGCAACGGCGATGTCTGCGTTGAGGTGAGTCCATATATCGAGCTGACGGATGTTGTTTTCCACTTCGCGGGCTGGAACTCCGACAACGTTACTCCCTACTCCCAAGAAGTTGAATCTTACTTCTCTCCATACAGGAACCACAGAGCGATACTTCTCGCTAAAAAAGCCCTGAGAGCGGGTTTGGAGTACGACGCCATCCCCAAGTTTGCAATGGAGCTGAACTCAACGGAGTGGAGCCCTTATATCGTGAGAAGAGTCCATGGAAACGAAAAGCTCCTCAACGAACTCGCCACGGCTATGAGAGATTTTGCTCGAGAATCGAACTTTTCAGCCTTCTACGAGAGTCATCGAGATTTTTACAAGGAACAGATAAGACTGTTTTTAAAGGAGAATTCCGATGTTCTTAGCCTTCCTCACTTTGAGGAGATGTTCTTTGGAGAGAAGAAAAAGCGCTGGGTTTTCATTCTCCAGCCCCTTGAGATGTACTACAGCTACAGTGGCTGGAAGAACAATACGGTTTACGCCTTTATTGGCATCTGTTCAGTCTCCAATGAGACCATATCATACTGCGGTGCCTCCGCCCACGAGCTCGCCCACAGCTTCGTCAACCCTGCAGTGGACAGGCACTATAGGGAGTTTAGAGGATACAGGAAAATGTTCTCGCCGGTAAAAGACGTCATGACTTCCATGGGATACTCGAGCTGGAAGACTTACCTTGACGAGACCCTCGTGAGGGCGTTTGAGGCTTACTACATCCTCAAGACGGAGGGAAACCAGAGCGCTGAGAGGTTCATAAAGAGCCAAGAAGCCCTTGGGTTTTACCTTGTTGGAAGGGTTTACGGGGCTTACTTAACGGACTACCTGCCTAACTGGGAGAAATACCCAACCTTTGAGAGCTTCATGCCCGAACTTGCAAGGCTGATGGGAGACTGGTATAAGGAGGGCTTCTGGAGGAACGTTTCATCGGAGCCAACAATCAGAATGGTTTTCATGACGTTTAAAACGAAGGGCGTTAAGGTGTATTCTCCAAACCTCTCAGAGAGCACGTATGTGAGAAGTTACTTTGAGACCCTCAGAAAAGCGGACTTTAAGGTAAACTTTACAGAGAAACTCGAAAGTGGCAACCTTATTGTAATCGCCCCGTTGGACTCTCCTCTTGTCCGGAAGCTCAACAGGTACGTGGAGATAAGGAATAACTCCGTCGTTCTCGATGGGGTTGAGTACTCCAGGGGAGTTTTCCTCGTTGAAGCCCTTAGGAATCCGGAGGGGGGAGGGTTTGTCCTCTTAATGGCCGGAACGCCGGACGTGTTCAAAAGAAGGCCCTCCAAAAGCGGAGATGAAAATCTGCTGAACTATCATTACTTCATCTACCTGACGAATCTTAAGCGGGCAGTCGCTTTTGGATAAGCACACTTTTCGAGGTGATAGATATGTTCGTCCGCTCGCTCTCCGCGGGAGGCTCAATAGAAGAAATCGGCGGGAAAGCCCATCGTCTGGCCATCTTAACCCGATACTTCAACGTTCCGGAAGGTTTTGTGGTTACCACGAAGGCCTACAAGCTCTGGAAAGAAACCGGAAGCCTGCCAGAGGACGTTATTGAGGAAATCAGGGAATACTTCCAGTCCCCCTACGTCCTTGAAGGCAGGTTCCCAGTAGTTGTGAGAAGCTCTGCCACCGTTGAGGACAGCGAAAAGGCAAGCTTTGCCGGTGTTTTTGAAAGCGTAACCAACGTGAACTCTTTCGATGAGTTAATCAACGCGATTGAGCGGGTCTTTAGAAGTGCACAGTCAAGGCGCGTGAAGGAGTACATGAAACACCTTGGAATTAAAAGAGATGTGAAGATGGCAGTCATAGTCCAGAGGCAGATAAACCCAAAACTCTCCAGTGTACTCTTCACGCGCTCTCCAAACGGCTATTACAATGTTCTCGTGGAGTTCGTTCAGGGTTCTCCCGAAAAGCTTGTGGGTGGAGAAGCAAGTGGTGAGCGCCTCATTCTCCCACGCGACCCCTCTAAAGTCAAAGACCCTCTAATGAGAGAACTGGTGGAGATTGGTCTTGAAGTTGAGGAACTCTTTGGCAAACCCCAGGACATCGAGTGGGCCTACGACGGAACCCTCTGGCTCCTCCAGTCGAGGGACATAACGGTTCTGGCACAAAAGCACGAGGAAGCCAAAGCGCCGCAGGGATGGTACAGGCTCAGGGGAGTTCCAGCAAGTCCCGGAAAGGCGAAGGGAAGGGCTTACTTTGTCCTCGATGACCAGCCGCCTGAGGAAGCTGAAAAGCTATTCCCTGAAGGGGGAGTACTTGTGACGTACGTTCTTCATGCCGAGTATTACGGCCTCTTCGCGAAGGCCTCTGGAATAGTTACGAAAGTGGACAGCGTTCTCTCTCATCCGGCGATAATCGCGAGGGAACTTGGAATTCCCTGCGTCGTTGGAGTTGACGTTGAGGCAATACGGGACGGGGATGAAGTAATCGTTGACGGGAGTGCTGGAGTTGTCTACGTTAGGAACCCGAGGAAAGTCCTGAGAAAATTTGAGCTCTGGAAAGCCAGCTATGAGGAAGACGAGATTACAAGGGAGCTTAGAGATGAGTACATGGAGGCTCTTGATGAGCTCTCGCCGGAGAAGCTAGAAGAGGTTATCCTCAAGGCGTTTTCACTCGTCAGGAGGTTTTATTCCACGGACCGGGAGAGAGCTTTCAACATATACCACTTCATAAACGATCTCATGGAAGAGGAAACGCCTAGGATTCTTGCCGAGAAGTTCAACGTTGTTGACGTGTTTTCAAGGGCAGGGAAAGGGGAAAGACCGCGGAGCGAGGAGGAGAGAAGGCTCTTTGAAATCTACCGCATTCTCAAGGCCTTCATCAACTACACTGACGGAAGAGTAAGTGACATCCCGACCCTTCTCTTTGGAGTTTGAACGAGCTTACTGAAAGCCCTTTGCTTTTGACAATTTTTCGGCAATTACCTTGAAAAAGTTTATATTTTTTAGCAATTCTTGCCGATAAGGTGGTAACGTGAAGGCCGTCGTGTGTCCATACTGTGGTTTTGGATGCAGGCTTCTCGTGGATGAGAAGACGATGAAGGTGAAGCCCTACCCCGGCGAGCCTAACAGGAGAAAGCTCTGCCCGAAAGGTCTCCACGCAACCGAGTTCGTTCGCTCGGACGGAAGGCTCAGGAGACCCCTTAAAAGGGTTGGCTCCGCGATGGTCCCGGTGAGCTGAGGTGTCGCGATAGAGGAGATAGCCAACAGACTCCTGGAGATTAGGGAGCTTTACAGCCCTGACGCGGTGGCCTTTTTAGCGTCCTCGAAGGTCAGCAACGAGGAGAACTACCTCCTCCAGAAGATCGCCCGACTCTTCGGAACGAACAACATAGCAACTGCGCAAGGCTCTGCCATGAGGCGAGCGTTCACGCGCTCAAACTTGCCGTGGGAACTGGTGCTCAAACAAATCCCTATGAGAATTTGGAGGGCTGTAGGGCCGTACTCGTCTGGGGGATACAATCCAGCTGAAACGCACCCAGTCATCATGGACTACATCCTGAGGGTGAAGAGAAACGGCGCGAAGATTATCGTCGTTGACGTCAGGGAGACGAGGACGATGGCCTTCGCCGACTACAGGCTCGTAATTAGCCCGGAACGGACATAACCCTTGCCAACGCCATGATGCACGTGATAATCCGTGAAGAGATTTACGACGAAGAGTTCGTCCGTTCAAGAACGGGTGGTTTTTCAGAGATCAAGATGGCGGTAAGGAAGTACACGCCAGAGCATGCGGAGAGGGTAACGGGTATTCCGGCCGGGAGGATAGAGGAAGTTTCAAGCCTTCGCCCTGGCGGGAAGCGGCGCCATTATGTGGGGAATGGGGCTTACGCAGCACGTCTCAGGAGTGGAGAACGTCTTTGCTGTTATAGACCTCGCGCTGCTCCTTGACTACATCGGCGAGCGAGGCGGCCTCTATCCCATGCGCGGCCAGAACAACGTACAGGGAGCCTCTTACATAGGCACTCTGAGCGAATTCCTTCCAGGATACGTCCCGCTAACGGACGAGCGCTTCAGGAAACGCGTCGCCTCGCTCTGGGGAGCTGAGGACCTTCCCGTTGAGAGGGGCCTCTATCTGACTGAGCTTTGGGACGCCATTGAGCGGGGGGACGTTAGGGCGCTCTACATAATGGGCGAGAACCCCGCGGTTAGCGAAGCCGACTTTGCCCAAGTTAGAAAAGCCCTGAAAAAGCTCGACCTCCTCGTTGTGCAGGACGTCTTCCCGACGAGAACTTCAAGATACACCCACTACCTCCTTCCGGCCTCAGCTTTCTGTGAGAAGAGCGGGAGCTACATGAACAGCGAGCGGAGAATTCAGTGGAGCGAGAGGGTCTGCGAGCCGCTGGGTGATTCAAAGCCCGATCGGGAGATTCTGACGATGCTCGGAAAGGCACTCAGCCTCAGCGGCTTTGACTACTCCTCGGTGGAGGAGATAACCGCGGAGTATTTCAAACTCTTCCCGTCGCTGGAGGATAGGGCCACCGAGGAGCTGAAGAACTCGGACGGAATATTCCTGCCTAAGAAGCGGCTCCACACGTGGGAGTTCTCAACACCGGATGGAAAGGCAAGGCTTATTGCAGTTGAACAGATAGGCCCCTGGGAGACGCCGGATGAGGGTTACCCCTTCGTTCTCACCACGGTGAGGTTGATCGGCCACTACAACACGGGGGAGATGACGCTCAGGAGTCCCTCGCTCGTCAAGCTCATGGGCGAACCGAGGGCGCTGATTAGCGTGAAGGATGCAGAAAGACTTGGAATTGCCGATGGAGACTGGTCGGAAAAGTCCCTAAAACCTGAAGGCCCACTCAGGATACTCTCCAGTTAGGCAGGCCATGCAGAGGTCTTCCCTTCCAACGGCCCTTTTCAGCCCTTCGACGCTGAGATATGCTAAACTGTCGGCCCCTATTGCTTCCCTCACCTTCTCAACGCTTCCAAAGGCCGCTATGAGTTCGTGCCTCGTAGGTATGTCCACGCCCATGTAGCACGGGTGCCTTATCGGCGGCGACGCTATCCTGACGTGCACCTCCCCCGCCCCCGCCCTCCTGAGCATCGCGACGATTCTCCTCATGGTTGTGCCCCTAACTATCGAATCATCAACGAGAACGACGCTCTTTCCCCCGATTACCTCCCTCACGGGCGAGAGCTTGAGCTTCACCTTCAGCTCGCGGTAGAACTGGCCGGGCGTTATGAAGGTTCTCCCTATGTAGCGGTTCTTTATGAGTCCCTCGGAGTAGGGGATGCCGCTGACCTGGGAATAGCCGAGCGCAGCTGCTCTGCCGGAATCTGGCACCGCTATGACGACGTCCCCGTTGGCCGGGCTTTCCCGCGCAAGCTCCTGCCCCATCCTGAGCCTCGCCGAGTAGACGTTGACACCGTCGATGGTGCTGTCGGGTCTGGCGAAGTATATGTACTCAAAAACGCAGTGATGGCGGCTCTCCTTCGCCAAAACCCTGTTTTCAACGCTCCCTTCCGAAAGTAGAAAGACCTCACCAGGCCCGACGTCCCGTATCTCCCCGCCCCCAGATTCGTCCACGAAGAGCCTTAAAGCAGAGTCCTCGGAAGCGAAGTAGTGGCCGTCCCCAGTCCCGTAGCTGAGCGGCCTGAAGCCGACCGGGTCCCTCGCCACGAGTATCTCCCCGTCGAAGAGGAGAGCTAGGGAATAGGCTCCCTTCACCTCGCTGAAAACTTCCCGCACGGCCTCGAACTCGTCGCCGGTCTCTCTGAGGTGCCAAAGGAAGGAAATCCCGAGAAGTTCTGAATCCACGGAATGATGGAACTTAACGCCGAGCTTTTCATAACTCCCGCGGAGGAGCCTGAAATTGGTCAGCGTTCCGTTGTGGGCCACCGCTACCCTTCTCCCACAGCACTCCGTTTCGAGGGGCTGGGTCTCGTTGAGGGAACCGGAGGTGGAGTAGCGGACGTGGGCAATGGAGAGGTTTGATTTCATCTTCGCCAGCTCTCCGTTCCTGAAGACCTCCGAAACGAGCCCCCGGCCGGCCACCGTTTTTATCCTGTGCCTCCAGACGCTTATCCCAGCGCTCTCCTGCCCCCTGTGCTGTAAAGCCAGGAGGGTGTAGTAGGCTTTCCTGGGGGCGTTCTCGGCAACCGCTGCGAAGACGCCGCACTTCTCCCTCATGAGGAACCCCGCCAGTTTTTGACTTGAACATGTTAATAAGTGTGAACTCTAACGCCATACTTTAGCCTTTTTATGTTTAAAAGCTTTGCCCATTGATTAACATATACATGCTAAAACAAGCCTTAAATACAGAGAAATTTTACATAGAAATGGTGAAGTCCATGCAGGTTTATGAGGGTAAGGCCAAGAAGGTTATCCCGCTCGACGATGGAAAGGCCATTATGGAGTTCAAGGACGATGCCACAGCCTTCGACGGCAGGAAGAAGGGCCAGTTCAAAGGCAAGGGCTGGCTCAACGCCCAGATAAGCGCGGTTCTCTTCAAGGTTCTCGAAGAAAGGGGCGTTAAGACGCACTTCATAGGGGTCGCCGGCGACAACAGGCTCATCGTCGAGCGCCTGAAGATGTACCCCGTCGAGGTCGTGGTTAGAAACGTCGTTGCAGGAAGCCTGAAGAGGCGCCTTCCCCTTGAGGAGGGGGCCGAGCTGCCGGAGCCGATAGTCGAGCTTTACTACAAGGACGACAGTCTCGGCGATCCCATGATAAACCACCACCA
>JALVWX010000124.1 GCA_027023165.1 Thermococcus sp. | reverse complement strand
CAGGCAAGTACTTCACAATCCAGCGCGTTTTCAGGCCGGACGTTTTGGACAGGACGCACCTCATAGAGTTCAACCAGATAGACGGCTTCGTAGTTGGCAAGGAACTCAACTTTAGACACCTCCTCGGGATCCTCAAGCGCTTCGCAGTTGAGATAGCCGGGGCTGAGAAGGTCAAGTTCCTGCCGGACTACTATCCTTTCACCGAACCCAGCGTCCAGATGAGCGCCTATCATCCCGAGCTTGGGTGGGTCGAGTTCGGTGGGGCAGGCATATTCCGCGAGGAGATGACCAAAGCTTTGGGCATTGACGTTCCGGTGATAGCGTGGGGGATAGGGATCGACAGATTGGCCATGTTCAAGCTCGGGATAGACGACATCCGCTACCTCTTCAGCTACGACCTGAGGTGGCTCAGGGAAGCTAGGCTAGTGTGGTGAGGTGATACCATGCCGAAGGTAGTTATAGACATCCCCTCCGGTGTGAGGAGGGAGTTCGTGGAGCTTCAGGTTAAGAGGGCTATCAAGGCCGAGAGGGCCAGATTGGCCTTTGTTGAGGATGTTGCTAAGAGACTCAATCTTGATAACGAAGACGTTGAGGAAATAGAATCCCTGAGGGAAGAGACATGGCAGGAGTTCAAGAAAGAGCTGGGGCTGGGGTAATCATTGACACCAACGTCATTATCTCCGCGTTGCTACCAAAAAGCTCCCGCCTCAGGGAGTTCCTGCTCACGACGGAAATTCCCCTCCACGCCCCGGATTACATGCTCCGGGAACTTGAGAAGTACTGGCAGGTTATTGAGAGGAAAGCCGAAAAAAGAGGGGTCAGCAATGCCGAACTGGCCCACTTCAGGGAGGAATTGCTATCCCTGATTATCTTCCATCCCCTTAGCGAATATCATCCCTTCCTGAAACGTGCCTACGATATCTGCAGGAAGTTCGACGAAAAGGATACCCCGTTCGTTGCCCTCGCTCTTGCCCTCTCGCTTCCCATCGTGACGAACGATAAGGGGATACTCGCTAACAAGGGGCCTTACGACGCCCTTCCGATTGAAGAACTGTTGAGGTGATATCATGCCGAAGTTTGACGTTTCAAAGTCCGACCTTGAGGGGCTAATCGGGAAGAGCTTCACAGTCGAGGAATGGGAGGACCTCTTCCTCTACGCGAAATGTGAAATGGACGATGTCTGGGAGGAGAACGGTGAAATCTACTTCAAAGCCGACTCCAAGGACACCAACAGGCCCGACCTCTGGAGCGCCGAGGGGATAGCGAGGCAGATCAAGTGGGCGCTTGGAATGGAGAAGGGCCTGCCGAAGTATGAAGTGGAAAAGAGCGATGTTACGGTTTACGTCGACGAGAAGCTGAAGGAGATAAGGCCCTACGGTGTCTATGCCATAGTCGAAGGCCTTCACCTCGATGAAGAGGCCCTAAAGCAGATGATAAACCTCCAGGAGAAGGTCGCTTTAACCTTCGGCAGGAGGAGAAGGGAGGTAGCGATTGGCATCTTTGACTTCGACAGGGTTAAACCGCCGATCTACTACCGCGCCGCCGAGAGAACTGAGAAGTTCATCCCCCTCGGCTTCGAGGAGGAGCTTACGCTTGAGGAAATCCTTGAGAAGCACGAGAAAGGAAAAGAGTACGGGCATCTGATAAGGGACAAGCCGTATTATCCCCTCCTCGTTGACAGCGAGGGTAAAGTCCTCTCGATGCCGCCGATCATCAACTCCGAGGTGACTGGGCGAGTAACGACCGAAACCAAAAACGTCTTCGTTGACGTGACCGGCTGGGATCTGAACAAGGTCATGCTCGCTCTAAACGTCGTCGTCACCGCCCTGGCGGAGCGCGGTGGGAAGATAAAGAGCGTCAAGGTGGTCTACCCGGACTTCGAGGTCGAGACGCCGGATTTAACCCCCAAGAGCTTCGAGGTTGAACTGGACTACATAAGGAAGTTAGCTGGCCTTGAGCTGAGTGATGAAGAAATCAAGGACCTCCTTGAGAGGATGATGTACGACGTTAAGCTCGAAGACGGAAAGGCAAAGCTCCTTTATCCAGCTTTCCGCGACGACATAATGCACGCCCGCGACGTCCTTGAAGATGTTCTCATAGCCTACGGCTACAACGAGATCGAGCCGGAGGAGCCTAAGCTTGCCGTC
>JALVWX010000123.1 GCA_027023165.1 Thermococcus sp. | reverse complement strand
CTGGGCGGAGGAGAGCATCCTGAACAGGGCCTTCAATGCGGCCTCACGCCTTGCTTTTATCTCGTTCTCGTCGAGTATTGGCTTTGAGGTGATTGCGCTCACTCCTATCGCGTCGAGGTCGAGGTTGAAGGTGAAGCCGTAAAGGGCTGTGCCGGTCTCGACGTAGTAAATCATCTGCTCGGAAGCGTTGCCCTTCTTGCTGGAAGAGTCCATCTGGGCGTGCCTTGCGTGGAGCTGGGGTTCGGAGGTCGCGAACAGCGCCATGGACTTGATCGGAAGTGCGTAGCTGACCTGGAAGGCAGAGCTCCTCCTAACTGGGGGCTTCTCCGCGTAGAGGAAGCCTCCAACGTCTTCAACTACGCACGTTCTTACGATTGCCTCCTCAATCTTCCTGGGATTCTCGGGTATGGGATCCACCTTCTTCTTGAGGTGAACCTTGTTCATGGACTTGTAGAACTCTCCCCTCTGGCAGTCGTCGCACACCGGGAGGTCGAGGCTCAGGGCTTCCCTGACGAGGTGCTCCTGGTAGGCGTGGGCGAGGCTCTCACCGCTCATTGCCGGGACGTAGACGGTCTTGAGCTTCCCGTCCTCCTCGACGAGGTACGGAACGCGCCTGTGCTTGCTGTAGTTGCCGGCGGTCTCGACCATGTTCAACGCCTCGACGTTTGCCTCAAACCTAACACCAATGCTCAGAAACATCACTCATCACCTCCGGATTCCTTTCTTGAGGGATACGCAAGAGCAAGGGTTGCAATGCGCTTTGCAACACCAATGTCGGAGCGAACGGCGTCAAGAAACGCCTTTACTTCCTCTTCACCGGGGATTCCCGGGACGGGAATCTTTTTCCCTTCTTTTTCCACGTAGCGCCTTCCGTCCTCCCCCACGGTAGCACTCTCCCGTATTGACCTGAACGCCCTCAGCGCCTCGTGGAGGGTTACCTCCACCGGCTCGGGGTTCAGGGCGTTTCCAATTCTGTCCACGTAGCCGAAGTTCTTCGTTTGTACGAAGAACCTTAGCATCTTTACTATTCCCTCGTATTCCGACATGGGACCACCTCGAGATTAGTACCGACGTTACTAATATAAGGCTTACGTTTAGTTAGTGTTTATCAGGAAATGCAATTTGTTTAGAAAAAAATAAACACTAGGCAATGCTAGGTAAATGGAAGAGTTACAATTCCGTTCGTGGGGATAGTTAGGGTCCTTATCGAACACCCCCTCGAGTGTTCACCCATAACTGAACACCTCAGAACCACGCCACCAGCGGCTCGTACTCCCTAACACCAACGAGGTGCTTTATCAGCTTGTAGGCCTCAAGCCGTATTAGCCTCTGCTTCGTGACGTTCTTCTTCAGCCCCGGATGCCTAACACTCTTGGCCAGCTCGCGGTTGTAGTGCTCTAAGACTAGCTTCATGCCCTCTTTTGTCAGGAGGACACCGTTCAGATCGCTCTGGGAGTGCTCTTTCCTGATTACCCTCTGCTTGACCAACCGCGTGGCTATCCTGTCGGATATAATCGGCTTGAAAATCTCGCTCAAGTCCAAAGCCAAGGAAAACCTCCTCTCGCCTGGCTCGTGGAGGTAGCTCACCGTCGGGACCAGCTGGGTGTTGTAAAGCTCGCTCACGATGGTCGCATAAAGCCTGGAGTTGAGGAAGCTTATAAGCGCGTTCATCTCGTTCTCCGGCGGTCTGCGCGTCCTTTTCACTATTCTAAAGCCCTCTGGCAGGTGCTCGTCCCAGTGGGAGTAGTACTCCTGCCTAATCCTGGCCTCGACGTTCATGACGTCGGTTATTTTGCGGGCTTTCTCCAGCTCATCCAATAGTTCCCCAAGATCCTCAGCAAATCTTTTTGCGACCTTCCAGCGCTTCAGATTACGCTCCATATTGAGGGCCGAGCCCTTGACGAAGAGCTTCGCCAGCTTCAGCCTCTTTTCCCTGTTGAGATAGTGTTCGGCCTGCCTGATGACCAAATCTCCGGAGTTGAGGCTCTCCCTCGGATAAAACGAGCCGTCATAGTAGCCGTAGTGGTTGAAGAAGTGGACTGCAATCCCTTTCTGGGCGAGGAAATGCAATGCCTGAGAACTTATGTTCACGTGGCCGTAGACGTAGATGTCGTATATTCCCTCGACAGCGAGGGGTTTCCTCCCCCTGGCGTTCTCAAAGTAGAGTGTGTTCTCCCTCCGGAAGAGATTCCCGTCCGAGAGGAGGGTGAGGGAGCGCTTCCTCATACCATCACCTCAAACCCAGCAGAGTTCATAGTAGGCACACTTTTTGCATTTCTTTGATTTGACGGGCTCCGGCGGGGCCGGCAGTGATTTCACCCTCCGGACCTCGCGTATGGCCTCTTCCACTTCCCCCTCGCGTCCCTCGAGCGTTACCTCCTTCGTTTCGTTGAGCTTCGGATAGTGGAGAACTGCTTTCGCTTTGATGCCGAGCCGCTTGAGGTAGTAGAGGTAGTAGAGCGCCTGCATTTCGTGTGCCCTCTCCATAGACTTTCCGAGCTTGACCTCGTGAACCTCTATGACGTCCCCCTTCCGGATGAAGTCTATCTTTATGCTCCCTATCTGGACCTCCTTCTCCTCGTTGGCGTAGCGCTTCTCGTGCAGGAACCTTCCTAGGTCGACCCACTCGCTTTCCCCCTCCATCGTAATGCCGTGTGAGAAATACCAGAGCTTGGTGGGGCAGATGAAGAGGTAGTTGACCTCTGTGCCGCCGATGAGGAGGTCGTCGAGGGGGTATTCTTCGAGGCTCCGTGGGGTGAAGGTCTTATTGGATACACTCTCACCTCCGGTCACAGTATATCTCCTCCGGTTAGAGGCTCCCTCAACAGGCCCGTTTCAGGGCTGTACTCAAGCTCCGCTACGAGAATATGTTTTCCCGGTCCCCTGTCGCTGAGCCTGTGGAAGCTATCGCTCTCTGCCCAGTAGAGCCACATCGGCACGGGCACGAGATAGCGGTGGGCTTCGATTCCCAGTCCACTCTCGATGAGCCTGAGAACCTCTCCCGCGTATATACCCGGAACGGCCTCAAGCCCGTTGAACATCTCGTAGAACTTTTTCTCGTTCTCTCCTTTCCACAGTGGTTTCACGTTGCTGAACACCTCCAGCGCGAGTTTCCTGTAGTGCTGAACCTCCCCAGTTAGCTTCTCCGAGATTGCTGAGTATGCCCTACTGACGAGCTCCGGAACGAGCGATTCCCTTAGCTCCTTACCGTCAAGCTCTTCCAGCAGTTTAACGCTCTCCTCAACCACCTCGTAGTCTCTGTAAATTTTCCTGTCTGCCTCGGAACCCCGGGTTAGGACATAAACGTCTTCTATCCTTCCATTCCTCCATCCCTGTCTGTTCACCCTCCCAAAGCGCTGTACGAGCGCATCGAGTGGGGCCGGTTCAGTGAGAATTGTTGAAAAGCTCACGTCGAGTGAAACCTCCACCACTTGGGTCGCTACGACGAAGTCGTAATCCGTCATCCTCTCCAGGAGCGCTCTCTCCTTTCTCTCCCTGTCGCCATGTGTGAACCTGCTGTGGAGGAGCAGAACGTTAAAACCTCGCTCCTTTAGGGTATTATAGGTGGCCACGGCCCTGTCAACGCTGTTGCAGGCTATGAGTGCCGGTCTCGATGTCTCTCCTACCTTCCGGTGAAGTTCCAGCTCTTCTATAAGCTCTCCAACGGAGTCCATGCTTCTATCAATGACATGAACCCTGTGACGTGTAAAGTTGTCTGCTTCCTCCGGCGGAGTCTTTAGCTCCCCGAAGGGCAGCGCTTCTCTGATGAGGTTCTCAAGGAAATCCGGAAGGGTCGCGGTCATGACCATGACCTTCGCCTTTAGCTGGGCAACCTCTTCGAGAATTGCGAGGATTATCCCGAGGACGTTCGGTTCGTAGGCGTGTATTTCGTCGAAGATCAGGAGTGAGCCAGCCAGTTCAGTTTTCAGCATCTCCGGGAAGCCAACGCCGAAGAAGGCTTTCATGAGCTGGAACGGCGTCGTGACCTTCAACGGGGTGTATATCTTCCGGTAAAGCGAGCCGAGTCTCCTGTGTTCCAGGGAGGACGAGTAGAGGTAGAAACCGGCGGAGCTGTGGAGGACTCCAATTAGTCCCGGGTCTGAGAAGAGGCCGAGAAGTCTGCGGTGCATCGCGTTAATGCTCGCCTTGTAGGGAAGAACATAAAAGATTCTGCTCGCTATCTCCTTTCCGCTCCTCAAGGCGTTTCTGTTGGCCCAGAGCAGCGCGGCCTCTGTTTTTCCGTAGCCAGTTGGGGCCTTCAGGAGCAGGTTCCCGCGGTGTTCCGATGCTTTTACTTGAAGAGGACGAAGCTTTCCGCGTGGAATCCTGAGTTCAAGCCTTTCTCCGATGTCCGGGAGGAGCGCAATGGAAGTCTCGCCGGCCGAGGCCAGATGGTCGGAGGCGTTGAGGAGGCCCCGCAGGAATGTCAGAGTTAGTCGTTCTCCATCGAGGTTCTCCTCGTACCACTCCTTCAGTTCCTGGAAGTCGAAGTCCCGTAGTCTCTCACGCCAGTCGGAGGGGAGTTTAAACCTCCTCGGGGGTCTCTTCGTGCCGAAGTAGTAGGCCTCCATGTTCGGAATCCTTGGTATGAACATTCGCTCCAGATATCCCGCCCTCTCCAGAAGCTCCCCAAGCCTTTCGTAGAACTCCGGCGAAAGGCTCTCATCCCTAACGGGAAGAATCGGCTCCAGCTCGTCGAGCGTTCTGTGGTGAGTAAGTATGGCAAGCGCTATGAGGTTTTTCTCACGCTCCCCGTAGTCCAAGAACTGGACGAACGGGACAGAGAGAAGCTCATGGCGGTAGCCCCATTTCCGGGGGTTACGCTGGAATCCCGAGGCACACTTCCCTATATCATGGAGGAGAACCGAATAAAAGGAAAGTTCGAAGATTCCCGGCGAGAGTTCCTCGAGCCAGTGAAACGAGTTTTTCAAGCTTTTCAGGACGTTGATTGCATCGAGAGTATGGCACTCAAGGAATTGGTGGGGATTGAACTTGGCGTAGCAGAGCTTCATTCGCCCCACCTGTGGAGGTAAACTCCTATGTCTAACTCAGGGTCATAGCTGGCTTTTCTCGTCTGTCTCCTCCTTTCCCCGGGAGTCCTTGGAAAAGGGAGGACGACGAAGGGTTTCACCAGCCTTGCCCTTCTCGGGACGCTGGAGTAGTCGTATTCAACGACGAGCGAGTGGACCATGCCGGGGAGACCAAGGTTTATGGGAACGACTGTCCCGCCTATGGGAGCTTCCCCCTCCTCAAGCTCCACCCTTTTTGTTTCCTCAACGGTTGCAACGTCGCTTGACCTTCCGAGGAGGAGCTGGTACCTTGGCTTTTTGAAGTGTTTTCTCCACTCATCAGGGAGGTAGAGGTAAAGCTCTGCCCCGTAGTGGAACTCACGCTTCATTATGTCCGTCTCAACCTTTCCCAGGGCGTAGATTTTCTCGAGGTCAACGCCGAGTCCCTCGCTCCTGAAGACGTAGCCGACGTAGGGAATCTCCGTTAGGTAAACGGGTTCCCCCTTCGCGGCGGAGAGCAATCCCTGTATGGTGGACGGCGGTGGAACTGGTAGGGTAGGTTGATATCCTGACTGAAAGGTTGGAAAGCGGAAGGAAGCCGTCCAGGCCTTGAGCTTCACCCTTATCATCGGCTCACCCGTAGTACGCTTCGATTTCCTTCACAAACTCCTCTATTGCCTCACCTACGGCTCCGGTGAAAACTTCCACACCCGAAGCTCCCAGTGTTTCAGCGATTTTCTCGATGTCCCAACCGAGGGAGCGCACGAAGCCGGTATCATAACCAATGTAGAGCTTTGCGCCCTCTGGGATAACCTCTTTCAGGTCTCCAAGCCTCTTTGCAAGTGCCTCTGCATCGAACCTAACTTCACCGTTTTCCTCGAAAACAAGGTCGCTTATGAATGGGTTTATTCCGGCGTCAACGTTGAGCAGAAGGACGAACTTCGGGGTTACGTCGGTGTGGTACTGCGTCTGCTTTGCCCCGCCAGTGAGGAAGCGGAGGGCTTTGATTGCCTCGGAGGCGCGCTTCTTCCTTATCTCCGGGGGCATGAGCCATTCCCTTTCGTTCCTTTTGACTCCGAGTTCCTCCGCCAGCTTCTCCATTTCCTCAACTTCTCTGAACACTTCCTCGTTGTTCTTGTTCCTCTTCTTCGGAAGGTCGTCCCGGGTGAGGAGGTTCTTGAAGCCCGCCTTGCTGATTATCGTGAACCTTCCGACTGAATCGAGGTCGAGCGAGAAGGCCCCCTTGAATACTGTGGAGTAGAACTCCTGACTGTAGGGGACGGGGTCGCCTTCGTGTCTGGATGCGTAGCCCTCATCAACCGTCAGGGAGTTCCTGTCCGGAAGGACCGAGATTAGTGGGGTGTTCTTCAGGGGCGAAACCCTCGTGACGGTAACGTTCACACCGCCCTTTTTGAAGGCCCTCATGTAGCCGAAGACGTCATCGTCCGGGTATTTGAGCGGGTTCGCGGCTGTAAAGACCTGCTTCTGCTCGCGGTACAAAGGCGAAAGTTCCCAGTCGAAGTGCTCCTTTAGGGTAAAGCGCCACCAGTAGCGCCAGGCCTGTGGTGAAACGTAGGGATAACGCTTTCCACCCCTCCTGAATGTTTTCACCCTCGTAACGTTCCTGTCCGCGAGGCTCTCGTCTATGCCGAGCATGTTCAGGGCGGAATGCGGGGCATCTATCAAAACCAAACCTGTAGCAAACCTCATTCTTCACCCTCCTCAAATTCCTCTTCAGGTTCTTCAACATCCTCCGAGGCCTTCATCAGCCTGTCATGGAGCTTTTCGTAAATGCGGAAAAGGAGCAGGTTCCTGACGGTTTTCCACGAGACGTTCAGGTCCTCGCCGTAGCTCGTGAGAATCCGCGCGAAGTCGTCGAAGCCCATCAAGGCACCGGGAATTCCCAGCTCCTGCCTGTCCCTCTCGACCCTTATGAAGAATCCCTCAAACTGGTAGAGCTTTTCCGCCCTCTCAAGCTCCCTGACGCGCCTCGATAGCTTGTTGTCGGGTAGCTTTTCAAGGGTCTCAACAATCCTGTCGGCAACTCTTTTAACGAACTCTAGGGCATCCTTATCCAAGCCCAACACCTCCGAGCAATAAAATGAGAGAAGCCTCCAGCTTGAGTTGGCCCGCCTTCTAGGGGAGTCTATGAAGTAGGGCAGTATGCTCTTGCCCGAGAGAAGCCTAGCGTAGACGTCGTTTGGATAGCGCCTCTTGAACTCCTCAACTTCATCCTCGCGGGGCCTCCTTCTCCAGCCCATAGCCACTATGTTGTTCCAGCCATTCCTGTCAACTCTGGCGGCAAAGGCCACGAACCTCAGAACCGGATTGGGAATGTAAATAACGTCTACCTCCTGCCCCTGGTTGTTGTTGACGAAGTAGTAGAGGGTTATCGATGCGTTTTCAAGCTTTCCCGTTTCGAGGCTCGTCCCTATTTCGATGAGCTTCTCAAAGAGGAAGTTCTCCGGCCTTCTGAAGTCCCTGGCAACGGAGGCAAGCTCCGTCTTCCTGACGTCGTCCAGCGCCTCCCTGTGGAACTCGAGCATGAGTTCGTAGGGGTAAGCATGAATCACTAAAACCCTTGAGAGGCGGTAAGCTATCAGCGGCATCATCTGGGCGAGGAAGAGACAATGGGAGCAGATGTTGGCGCCGTCCTTGCCCGATGGGAAGTAGTTTGGAACGCCTCCAGTCCCTACGAGGGGAAAGTCCGACCTATAGACCGGTTTCAAGCGTGCATGTCTCCTTCCGCAGATTTCACAGGTTGGGGCGTTTGGGTCCTCCAGTTCCGAGAGCAGGGCGAGTAGGTTTTCCTTTATCGCCTCAGGAGTGCGCTTCTTGGACATGCTGGGATTCGCCATTAGGATTCCGCTATTGGGTAACATCATCGCATGTATATAGCCAGAACTCCACTCCCTTCTGGCGTATAGTTGTGAAGCGAACTCGACAGCCTTCTCAACATCCTCCTCCTTGAGTTCCTCTGGCTTTTCTCTACCGCTGAGAAGAAGCAGCGCAACCAGCCCCGCATCGGTGAAGGGATGTCCAGTCCATGTGAACAGTGAGGAGTGCTTCTCCCCATGCGCTGAATGCTCCCGGGTTCCGGGGCCTGTCAGAAACTCCTCAAGCGTTTTTTCTTTCCCGATTTCTTTCACCTCCCTTCCATGTCCTCTTCACCTTCGACTTCTTCCCATTGACCTTCACCATCCCGAAGCCTATCGAGTTTTTCTCCCCGAAGCCGGCTAAGTAGCCGGCCCTGAGCAAACCCTCGTCGCCCCTCGCGCGGAAGACCAGATGCCAGGCGGTCTGGAAGATGCCGGGCTTGACCTCGAAGCGCTTGGGCTTTGCGCTCAGCACCTTCATCTCGAACTCCTCCGGCGGCTTTGCCCCGTGGAGGTGCATGTACTTCTCCCGGAGGTTCTCCCTCACCAGCTCGTAGAACTCCGGCTCGGCCGGGCTGAGGTCGTAGCTCTTCGGCCTTCCGAACTGAACCCTCCTTGTCGTTACCGCCACCGGCGAGAGCGTCACGAACTTCCTGTCACTCAGCCTCTCGGGTTCGTAGAGGGCTTTTATCTCACTCACGGTGAAGCGCTCGCCCCAAAGCTCCACCTCCGGATCTTCCAGGAGTCCGCCGATGAATGCCTCCGCTATCTCCGGGACGGCAGTCGAGAAGTAGAAGAAGCCGTGGTTCCTGCCGAGCAGGCCGCCCCTGTCCTCTGCCATCTCCCTCTCCCTTGCCATGAAGAGGGAGTAGGTGAAGAGCTTCGGAACCTTGGGAGAGTGGAGGCTTAAGCTAAGCTCGGGGTTGACCCTTCCAATCCGGTGGTAGATGAGTCCCTGGAGGTAGTGCTGGTGGCTAAAGGGTATCCTGAACGGCTCAACCTCGGGCATGAGTCTTATTAGGAACCTCAATCCAACCCCTCCAGTGTAGGGTTTAAAACACCCTAGGTAGTAGTCCTTTGAACTTATAAGGTTTTCTACCGTTAAATAGGAGGGTTAGAATATTACACACTGTTCCAGAATCTCCTTGAGCAAGCCTAAATTTCGGCCAAAAGCTAACGACCATTCAGGCATATAGGGGGATGCGCCAGAAGAAGTGAACAGGAAATGAAGAAGAAACGAGGCTCAGAGGAGCATCCTCGCGTCGACGGCAACGGCGCTGTCCTCATAGGCGAAGATCGGGTTGATGTCGAGCTCCCTGATCTCAGGAAGTTCGAGGGCAAGCTCGCCGACCTTGGTGATGATGTCGGCAAGGGCCTCTATATCAACGGGCTTCTCACCGCGCGCTCCAGCTAAGATCGGGTAGGCCTTGATCTCCTTTATCATGTCGAGGGCCTCGTCCTTGCTTATCGGGGCGACGCGGAAGGAAACGTCCTTGAGTATCTCGACGAAGATTCCACCGAGACCGAACATGATGGCTGGACCGAACTGCGGGTCGCGGATCATAC
>JALVWX010000122.1 GCA_027023165.1 Thermococcus sp. | reverse complement strand
CGGCTAGATAGGGGGCCAGGACGCTTATAGCCTCCAGGTACCTCTTCTCGCGAAAGATTATTCCACCAGCGGGAATTGGAACCATGCCCATCTTGTGGGGGTCTATGGTTACGCTCTTCACGCCCTTTAAGCGAAAGTCGAAGTCCGGAATCTCGTAGCCGAGGGCCTTTGCGAAGGGAATCACAAAACCGCCGAAGGCGGCATCGACGTGGAGCGGAAGGTCGTAGTCCAAAGCCAGGTCACTTAAAGCGGGGATGTCGTCAACGACGCCCAAACCGGTCGTCCCTGCTATGCCGACTATTCCAATCGTGTTGTCGGTGATTTTGTTTTCAACGTCCTTTACGTTGACTGAGTAATCCTCGTTCAGCTCGGCCCAGACGAGCTTAACGCCGAGCATCTCACCGGCTTTGATAAAGGAGAAGTGAGCACTTCTCGGGAGAATCAGCTCGGGCTCTTCTACGTCCGCCAGGTTACGGAAGGCCCTTACAGCTAGAATGTTTGCCTCCGTTCCGCCGGAAACTATGTGGCCGTAGCCCTTCTCCAGGCCGAGGAGGTTGGCCAGCATGTCAATTGCCTCTTCCTCGACCTTCCTGCTCCCGGTGTGCAAACCCGGGTCGCCGAGGTTTCTGTCTATGAACTCGGTTATGATTTTAACGGCGAAGGGGTGAGGATACGTGCACATCGAACCCAGGATTTTGCCAGAATCGAACGTTAAATCCTCCCTAGTCTTCAGCCTTAGCTCCTCAAGAACCTCCTCCTCGTCCGCGCCTTTCTCCGGGAACATGCTCTCACCTGAGGGGCGTTGGGTTCGCTGAATTTAAGCCTTTGCCCGCGATTTAAGCATTTTGATGTAGCCCTTGAAGAAGATCGGTGTCGTCAGGGCAGTGAGCATTGAGACCGCTATGACACTCGCGAATAGTGCCTGGTCGATTATGCCTGCGCTGAGGCCGAAGGTTAGTATGGCAAGCTCAAGGCTGCCCCTGCCGCCCATTCCGATGCCTATCAAAGCCGAGTCCCACCAGTCAAGGCCGAAGAGTCTGGCTCCAAGGCCGCAGCCAAGGAGCTTTCCGAAGACGGCCGCGAGGTAGAGGCCGACGATGAGGGCTAGGCTTATCTGCGCCACCGGCGGGTTGAACATCAGGCCCACGTATATGAAGAAAAGCGGTATGAAGAACTCCGTCAGGACGACCTGGAGGTTCTCTATCAGCTCGTTGAGCTTTATGCGCGTCACTATCATCGGGTCCTTTCTCTCGCGGAGCCTGCTTATCGTCAGTCCCGCCAGGTAGGCGCCGATTATCTGGTTGAGGCCGGCCCACTCCGCGACTATGGCGAGGGTGAAGGTCAGGATGAGGGTGAACGTGAAGAAGACGTTGAGGTTTCTGACTATAGAGTAGAACCACTTCGCCCTCTTGAATACGTACTCGGAGGCAAGGAGGGTTGCTCCTATGAAGGCGAATATCTTGACCGTCAATATCGCGAAGGAGATGGGGTTTAAACCGCCCTGGGCCATCGCGGTGATGACGCCGATGAGGTAAACCGCCATTATGTCGTCGGCGAAAGCCGCCCCCATCAGTATCGACGAGACAACCCTTTTAACGCGCTCCTTAACCAAAACACCGCTCGTAACCTCTATCGCGGTGTTGCCGAGGGTGACGCCGATGAAGACGGCCGCCGCCCAGCCCTTCCCAAAGGCCATCACCGTGGCGAATCCCAGGAGGAAAGAGAACGCGACACCGAGTGCGGCAACTACAACGGCTTTTTTTGTGTTCTGAGCTATTGCCGAGAAGTTGCTGGTCAGGCCCATGTAGAGCATCATCATGATCAGCCCGAACTCGGCCAGGACCTTCAAATCCTCTGTAGGTTCGATTAAACCGAGGACGAAAGGCCCGAGGAGAATTCCGGTTAGAACGTGGGCGATTATCGGGTGTATCTCAAACCTCTCAAAGAGCCACTCTATGCTCTTCGCGGTGACGAGAAGAACCGCCAGAGCCGCCAGGAAGTTCACTTTAGTCCACCCCGCATCAGGAGGGCCGCGGCCAGCCACAGAACCATCATGATGATCGCCAGAACCATCGCCAGCGTTACCGCACCCTCGCCCGTTCCGAAGACTATCGGGATGGGGCCTATCATTATGACTCCCCCGCCCTCAACG
>JALVWX010000121.1 GCA_027023165.1 Thermococcus sp. | reverse complement strand
ACTCCAACCTTCATACTTTCACCTGTGCTGTGTAGGGGCGGAGGCTAAATAAGGTTGTGGTTTAAGCGAGGGAAAAATTTATAAAGTCCCTCAGGCATCGTATCATCGACGCCCCGGTGGCTCAGCCTGGCGGAGCGGCCGCTTGGTAAGCGGCAGGCCGCGGGTTCAAACCCCGCCCGGGGCTCCATTCTAACAGCCCTTGCTTCGCAAGCGCTGGCGGAAAATAAGTGTTTTCATGGGAACACAAGTTTCAAGGGGTTTGTTCTTTAAATTGCTGGTTTGGCAATGTTCTACTGTTGGTATAACGCCCTCCGGGCGTCGGTTAAAGTTGAACTCCTGCTAAAGAATCCCTCCCAACTGGCGGTTTAAGAAGAACCACAACCTTTCGGTCAAGCTTTTTCCAAAATAGACCCCCTTGAGAATTTGCTTTTTTAGAAAGTACGCAACCTTTCCGCCCTCCGTAAGGATGCTTGAACGATAATGAAAACGGCGCCGAAACTTTTCCTGATAACTCCACCAAAAGTTTGAGGTCTCCCTTAAATTGCTGGTTTGAGATGGATTCCATTGAAAATGCTGGGATGGATCTTGAACTACCCTCATCAGCGGGATTTTAATGAGGGTTCAATTTTAACCGACGCCCGAGGGGCGTCAACAGGAGGAAACTACTTGAGACGAGCAATAATGGGGGACTCAACTAAATTGCATCAATTAGATAAAAGGAATCCTCCCCGTTTTATCATTCTCAAAATAGTCCATAACATTCCGTCAACGCTTTCATCAGAAAGGGTTGTGTGGCGCCCGGGCCGGGATTTGAACCCGGGTCACGGGAGTGACAGTCCCGTATGATAGGCCGGGCTACACCACCCGGGCGCATGAATAGTGGCCGGCGGCGTTTCCGGCTTCCCACCCCCTCCCGGAGGGCAGTACCACCGGAAACGCAGGCGGGCTTAACTTCCGGGGTCGAAACGAGACCGGGTGTAACCCCGCCGCTATGACCGCCGTACCGGTACAGACCTCCCAAGCTGCCTTTATAAAGTTTGCGGTCGGGGAAAAGGTTATAGAACCCGGCCCCAAAATACTGCGGGTGGAAAATAATGGGACTGCTTGAGGATAAGGCTCTCGTCGAGGCGGCTCTCTTCGTATCGGGCAGACCCCTGAGCGTGAAGGAGCTGTCGAGGGCGCTCGGAATAAAGTCACTGGACTACCTTGAGAAGCTCATTGAACTCATCGCGGCCGAATACGCCGAGAGGAAGAGCGCCATCGAGGTTGTGCGAGTTTTAGGCGACAAGTACGTCATGCAGGTGAAGCAGGAGTACAGCCAGAGGGTAATCCACCTCATGCCGAGGCCGGACCTCAGAACCGGAGAGCTGAAGACGCTCGCCCTCATAGCCTACCTCCAGCCGATAGAGCAGAGCAAGGTGGTGAAGCTCCGCGGGAGCCAGGCCTACGAGCACATAAGGAAGCTCCTCGATATGGGCATGATATACGCGGAGCCATACGAGAGGACAAAGCTCCTCGGAACGACCTCCAAGTTCGCCGAACTCTACGGGTTCCCCGAGAACGATCCAGTGATAATCAAGGAGGCGTTCAAGAAGGTGGTTCACGCGGAGTACAGCGATCTCATAGCCAAGCTAGAGGGGAAGGAAGAAACCCACGAAGGGGAAGGAACAGAAACCGCAGAAACGGAAGCTCAGGGTAGGGAATGAGTGGGATTCACTCCTCCCCTCCGGGAAAACCGTTGGAGAGGGCCATTTTTGAAAAGGAGGCACTGGAGAAAGGTTTAAATACCCGGAGCCATGATTACCATTAAGGTGAGTGTTATGGGAGTGCTGACCAAAGAGGAGATTGTAAGCAGAATCGAGAGGAAGAGGGGTCTCTCCAGGGATGAAATCGACGCGAGGATAAAGGAGATAGCAGAGCGCGAGGGAATCTCTGAGCACGCGGCAGCTGTAATGCTCGCGGAGGAACTTGGGATAAACCTTGAAGGTGCGGAGGAGCTTCTTCACATAGGGGACCTTGTGCCCGGGATGACAGGTGTGAACATCGTCGCGAGGATCATGAGGAAGTACCCGCCCAGGGAATACAAGAGAAGGGACGGGTCAACCGGCAGGGTTGCGAACCTCATAATCTACGACTCGACGGGCAAGGCCAGGCT
>JALVWX010000120.1 GCA_027023165.1 Thermococcus sp. | reverse complement strand
AGCTTTCTCAACGGCCCAGACGGTTCCGGTTGGGAAGGAACCAGAAATGGTTAGCTTCCTGCCCGATAATGCGCTGGGCAGGCTCTTCAGGGCAACGGCGGAGGCGACGGAAGAGGCGATAGTCAACGCCCTCCTTCAGGCTAAAACCGTTGAAGGCAACGGGCACGTGAGGTACGCCCTGCCAGTTGAGAAGGTTATCGAAATTTTAGAGAAGCACGGGGTAGTTGAGAGGACCTAGGGTTTCAATTCATTTTTACAATAGTTTTTAGTTAGTGTTTGGAATATTTGAAGTTTTATCTTTCGACATCACTGAAATCCGAAAAGCGTAAATATGCACGATTTCTTTCATATCCTAGTGGTGCACAATGACACGCATCATCCTTACCACCGACGAAACGCTGACGAGCACGTACCACGACGTGCCCCTGCTCGATTTTCTGGGCTGTGCCCCCTACGACAAGCTACCCAAGTGGGTCTTCCGCCTCTTCGATACCCAGCTACCGGACGAGAATGGCCTTCTAAGCCAGGCCCCCTACGGGCTCAGAAAAGTGGAGGCAGCACTGTTACGGGACGGTTTTGGGCGGGACGAGGTCGTCATTGCTCATCCGCGGGCCGTCGAGCGCTTCATTGACGAGAATACCACCGTGGTTGCCCTGTACGAGATGGACCCCCTCGGCCTCGGACCGGTGAGCATGATGTTCACCAACGGCGGCCAGTGGAGGAACTACACAAGCGTCAAGTTCAGGGAGCTCGTTGGAAGGATTAACCGCGTGAGGGAAAGGAAGAACCTGAAGTTCAAGCTCGTTGTTGGCGGACCTGGAGCCTGGCAACTCGACTTCAGGAGGGAGGAACGGGAGAGGCTCGGAATAGACCACGTTGTTATAGGTGAGGTTGACCACGTTGCCGGCGAGCTATTCCGCGATATAGAGAGTGGGGTGGCGGATGAAACAATACTTGTCAGAGGCTGGCCCAGGGTTGAACAGATTCCAGCGATAGTTGCCCCCTCCTACAAGGGACTCGTTGAGGTCATGAGAGGCTGTGGCAGAGGATGTCGCTTCTGCGAGCCCAACCTAAGGGTGGCCCGTTACATGCCGCTCAAAAGGATAGATGAGGAGATAAGGCTCAATGTCAGCAACGGAATAGACCACGCCTGGCTCCATAGTGAGGACATCTTCCTTTACCGGGTTGAGGACAGAAAGAACTTTTACCCCAACGCGGAGGCCGTTGTGGAGCTCTTTGAGGTTGCGAGGAAGTACACGAGGAACGTGAACCCGACCCATGGAACCGTTGCCGGTGCGTTAGCAGTTCCAAGTATGATAGAGGCAATATCCCATCTCGTTGACGCCGGTCCGAAGCACTGGGTTGGCATACAGGTCGGCTTCGAGACGGCCTCCCCAGAGCTCATTGGGAAGTACATGAACAACAAGATGAAGCCCTTCTCACCGGAGGAGTGGCCTTGGGTTCTGCTAAACGGGACGTACGTCTTCAACAGGAACTACTGGTTCCCCGCTTACACGACCATCCTCGGCCTGCCGGGGGATACGGATGACTACGAGATAATGACCGCCCGGCTGATAATCACGATGGAAAAGGAGCTCAAGGAGAAGCTCGGCAACAGGGCGCACTTCACCGTCACCCCCCTCTCCTTCGTTCCCATGGGTCTCCTTAAGGATCAGGACTTCTACCGCGTAGAGGACATGATAACATACGGCCAGTTCCTCCACCTCTACTACGCATGGAGGCACACTGCGGAGGAGGTAGTTAAGGGGCTACCTTCCGTAATGGCAGGGAAGCTCTTTCTCATCTTCTTATATCCCCTGGCGAGGTTTGGGGTAAACGCCGTTCTGAAACAGATAGAAAAGTGGGGCAAAAGCAAGGGTTACGAGGTCAAGAAGCTGGAACCCATGGAGGGGCTCAGGATAGAGGTCGAGGAGCACAGATGGTACAGCCAGCCCAGTCTAGCTGAGGCCTACTAAACCTTTATCTCCTCGTATTTTTTCTTCATCAGCAGTGCATCGTCCTCAATGTTAGGGCTCTCGCTTATAACGACGCCCTTGACCCTGAACTCCTTGAGAACCCTCAGGAGGTCTTCCCACTTCATGTCGCTCTCCTGGAGCGGAAGGTGCCTTTTCTCGCCTTTATCAGTGTATTCTATCCCTGACATGTGGATGTGCATGTTGTCCAG
>JALVWX010000119.1 GCA_027023165.1 Thermococcus sp. | reverse complement strand
CCTAAACGGCTACTTCCCGAGCTTTGCCAGGAACATACTCGACGACCTGAGACAGGCGAGGGTTACGAACTTCGAGATGGAGGCCGCTACCCTCTACACGCTGGCGAACATCTACAAACTGAGGGCCGGCTGCGTCTGCTCGGTCTTCGCCAACAGGGTGACCAACGAGTTCGGCAAGAAGGGCGAAAAGGAGGCCGCGATGGTCGCGAGCGAGGCGGTTAAGATACTCCACGAGTGGGACGAGGAAAAGGAACGGAAGGGCAAGAAGGTCTGGTTCCCGGGGCTGAGGGGTTGAAATGGACGAGAGGCTGCTCTCGGTGAAGACCCTATTAGCGGAGGGAAAGAGGGAAGAAGCACTCGGAACAGCCAAATCCATAGATGACCCATACTGGCGCTCCTACGCCCTCAGATGGACCGTTGAAGCCTACGTTGACACGCCAGAGAGGGCCATTGAGATAGCGGAGGAAATCGCGGTCCCATCGATAAGGGACGAGGCCCTCCGCTCCCTTTCATACCTCTTCTCAAAGGGCGAGAAGTTCAAGGAGGCGCTTGAGGCGGCGCGGAGAATAAGAAACCAGTTCATCAGAAAGAAGGCCTTCAGGGCCGTGAGCAACTACCTGGCGAGGGCGATTATCTCGAAGGGGCTGAAGGGGGTTCGGCTGAGCGACCTCAACCTGACCGAGAGCGACATGAACGACCTCAAACCGCTCCCCTACGGCCTCGTCTACAAGGACGGCAAGATAATGCCCGGGGCGAAGATACTGCCTCTGAAAGGTGAGATGCGGAGCGGGATAATAGAGCGCTTTGAGAAGAGGCTCGAGGGCAGGACGCCGCCCAAGCCCCAGTTCAGCGAGGAGGAATCTGCGAGGAACCAGTATGTGGTTGACTACGTCAGGAAGATGATAAATGCTGGAGAGCTTGAGGAAGCCGAGAGGATAGCGCGCGGACTCGTCGAACCCTTCAGGAGCTACCTTCTCGAGGAAATAGGACTAAAGCTGCTCGAAGCAGGAGACACAACGAAGGCCGAGAAGCTCTTCGAGGACCTGAAGGTCGCCGACGCCCTCGGATCGGCACTGGCGAGGAGGCATCTCAATGAGCCGGACAAAGTTCTGAGATACCTTGGTAAGGTTTACAACCCGGCGACGAGGCTCATGGTGGCCTACGAGGTGACGAAGGACAGGGGAGTTGATGGGGAGTTTCTGGCCAACGTGCTCCTCTGGGCGACGGACGAGTGGAAGAGGAGCAGGATACTCAAGTTCCTCGCCTTTGAGATGTTAGAGGAGTCTAAGAGAAAGAACGATGAGAGACTCAGGCTCATCTCCAAGAGGCTCTTCGAGCTTGGGGTGGCAGCGGGTCGCATGGCCGAGCTTGGATGAATTTATCCCTACCTCCAAGCGTTGAGGTTCATCCTCCTCCGAATCGCCTCCATTGTGAGCGCATAAACCAGGAAAAACGCGATTGTTAGGATGACTTTCAGAACAATGCCATCGAGGTGCCTGAGCAGGCTTATCCAGATGATGCCCAGGGTTCCCATCGTTATGAACTCAGCGGTCTCGTAGAGGGCAGTGTTCCTTGGAAGCCTCTCGAACTTTCTGAGAGAAACTCCAGCAACGAGAGCCACCAGCCCCACAAGCCCGAGGACAGAAGTAAGGGCGTCGATGGGTTCTTTTCCATACCTGCTCACGAGGAGAGGATAGATTGGAAGAGCCGGCGCGAGCGCGAAAAACCCCACAATTCCCAACCCGGCCACTGCTAAGAGGAGCGTGCTCCTCCCCATCCGACCACCGAATTAATATCTGCCGTGGTAAATAAAAGCCTTTCGGGACCGTAAGGTTTATGTTCCCCCAGTCGGATGGCTCTCCGTGGGCCCGTGGCCTAGGGGACATGGCGCCGGCCTTCGGAGCCGGCAGTCGCGGGTTCGAATCCCGCCGGGCCCGCCAGCAGCCCTTTGCTTCGCAAAGCGCTGGCGGAAAGAAGGCGTGCTTTCTGAAAATTCAAATTTTCAAGGGGGTTATTTATCACTTGCTGTATTTAGAGCGTTTGCTCTACTCAAGGCGTCCTTCGGACGCCAGAATAAAATGCAAACCTGTTTTTTGAGCTTCCTTTGGGGGTAACCCTCTATTTAGCAGGAATTTGAAACGTGCACGCTAAATTCTATCCACCAATCATGAGAAAGGGATTCTTTTGGT
>JALVWX010000118.1 GCA_027023165.1 Thermococcus sp. | reverse complement strand
CCTCGGGTTTTCTGCCCCTCGCGTTGTAGAGTATCCTCATGCCGAAGCCTTTTGCACGCCTCGCCACCGCCTGTCCTATCCTTCCAAAGCCGACTATACCAATGGTCTTGCCGTAGATGTCGTGGCCCAGAAACCAGCGCGGGTGCCAGGCAACCCCTTTTCTCTTCCACTCGCCGGAGCGGACGAAGCTGTCAGCCTCAACTAACCGTCTGGCCGTCGCCAGGAGAAGCGTCCAGGCGAAGTCGGCGGTGGCGTTCGTGAGAACATCGGGCGTGTTTGTGACGTAGATTCCCCGTTTAGTGGCCTCTTCGACGTCTACGTTGTCATAGCCGACGGCGTAGTTCGCCACGATTCTAAGCTTTGGCGCGCTGTCGAAGACCTCTCTATCAATCCGCTCGCTGAGCATCGTGACGAGCGCATCAACGTCTCTGACCTTCTGGAGAAGGACTTCCCTCGGTATCTCACCCTCATCTTCCCATACCCCGACCTCGAAGTGCTCCCTGAGGAGTTCTATTCCTTTCTCGGGAATCCTGCGCGTGATGAAGACCCTCGGCTTCATTGGCACCACCGGATTAGATTGGGGTGAGGTATAAAAAGCCTGCCCGCCAATCTGAACCGATGTTCGAGGGGAGAATACAAGACCTCAGCGACGATGGCCTCGGCGTGATTGAAGCGGACGGGAGGAGAATTTACGTCCCCTTCGCCTATCCCGGAGACGTCGTGAGGGTTAGGAGGGCAGGGCGCCGCTTTGGACGGAGAATCGCACGGGATTTCGAGCTTGTTGAGGAGTCACCACTGAGGCAGACCCCTCGCTGTCCTCACTTTGGCACCTGCGGCGGCTGCCTCTGGCAGGGGTTGAGGTACGGAGAGCAGCTTCGCCTGAAGTCGGAGATCTTTGAGCGAATAACGGGGATAAAAGCTGAAATAAAGGGTTCCCCAAAAATCTGGGGCTTCAGGAACGTGAGCAACTTCATCGTGGCCACCGGGGGAATCGGCCTAAAAAAGTATGGGGATCCCCTCAGAGCTGTTGACTTGAAAGAATGCCCTGTCTTCTCGAGGGGAACGCCCGAATACCTCCGCTATCTCAGGGACTTTCTGGAGGGGATCGGCCTGAAACCTTGGAGCCTGCGGGAGAAAACCGGCGAGGTTCACTACCTCCAGGTCAGGGAGGGCAAGTTCACGGGAGAGGTAATGGTGAACCTCATCGCCCATGTGAAGCCCTCGGAGGGAGTTTTAGAGGCCTTCAGGGACTATTTCTCCTTCGCAAACTCCCTCTACTGGAGCCTTAAGCGAGACGACAGGGACGACCCGCGCGGTGAGGCGGAACTTGTGGCAGGAGAGCCTTACATACGCGAGAGAATCGAGGACGTTACATGTCTCCTCCATCCCAATTCGTTCTTCCAGACCAACAGCTACGCCCTACCGCTCCTTCTGAAGGCCGTGGAGCGATTCACAGACGGCGAAAAAGTTCTCGACCTCTATTCCGGAGTTGGCACATTTGGAATATGGCTCGCCAGGAGGGGCTTCTCCGTTGAAGGTATCGAGATGAACCCCTTCGCCGTGGGGATGGCCAGCAGAAACGCTGAAATCAACGGCGTTAAAGCAACCTTCAGGGTGGGAAGGGCCGAGGATACGCAGATTGGAAATTACGATACGGTTATCGTTGACCCGCCGAGGAAGGGGTTGAAGGAGGCAGCCGATCTGCTCGTAGAAAGTGGGGTTGAGAATCTCGTTTACGTCTCCTGCAATCCCAGAGCATTCAAACTAGACTACGAGAAGCATTTGAAAAAGGCCTACCGCATAGAGGGAGCGGTTCTCATTGACATGTTCCCCCACACACCGCACGTTGAGACGGTAGTAAATTTGGAGAAGAAAGAGTAAACCTCAAACCGCCTTCCAGAACGGGTCCTGCTGGGCCTTTACTTTCGCCGTCATCTTGAGGGCTTTTATGTCCGTCTCGTCAAGCTCGTTCTTGAGCTGCTTCGCTAGGAGTATCACATCGTTCTTACTTATGTCCACGTAGAGCGTCTCGCCGGGGTGGATGTGCCTGCCGACAATAGCCCCTTCAATCGCCACCGCAACGGCATCGCCCTTCTTGGCCTCTTGGACGAAGTCGTTCTTGTTCTTGATTGACTTGATGACACCAACCTTTTCCCCGTTCTGCTTGATCAGAACAACGCCGGGTCTTATCC
>JALVWX010000117.1 GCA_027023165.1 Thermococcus sp. | reverse complement strand
GCTATCCTTATCTTCCTCTCCTCCAACCCGTCGCGCATGTTGATTACTACCGTCATGCCCTCACCGGAGATGGCTCTGAAAAGCGGTTAAAAAGCTATCCCAGGACAGAGAGGTAAACTTCTTCGACCTCCTCCGCGACCCTTTTCCAGGAGTAGCGAGAAGCCACTTCCTTCCCGATCTTTCCGGCTTTTCTGTTCTTTTTTGGCTCTAGAAGCCTTTCAACCGCCTCCACGAGTTCTCCGAAGCTCTCAAAGGTGAGTCCGTTCTTGCCTTCCCTTATCAGCTCGGGTATCGCGCTCACTCTCCTTCCCACCGCAGGAACACCAAGGGAGTTCGCCTCGAGGATCACCAGGCCGAAGCCTTCCCTCCTCGATGGGAGAACCAGGAGGGTGCTCCTTGAGAGAACGCTCCCCACATCTTTCCTGTATCCGAGGAAGCGAACGTTGGGAGGCGCACTCCTTTCAAGCCCCTCCCTGAGCGGGCCGTCCCCGGCTATTAGGAACTCCCTCTCCGGAAAGTGTCTCGTGAGTTCGATAAAGGTTTCCGGACTCTTGTAGTCCCTGAGGGCACCGATGAAGACCACTGCATCCCCCTTTCCGGAGGGGGCATTCTCCAGCTCTCTCACGCCGTTCGGAATTACCCTCACCGAACTGGCTCCCAGAGACATTGCCCTCTTCGAGAGCCAGTGGCTGACGGCAATGACCGCGTCCGCTTCACTCAGGCTCTTCTTCACGTAGAACCGTCCCAAAGCCAGCTTTGCGGTGTGCTCGAGGTCGCTCCCGTGGGCGGTGAGAACGATGGGGAGGCCGGTTTTTTTCTTGGCGAGAACGCCGGCAAAGCTGGTCGTGCCAACAAAATGGGCGTGTATCAGATCGAAGTTAAACTCCCTGTGGAGACGAACTATTTTCTTCGAGCCTAAGAACGCGAAGCTTGTCCCTCTAAGGCCGTAAACTGGTGGAACGCGAACCTGGTGAACAAACTCCTTCTCAAAGCCCCTCGGATTTATTGGCCCGTATGTGAGGATGTGGACCTCGTGGCGCTTTCTAAGCTCCCTCACGAGGCTGTCAAGGTGGTTCGCAACGCCCCCTCCATGTGGAGGGTAGTGACCGACCATTAGAATCCTCATTTTTACCGGGGGAAATAGGGGGGAACATTAAAAAGGGTTACGGCTTCCCTCCCCTGCCCCCGTGCCCTGCTCCTGGCCCTTCAGCCGTACCGTTCCCTTCATGCGGTTGCCCAGGCTCCATGTAGGCGCGCATGCTCAACTCCTGCTTTATCTGGGGCAGAAGGTTCTGGAGGACGTCCTGATAGTCACCTCTGTTCAACGCGTCCAGTGCCCTCTGAATGAGCGTTTCCACTTCGCTCACGTCATAGCCTTCGCTCTTGAGGAACTCGACCATGATCTGAAGCCGCATAAGCTTCCTCCTGAGCATCAGGGCAGCAGAACCCTGGTAGATGGTCATCGTCTCCTTGTACGCCTGGGCAATGACGAAATCGGCGTTCCAGCTAGCTTTCATGGCAAATTCATAGGCTTTGGTGTAATCGCCGGCACTGTATGCGTTCTTCGCGGTCTCAAGCATTCCCTTAGCTTTTTCCAGCCTTTCTCTGGCAGAGGGTATCTGAAGGCCGTCAAGGAGCTTTTCCGCCTCCCCCGTCCGGTTTTCAACTTCCCTCAGAAGTTCCCCGAGTTCAACAGGACCTGGAGGAAAAACTCTATCCTCGATTGAGACGTTCCCGAAGCGGCCCCTCACGAAAGCGCTCAGCCACTTCTCGTTCAGTGGAAAGAGCGGCTTTCCACCATCCGCTGTGCCGAGGTAAACGAGTCTCTCGACCTTCCCCAACTCCCCCAGGGCCTTCATCGTCTCCTCAACCTTTCCTGAGTCGGTCAGGATAAGGAGTGAGCGCACTCCAGTTCCAAGCATTACCCCCTCCGTGTAACTCTTGAGGGCCAGCCCATCGCGCCCGTTTATTACGACAACCGTCCCGATGTCGCCGAGGACACCCGAGAACTCCTCTGCGAGATGCTCGACCACCTGAAGGTTCGTCTCATACCTCGTCTCGCCGTACCAGCGCTCGTAGGGGATTCCAAAGCCCTCGAGGTCGTCAGTGTAGTCATCTGGAATCGCCACGGGTCCGCCGATGATTATCACCCTCCCCGGACCTGCACTCAGGATTTCAGCGCTCACCCTTGGGTCGTAGGTTCCCCACGGGCTGACGATGACCCGCGCGTTTAGGAGGGAACCCACGCTGTAGGCAACCGCCAGGTCGGCCTCGTTGTCCGTGGTCAAGATGACGAGCACCCCGTCCGCCGCGCTGGCGTACGGAACGGAATTTAAGAGTGGAGTGAGCAGGATGAACACTACAAGCCCCATCGATATCTTCCTCAGCACCTTCTCTCACCGGTTCTTTCTTGCAAAAGAGTCTATTTAAGCCTTTTTCACGAAACCGTTTGGTTCGGTTCTCCGCTTGGCCGGGGGGAAATGTTAAAAGGCCCCTTCGGGAGGCCGAGCATTAAGCAACGTTCAGGAGAGTTTAGTCCCGTTTAAAAACCTCTCTAAAGGCCCTCTCTGTGTATTCGCGCAAGGTCAGACCTTCCCTCTTGGCGAGCTTTTCGAGCAGCTTCTGGCTGTGGCTTCCGTACTGGACCGCTTTCTTCTCCCTCATGGCAAGCTCTTCCGGCAAGCCAGCCTTCACCGCGGCCTTCCTGAGGACGGCTTTTCTGGTTCTGTTCTCAGTTTTAAGCCCCACAGGGATGTTGAGCGCGGCAGAGACGACCGGGGGGGCGAGGAAAGGGAAGCGTCCCTCGACCGAGTTGAGCATCGCTATTTTGTCGTCCCTAGCGAGGTTCCTCTCGGCGAGTTCTCCGAGGTCTACCTCCATAAGCTCTGGCCTCTCCAGGTACTTCGCGTAGCCGCCGAAGAGCTCGTCCGCCCCCTGTCCGCTGAGGAGAACCTTAACCCCGTCGTCCCTCGCATTTCCGGTGGCGAAGTAGAGGGGAATCCCAATCGCGAGGTTCATTGGATTCGGCTCCTCTATCGCGAAGATCACCCTTGGAACCGCCTCCCTTACATCGTCGATGTCGAAGACGTACTCTCTCAGTGGGAAGCCGAGCCTGTCTGCGGCCTTCCTCGCCCACTCGAGGTCGGGGCTTCCCTCGGCTCCGGCTGTGTAGAGGACAACATCCGAATACTCCGATGCCAAAAACGCCACCAGAGAGCTGTCCAGTCCTCCTGAAAACAGGACGCCAGTTTTCCCTCCGACACGGTGTCTGACGGAGCAGTTCAAAGTTCTGAGCACAGCATCAACGGCGCGCTCCCCTGTCAGGGGTTTCCTCCTCAGTTCCTCAAGGGAGAAAACCTTCTCGGCGGTTATTCCGTCATTTGAAACCCTCACCAGTTCACCCGGCTTTACGGGTATCGCCTCCTCCCCTATCGCCCAGAGGACTTTTTTCTCGCTCGCGAAGAAGCCGTTCGGGGAGTAGTAGAGCGGCCTTATCCCAACTGGATCGCGAAATAGGTGTATTACCCTTCCGTCGGAGAAAGCCACCGCGTAGTCGCCCTCAAGCATCGTCATGGCTTTCCTAACGGCCCCCTCGACGCTAAGACCTTGCCCAAGGAAGTGCTCCAAAAGCCTCAGAATAACCTCGCTGTCCACGTCACTCTCGAAGGAAACACCCCTACCCTCGAGCCAGCCTCGAAGCTCGCGGTGGTTGTACACCTCGCCGTTGTGGACGAGCGCGAACTCGTTGACGAAGGGCTGAGTGAAGGCTTTGGAGCCGGTCATGGCCAGCCTGCACTGGAGGATCCCGATGCTCCCGTCGGGTATCTCAGAAACCTCAGAAAAGTCGTCCGATTTGAGCACACCTTCATCGGTCCAGACACCGAAGCTATCCGGGCCGCGGTGCTTCCCGGCGTCTATCATCGCGATGAACCTTTCCTTCAGATTTGAACCAATTCCACCGGCTATGAGACACATTCTCTCCCACCGACCCAAGTTCGTCGTCGTTAAGAAAAGGTTTCCCGCTTTCGAAGTGGGATGGTGATGAAAAAAAGCGGCCTTTGTTGAACATCCGTCCAGGAATGCACCCCAAACTTGAACCTTCTCTCAGGTCAGGTCGCCGCAGGTGCAGTAGTGCTCGTAGGTGAGGGTCTCAAGGTCGTCGAAGCCCTCCCCTGTCCTCGCGGAGAGGTACAGCACGCGCGTTGGAGGCGCAAGCTCCGGCAGGGACGAGCACATCTTGTATGCCAGAAGTCCCCGCGTTGATGGGTCAAGCTTCAGCCTCGCGGTAAGGTACTCAACGTCATCGAGGAGCTTTCTGTACCTCTCCAGCTCTCCTCCCCGGAGGGCATCAATCTTGTTTAATGCAGGAACTGTAGTGGTACGGAGGCGCAGGTCTATCATCAGACCGAAGAAGAGAGCGAAGCAGAAGTCCGGGGGCCTTCTGAGAACCTTTGGGCCGAAGAGGTAAATCGCCAGCGGCTCCGGAAGGCCCTCGGTCAGCTTAACTCCAAACTCGTGGAAGAGGAAAGTCTCCATCTGGCCGGGAGTATCGATGAGAACGTAGTCCCTCTCCCCGTCTAGGCGGAGGATCTCCGAGGCATACTCACCAACGGACGGAAGAAGGCGGTCGTAGCTCTCTACAATGGCTCCGTTGGGTCCGTAACCTTCCCCCATCAGCTCCCTCGCGGTTATCCTCTCCCGGATGTCAACGTCCGGCCGATATGGGAGCCTCTCAACGCCCGTGTCGAGGTTGACGTAGGCGACGGAATAGCCGTTTTCCTCAAGATATCGTCCGAACGAGCCTGTTAACGTCGTCTTCCCGCTTCCTGCTGTCCCCACGAAGAGGAGGATCATCCCATCACCCTTGCCTTAAAGCCGGCTATACGCGTTATCCTCTCCGCAAGCTCCATGAATGCCTTCGCTCCCTCGGAGTTGGGCTTATATTCCACAACGGGGATGCCCTCGAGGGTGGCCTCCCTAACGGAGGGGTCCTCGGGGATGACCTCCAGGAGCGGAACCTCCATGACCTCCTCCGCCACATCCGGGGGAATGTCGTTGTCGCTCCTGCCGTAGCGGTTCAGGACGAAGCCGAGAACGGCCAGTCCCGCCTTTTTCAGGACTATCCCAACCTTCATCGTGTCCGTTATGCAAGATATCTCGGGGTTGGTGACGAGGAGAACCTCCTCCCCGCTCAGCATTGCGTTCATCGCGTCCATCTGAAGGCCGGCCGGACAGTCGATTATCACGAAGTCAAAGGCGTCCTTGAGCTTCTTTATCGTCCCGGGCAGGCCCCTCGGGTCGGCCCTTATGACGTGCTCCCAGTCTATAGCCGCGGGGATGAGGTAAACGTTCTCGTAGGTGGTGGCGTAGATCGCGTCGTTTATATCCGCCCTGCCGGCTAAGACGTCGTGGATGGTCGTGTAGGCGTCGTCTATCCCCATGACAAGGCTCAGGTTGGCCATCGTGAGGTCAGCATCGACGGCGCAGACCTTGTATCCCATCTTCCCGAGGGCTATCGAGAGGTTCGCGGTGGTGGTCGTCTTTCCCGTGCCGCCCTTGCCCGATGCAACCGATATGAGCCTGCCCATTCGTATCTCCCCTTCATTTCTGAGGCATAAACCTTTATGAACCTTTAGCCGCAGAGCCGTTGGAAGAAAAAGAGGTGAGAGAGGTGAAGGTGTTTGTAGCTGATACGAGCGTGATAGTCGACGGTCGCCTGACCCAGTTCCTCTCAGCGCTCAACGAGAAGGTAAAGGTCGTCATCCCCGAGGCTGTGGTAGCGGAGATAGAACATCAGGCCAACGAGGGGAAGGCGATTGGCCACGTTGGACTGGAGGAGCTTAAGAAGCTCAGGAAGATGGCCGACGAAGGGAAAATCCTCCTCGAGTTCCACGGCGACAGGCCGGAGCAGTGGCAGATTAGAAGGGCCAAAGCAGGCGAAATAGACCACATAGTGCGCGAGACTGCCAGGAAGCTGAGCGCTACCCTCATAACCGGAGACCAGGTGCAGCGTGATGTTGCGATAGCGAAAGGAATAGATGTAATCTACCTGACCACCAAGAAAGAGCTGAGGCACCGCCTCGAGGACTTCTTCGACGAGACCACGATGAGCGTTCACCTGAAGGGCGGCTTAAAGCCCTTCGCCAAGAAGGGAAAGCCCGGTGACTGGAAGTTCGTTCCCGTCAGGGATGAAGTTCTAACCGATGAAGAACTCCACGAGATAGCCGACGACATAGTCGAGCGCGCGAGGCGCGATCCGGAGAGCTTCATAGAGATGGACGAACCGGGGGCAACCGTCGTCCAGCTCAGGAACTACCGCATAGTCATCGCCAAACCGCCCTTTGCGGACAGGATAGAGATTACCGCGGTGAGACCCGTCAAGAAGCTGGGCATAGAGGACTACGAGCTGAGCGACAAACTGCTCGAGAGGCTCAAGGACAAGGCCGAGGGAATCCTCATCGCAGGTGCCCCCGGTGAAGGAAAGACCACCTTCGCACAGGCTTTGGCCGAGTGGTACGCGAGCATGGGCAAAGTCGTCAAGACGATGGAGAAGCCGCGCGACCTGCAGGTTAGCGAGGAGATAACGCAGTACACGGCTTTGAACGGCAGGATGGAGCTGACGGGAGACATACTCCTCCTCGTGAGGCCGGACTACACGATATTCGACGAGATGAGGAAGACGAGCGACTTCAAGATCTACGCCGATTTGAGGCTGGCCGGAGTCGGGATGGTCGGCGTCGTCCACGCGACAAAGCCGATAGACGCGGTTCAGAGGTTCATCGGCAGGGTCGAGCTTGGAATGATACCGCAGATAGTTGATACCGTCATCTTCATCAAGGCAGGAAACGTTGCCAAAGTTCTCACCCTCGAGTACCTCGTCAAGGTGCCGAGTGGGATGAAGGAGGAGGACCTGGCAAGGCCGGTCATAGAGGTCCGCGACTTCGAGACGGGTGAACTTGAGTATGAGATATACACCTACGGCGAGGAGATAAGCGTCGTTCCTGTCAAGAAGGAGGAGAAGGCCCCTGCTCTGAAACTCGCCGAGAAGAGGCTCAAGCAGGAGATAAAGAAGTTCCTGCCCGACGTGTACACGGAAGTCGAGATAGCGAGTCCCCACAAGGCGATAATCTACGCCGATGAGTTTGACATCCCGGCGATAATCGGCAAGAAGGGCAAGCGCATCACCGAGCTTGAGAAGAAAATAGGCATAAGCATCGACGTCAAGAGCTTCGCCGAGCGCGAGGCGGAGAAGCCGAAGGAGAAAATCCCGGTGGAGGTCGAGGAGAAGAAAAAAACCATCGTCCTCCGCGTTTCGCCGGACTACGCTAAGAAGCCGCTTAAGTTCTATGGTGGCGAGCAGTACGTCTTTACCGCCACGCCGAGCAAGAAGGGCCTCGTCAAGGTGGGCAAGAGCACCCCTATAGGAAAGGAGCTGAAGAGGCTCATCGAAGCCGGCATACCCGTGTGGGCGACCACCTGAGGATGGAAAGCTTTTTATAGTTTCCATCTTTCCTTTCTCACGTAGTAATGTGGGCATCTACCCCCTCCAAAGGCTCCCGCCGGGATGTCTGGGGTAGACAAATCGCGAGTGAGGGTGAAGCTAATGAAGAACGACTCAAAGAGAAGAGATATCCTCACTGAGGACAGAGCTTGGTGAATTGAATGGAAGTGCCAACAATGGTTAGGGTCAGCACGCTCGGATTTGGGCTGATAATCGCGGCGCTCCTCTTACCCCTGCATCCCCTCGCCCTCCACCTCGGTCTTCTGCTCTCCTTCGTGATACCGGGAATAGCGCTGATGGAAATAGGCGGTCAGCTTGAGGCCCTGAGGGGCGAGGTCGACGACCTCTACTCCGAGATTGAGGAGAGGAGAAAACTCAAGGAGGCTAAGGGATGAAGTTCATCCAGGACTTATCCGCCCTGTTTGCCCTCCTAATTGCCGCCGCCATGCTGACGTATGGGACTTTTGAGTACAGGACGACGGGCATTCTCCTGCTCTGGCTTGCCTTTGTGATTTTGGCCTTCCTTCTGCTGGCGGTTTCGGTGGAGCTGGAAAAGCTGGAAAAGAGGGTCAAAGAGCTGGAATCCAATCTCAAAGACGGGGAGGGATAACGGACAACTTTTTAACCCTCCCGCCTATTCACCACCGGTGATTCCTATGAAGTACGACGTTGTTATCATCCCTGAGACCTTCCACAAGTTTGACAAGCACAACATCGAGCACATCTGCGTTCCGATCGTCATTGAGGACAGGAGCTACGACATAGCGATGGAGATACTCAACGGCATAGACAGACTTCTGAAGGCGCGCTTTGACGTTTCCGTCGAGACTCCAGAAGGGGACGACTGCGACATCATCTACCGGAAGTACACCCTAGAGAAAGATGGAAAGAAGGCCATCGTCCACGCGAAGCTCAGGAGGATTGGAAGCGATTGCCCGGGAATCAGCGGCAACCGCCGCAGGGTCTTCGAGTTCGAGAGGGATGTTGAAGAAGTAATCCGCGAAATCGAGGGGTGCCTCTCCTGATGCCCCTCATTCTCGCCTCCGCGAGTCCACGGAGAAGGGAGATCCTTTCCCGCTTCATCCTCGGGTTCGAAGTCGTGCCGAGTAAGGCGAGCGAGGAGTGCTCCCTGGGCGAGCCGGCAGAATACGCCCTTGAGCTGGCACGGAGAAAGGCCTTAGAGGTGTATTCCCGTGCTTCTCCAGATTCCACCGTGATAGGTGCTGATACCGTGGTCAACGTGGACGGCAGGATTTTAGGCAAACCCGGGGATGAGGAAGAGGCCTTCAGAATGCTCAAGCTCCTCAGCGGGAGGGTGCACAGGGTCACGACAGGCTATTGTATAGTTCATCGAGGAGAGGAACACTGCGGAAAGGCCGTTACTGAGGTAAAGTTCCGTGAGCTAGACGACGCACTGATAAGGGCTTACATCGCCACAGGAGAGCCAATGGACAAGGCCGGCGCCTACGGCATACAGGGAAAGGCCGGTCTCTTCGTGGAGTGGATAAAAGGAGACTACTACAACGTCGTTGGCTTCCCGCTGGAGATAGTCTGGAAGCTCAGGGAGCTGGGCTTTGAAGTCATGTCACGCTGATTCTTTTGTTTCGTGGATTTCGAGTGTCGTGGGAGTTTTTCCATCGGTTTTGTCTGTCTCTCTCCGTCTGAAAGTCTTTAATCACAGCTTGTTGATATCTGGTAAAATGTTACGATTATTTAAAAATCCATAACGAAATTTTTTCGAATTGCACCGCTGAGGATGGAACTCGCCCGGATACCGCCGTCCCCTGTTCAGACGCGTTCGTCTTAAGAATACCGCCTTCAGGGGCCAGTTTCCGTTTTCTGTATCTCCATTATCCCTCTGGAAGTTCCGTGGACAGAAGTGTGCATCCTAAAAAAGCCAGCTTAACCGGAATCCCCCATAAAATCCAATCTCTTCACAGCATTTAAATAAAACCTTCCCGAAGCCTTTTGAAGGCCCCTTTGAAGAAAAGCTTATAAGATTCGGGCGCTTTTATTGCCCTATAGGACAAATGAAGGGAAAAACGCCCCTGTTGCAATAAGACTCTGGGAGAATTGAAAGCTTAAGGTGGTGTTGATAAGGCAGAGTTTCGGGAACCAGGTT
>JALVWX010000116.1 GCA_027023165.1 Thermococcus sp. | reverse complement strand
CGGCCCCGGTTGGTGCAGAGGCTGGGTCCGCGGATGGGTACGCGGTAGAGGATGCGGCAGAGGAAGAGGCTGGGGAGCCAGGCTCGGTTACTGCCCATGGACGGGTAGGCCAAGCAGAAGGGCCCTCCGCTGGTTCTACGGCTGGTGGTGAGGCCTTTTCCTTTAATTTCTGGAGGCATTGACATGCCACGCGGAATGGGTAGAGGTTATGGGAGAGGGGGTTATTACGGCAGGAGAGCTTATCCATTCGGGGGCTTTTACGGGATTCTTGACCTGTTAATCCTGCTCGGAATACTGTACTTCATATTCAAGCTGTTCCTCGTTGCCCTGCCGTATGCCCTCGGTCTGGTAGTTCTCCTCCTCATCAGGTCACTCCTCAGAAACAGGAGCTTCGGTTTTTGCGGGCCTTTTTGAGCCTATGCAAAATTTTTTTAAGTTCGGGTTATCTAATACAGCCGGAGGTGGTGGAAAATGAGGATTATCGTGTCCACAGTGAGTGGTGGCCTTGACGACCGCGTCAATCAGGCCTTTGGGCGGACTCCAACTTTCACGATAGTTGACGTTGACGAAAACGGCAAGATAACTAACGTTCAGGTTGTTCCAAACCCCGGTTACTCCCAGCCGAGGGGGGCGGGCGTTACCGCGGCTCAGTTTGTCATAGACCAGGGAGCCGATGCTGTCATAGCGGGCCAGTTCGGGCCAAACTCCTACGGAGTCCTCCAGACTGCGGGAATAAGAATGTTCTCCGCACCACCAACTATGACGGTTAGGGAGGCAGTAGAGGCCCTTCTGCGCGGAGAACTGCAACCCGGAATTCAGGGAGGAGCGGGAATGGGGCCCGGCAGGGGCATGGGCGGAGGAATGGGCAGAGGAAGAGGCATGGGCCGCGGTATGGGGAGAGGACGCGGCGGCTGGTAATGGTGATTTTTTCCTTTCTGTTCTGTTTGTTTCCTTAACTTTTCCGGATTGTTGGGGTTCTAATGTAACTTTATGGTCTAATTTTTGGTGTGTTTAATCCACTCCGAATTACGTTCTCGAAAAGTTTAAATAGGTATTCTGGCCAGAATATCCAGATTATACACAAGGGGATGACCATGCGCTTCCTCATCAAGTTGATTCCTGAGCGCGACGAGTTTCGGGTTCCCTACAACCACCAGTACTACCTCCAAGGGCTCATTTACAGGAGAATCCAGCGGGTGAATCCAGACCTGAGCCTGAGACTCCACAACCCCCGTGTTCCAAAGTTCTTTACGTATTCGCTTTTCATGGCAGAGGAGAGGAGGGTTGATAAGGGAAAACCCCACTTTCTCGGTAGGGGGAATGGCTACTTTTATTTCTCAACGGCGGTTCCTGAGATAGCCGAGGCTTTCGTAGGTGGCCTTCTTGATAACCCCGAGGTGGAGCTCTGGGGAGAGCACTTCACGGTTGAAGAGGTTAAGGCTCTCTATGAGCCCGAGAAGCTGAGCGGAAGGAAGTTCATAACACTCTCTCCGATAGCGGTCTCAACTACCAGGCAGGTTTTCGGAAAGCCGAGAACCTACGATTTGTCCCCCACAGACCCGGAGTTTTACGAGCACATCAGGGAGAACCTCATCGAGAAGTACACCTCCCTCACCGGCAAACCTCCCGGGAGCGGAGAACTCGAGTTCAAAGTCATTCTGGCCAAGCCCAAGCGCTTTCAGGTGAAACCAGGCATCTATCAGAGGGCTTGGCACCTCGTTTTCAGGGTTAAGGGCGATGAAGATTTGCTAAGAGTGGGCTATCTTGCTGGTTTTGGAGAGAAAAACTCGATAGGCTTCGGGATGGTGAAGGTCGATGGGAAGAGAAGGGTGAAGAGGACATGGAAGGGAGGTGACGGAAATCGGAAAGGTAAAGACGCTTGAAGAGTTCATGAAGGGACAGCGTCAGAATAACTCATCATCCGGTGAAACATCTAAAGAAAGGAATAAGAGCACTTCTCTTTTCCACTGGACAGGGCATCCCTTCGTCGATGCCGGGCTGGTTGCCCTACTCCTGCTCAGCGATAAGGAAAAGCCGGAGGAATTAACCGGGGAGGACGTTGAGAAGGCTGTTGAGTTCGCTTCACAACTATATGCCAGGAAGGAGTGGAGTTCTGGCTATATACATGCGATGATGCTCCCAAACAGCGGAATCCTGATGGCGAATCCCAGCATGTCCAAGAAGCGCACTCCTGAGGCGATAAAGGAAAACCTACTCGCCCTGCTCTCGGAA
>JALVWX010000115.1 GCA_027023165.1 Thermococcus sp. | reverse complement strand
GTGCCAGCACAACAACCAGGATTCCTGCAAGAAGAACCACCGTGAGCCTTGAATTTCTCACCATGATCAAAGGTAACAAACGAAACCTTAAAAAGTTTACGCAGGGGAAGGGAAAGAAAGGTCAGTATAGCTCCCCGCTCGGATAGACCACTATGCCCCTGTCGTTTATCTCAAAGGGGTACTTCTTCATGGAATGGCTGGTCTCGCGCATCTTCCGTATCAGCAGGTAGCGCTTCAGCTCGACGTCCTTCTCCACAAAGTCCAGAAGAACAACCCCCCTGGCTATGTACTCCTCCATGCCGTACCGGCTTATCTTCCCGTGTGCAGGGTCCGCCGCCTCTGTTGTGAGTATCGACGTAACCCCCATCTCAAGGAGTATCGTGTTAAGCTGAAGGAGAACCTCCCTTATCTTCGACTCCTCACGGAGCCTGAACGCTATGGACGGTATGGAGTCTATGACAAGGCGCTTGGCGTTTATCGCCTTGACAACGCGGTAGATGTAGCGGAGAAAGTCCTCGGGGTTCAGGTTGCCCTCGAGAACGTACTGCTCCTCCGAGGGAATCCCAACGACGGAGCTCACGCCGTCAACGATGGCTATCTTCCCCTCCCTCTCGTACTTCTCAAGGTCCCATCCGAATGTCAGCATCTCCCTTCTTATGTCCTGGGCACGCTCCTCCAGGGTCACTATTACACCCGGCTCGTCGTATAGCTCCACGCCCTTGTAAACAAACTGCGCCCCGAAGGTGGTCTTACCGCTTCCCGTTGGGCCGGTGACCAGAACCGTCGTCCCCCTGGGGAAACCCCCCTCAATGAGCTCATCAAACCCCTGTATGCCACTCTTAACCCTCTCAACGATGTGCTTGGTGGCCATATCTATCACCCTCTTAAAACACACCAGGCCCGTCCCTTGAGGGTTTAAAACTTTGAGGGATATAAAACTTTTGGAGCCAGATTAGAACGGGGAAACCGTTTTATTCAAAACCCGTCAAGAAACCCCGGTGACACCATGCTCGATCCCTTCGGAGAGAGGGCCAGGAGAATCATAGAGGACGAGTTTGGGGGCGTAGAGGAGCTCCTGGCGGTTATACCATCGTATGCCGGACCCGATGAGGTGCTGGAAAGGGTGAGGTGGCTGGACTCCGGGGACGTGCCCGGGGAACTGCTGGAACTCGACGACGTCAGGGACCTCCTGACATTCTACGCCCTTCTGGGGGCGCTGGCATTTTCCCCCTACGGATTGGAGATGGAGCTGGTAAAGGAGGCCAGTATCAGGCTGTACTCCCTGAGGATGGAGAGATCGGGGGCTCTGGAGGAGGTTCACGGCATCGAGAGGGCGGATGAAAACGAGATCCCAAGGAGGGACCGGGTAATACTGGAGAGAACGCACTACCGCGAGCTCTCCGAGGAGGAAAAGAGACGGCTGAGGCGGACCTATAAGGTTCACCTGTCGAGGTTCCTTGCACTCTGGGACGGCTCACTGAAGGATGTTTACATCCGGGGCGGGTACGCCTACCTCACCCGGGACGACGTGCTAAAACTCTGGAGACGTGCATTCGAGAGGAACTTCGAGAGGGCCGTGAACATACTCTACGAGATCCGCGACGAACTTCCGGAATTCTACATGGAACTCCACGAGAAATTAGGCCAGCTCGCAAGGGAGTACTATAAAGAGAGGCTTGAGAGGCTTGGAAGCGCCAGAGCAGGACCGCTCCGCTTCGATCTCTTTCCACCGTGCGTTAAGACGGCCCTCGGCGGTGTTCCCTCCGGCCTGAGGAACTACGCCATAACCGTCCTCTTAACGAGCTTCCTGAGCTATGCGCGCCTGTGTCCAAACCCCCCGAGGAGGAACGTGCGTGTTAGGGACTGTGTTGAGAGCATGGACGTCCTGGAGAAGGAGATCCTCCCCATCATAGTCGAGGCCGGAAACCGCTGTAAACCACCCCTCTTCGAGGACCAGCCCCACGAGATAAAGAACATCTGGTACCACCTCGGATTCGGCCTGACCGACAAACCCAGCCTCGAGGACAGCGGTAACTCAACGTGGTACTTCCCGCCCAACTGCTCCAAGATACGTGCCAACGCGCCCGAGCTGTGCAAGCCGGACCGGGACTGCAGGAACATCAAGAACCCCCTGACGTACTACCTGAGGAAGCTCTACCTTGAGACGCGAGAGGGGCGGGGGAACCCCGAAGAAGCGCGGGACGGTGATGGAAAATGAACGAACTGTTCAGGGA
>JALVWX010000114.1:189-2266 GCA_027023165.1 Thermococcus sp. | reverse complement strand
GAGTGAAAACTTGGAGTTCAGCTCCGCCAGATAGATAGCATAGAAAGGAACGAGCTGGAGCGAGTAAACCTGGAGGAACAGCACCATCACGACGGCGAAAACGCCGGCTATACCAGTGTTGAGGTCTTTCATGGCTTTAATCTTTCTCTCGCGGTCTCCCTTTACCATTATTCCGTCGGCCCAGTCAGTTAATCCGTCGAGGTGGAGGAGCCCTATCGTAAAGTAGAGCGCCAGAAGGGCAAGGACATTAGATAGGGGTAACTTGAGGTATAAGATAACGAGAGGAAGGGCAGAGCTTACCAGAGCTACCAAAGGAAAGGCCCAGAGCTCATCCCGGGCCCTTTCGAAATCTCCTTTGAGAGGAACCCGCGTTAGGAAGGGGAGAATGTTCTTCATTTAAAGTCCTCCTGGAAAAGCCTTGTCATACAGCCCGCTATAAATCCCCCTATTGCATCGTCTAAAAAAGGCGGTAGCTCGGCGAGAATTCCCGGCTTTCTCGTGTCGTAGTAGAAGAAGTTGAAGAGGGCCATTTTACCGCCTATGTACTCCGCGATGTTGATTCCGATGAGCTCGTCCGCAACCAGATTAACGGGGTCGCCTTCAACCTCAAAGTTCTCCTCGAGGAGAAGCGCAGCCATGAGAAGGGCCTGAACGTTGATGTCATTGAGGTAGTGGAGCATCAGCCTTTTGAGCCTTTCTCTGACTTCATTGGGGCTGTCACCTATGTAAAGATCCATCGCGGTGTCGAGCATGTCCTCTAGGGTTATCCCGGACCTTTCCAGTTTTTGAAGGAGTTCTTCGGCGTTCACGCTCTCACCAGCCCAAAACGAACCCAATAATATCTCTCGCTCTCCTCGAAGGAGTTTACAGCGAGCTTGAAACGTCCCTTAAAAAGGGGCGATGCCAGGACAACCGTGTGGAACTCTCCAAATTCTCCAATCGGGTCAACACCGGGGTAGGCTTCCAAAAAGTTCTCCAGGTCGTTTTTTGAGCTGAATGTGTAGGCCAGCACGTCTTTTGGCAGCTTTTTCTTATCAACCGCTATTATAGCCCACTCAAAGCCTTCCCTGAGCATTTCAAGGGCAAGGTCAAAGGTGTTCCTCCCCCATAACAGCTCAAGGGCCTTAACTCCTGCCCTCCCAGCGAGGCTCTCAACCCACTTCTTATGATCCTCCAGGAGAACGTCCCCGGCGATGAGGTAATCAACGCCGAGGGAACCGAGGAATTCAGCCAAGGCGTCGCTTCCATTGGCCATGTCAAAGGTAAGCAGCTCCTTCTCCATTGCCCCGGCGAGCGTTTTTAGAGCTCCAAAATTCTCCCAGTGGGGCGAGAGACCTATCGTGGTTTTGAGCGCCAGCAGGTACGGAACCTCGATTCCACTCTTTTCCGTCAGATACAGCGCGTAAAGCCCGTCCTTGCCACCCGAATAGAACGCCACTCCCATCTTCCCCAACCGCACCACCAAAGATATAAACCAGATGGACTTTTTATCCATTATGCTCCTGAGGTTCAGAAAACTCAAAAAGATCGAGGGGGTCTACGTTAACCCGAAGAACCTCATGACAAAACCTCTGAGGCTTGCGGACTGGCGAGATTTCCTTGCTCTCGATGAGAAGACCTACGGGACCTACGCCAGGACCATCTACAACCCACGCGAGAGGTTCCTTATAAGCGGTGAAGAAAGCGAGGCGAAGGGAATCGAGCTTTCGGCGTTATACTGCTCCCTCTTAACCGATCCAGAGTACTTCTGCGGCGAGGAGAACCTGGGCTATCAGCTGAAGGTCGGGGAGTTCGAGGGACTGCCCTTCGCCAACGGTTTTGCAGGTTCGAAGGTCGTCCTCGTCGGCGAAGCCCCGGGAAGGCGCGGGTGCGGAAAAACGGGGGTATGCTTCTACCGCGATGCCTCCGGGATGTTGCTCCGAAGGGTTCTCTTCTCCCTTGGGGTTAATCCCGATTTTCTCTACATCACAAACGTCGTCAAGTGCAATCCGCCGGAGAACAGGCTGAAGAGGATCCCTTCGGGAGCATACGAGCTTTTAGCAAGGGAGCTGGAGATTTTAAAGCCGAAGGCCATCTT
>JALVWX010000114.1:0-179 GCA_027023165.1 Thermococcus sp. | reverse complement strand
AACCGCAGAGAAGGCTCTCAGGGAGCTTGGGTTCGAGGCTGAGTACCTGCGGCATCCCGCATGGTACGTCAGAAGGGGCGTTAGGGAGCCGAGTGGTGAAATCATGGAGGAATACTCCAAAATCAGGGAGGCTCTGGGTGAATGGACGCTTTAGTCCTCTTATTCCTTGCAGTTCTCTG
>JALVWX010000113.1 GCA_027023165.1 Thermococcus sp. | reverse complement strand
AGATGGAGAACCTCATACGCTTCGGCGAGAAGCTTTTCGACGAGCTTGAGATAGCCGTTTACCGCTCAAGGGAGGTCAGCGCGGGCGTTGAACTCAACGAGATCTCGATGGCCTCAACGAGGAGCGGGGCGATAACGATAATCCGCGGGATAAAGGACAAGCGCCTCGGTTTGGCGATAGTCGACAGCGACGAGCCTGAGAGGGTTAAAGAGGCGATAGAGCAGGCCGCTAAGATGGCGCGCCTTAATTCCCCGGACGAGAGGTGGGTTTCCCTCCCGGAGCCTGGGAAGTACAGAGAGAAGCCAAAGCCGAACTACGAGCTTAAAGAGGCCTCTCCGGAGGTACTCGTCGAGAAGCTCGTTCGCGGCATAAAGCTCGCCCGCGAGAGGGACCCCAACGCTGTAGTGGCTGGAGGAGAAGGTGGCGTCAGCTGGGAGGAGAGGCATATCGTCAACTCCCACGGGATTGACGTCTTCCAGGAGAATGGAGCGGCGTTCTTCTTCCTCGAGCTCGTCGGCAGGAGGGGCGACGTTGTTACACCCGGCATCTTTGACTTCGACGCTAAGAGGGACCTCAACCTCGACGTTGAGGGAATCGTCGAGAGGGCCGTCCAGAAGGTCAAGTGGGCCTACAGCGTTAAGGCCAGCAGAAACGAGGAAGTGCCCGTAATCCTCGGCCCGTGGGCGGTGGCAGGCCTCTTCAGCTACGCGCTCCTCCCGGCATTCAGTGGTGAGCGCTTGGTTAAGGAGACCACCCCTCTGGCTGGTAAAGTTGGCGAAAAGATAGCGAGCGAGGTTCTGACGATCTACGACGACCCGTTCCACCCGCTCTCCCTTGAGCCGGCCATAGCCGACGGCGAAGGCGTTCCGACGAGGAAGAACGTCCTCATCGAGGAGGGTATCTTCAAGGGCTTCGTCTGGGACAACTACTGGGCGAAGGTTTACGGAACGGAGAGCACGGGCAACGGGAAGAGGGATTTGAGAAGCGGTGGCATAAACATAGGCTTCCACAACGTCGTCATCGAGAACGGAAAGCGTTCCCTTGAGGAGTTGATAGGCGAAATCGAGCGCGGTTACCTCGTTGACGGCTTCCAGGGGGCACATTCGAGCAACCCGGACAACGGAAACTTCGCGGTTACAGCGAATCCGGCCTTCCTCATAGAAAACGGGGAAGTCGTCGGTTCCAGCGTTTTCCTCATCGCCGGAAACGTTTACGAGCTCCTGCAACAGGCGAGCGAGGTAACGAGGGAGCAGACGGTAATGCCCTTCATGAACACGATGACGACTCCGTTCATAAAGTTCGAGAACGTTAAGATAGCGGGGAAGTGATTTCCTTTTTTCCAATTTAATTTAAAGTTTTGAAGGGAAATTTTGAAAGGGAAAGCCTCAAACGGAGAATATCCTTATCGTGTTGGTTCCGGCGGTCTTTCCTATGGGCGTTCCCTTCGTGAGGAGCACCGTGTCGTTCTCCCTGACGAGTCCGAGGCCGCGGATGACCATCAGTATCTCCTCTTCGCTCGTGTCCTCGACGACGAAGGGGTAAACGCCGTAGGAGAACATGAGGTTGTGGGCAACGCGCTCCCGCTCCACGAAGGCCAGAATCCACTGCTTCGGCTTGAAGCGCGATATCAGCCTCGCCGTCTGGCCCGTCCTTGTCGGGGTGAGGATGTACTTTATGTCCACGGCGTTGAGCGCCTCGATTATGCTCCTGGCTATGGCGTCCTTTATGGTGCCCTTTCTCTGGATCCTTCCCTTAAGCTCGTTCATCTTCATATCCACGACCCTGGACGACCACTGGGAGTCGCGGTAGGCTTCGGTCGTCTTCGCTATCCTCGCCATCATCCTAACCGCGTCAACGGGGTACTTTCCGACTGCGGTTTCCTCTGACAGCATCACCGCATCGGTTCCGTCGAGGATGGCGTTGGCTACGTCGGTAACCTCCGCCCTCGTCGGGAGCTTCTCCTCGGTCATGCTCTCGAGCATCTGCGTGGCCGTTATGACGGGCTTTCCTGCACAGTTGGCCTTCTGAATGAGCTTCTTCTGGAGGATGGGGAGCTTCTCTATCGGCATCTCGACGCCCAGGTCGCCCCTGGCTATCATTATTCCGTCGGAGGCGTTGAGTATCTCGTCGAAGTTCCTGACCGCATCGGGGCGCTCTATCTTCGAGATGATGAACAGCTCCCCACCGTGCTCCTCTATGAAGCGCCTCGCCTTGAGGACGTCGTAGGCCGAGCCGACGAAGCTTATCCCCACTGCGTCAACGCCGTGTTCGATGGCGAACTCTATAAGCTCAAGATCGCGCTCGGTAATCGCATCGATAGCCATCCTTGCCTTGGGGATGTTGATGCCCTTGTGGGAGAAGAGCGTTCCTCCGACGAGAACCTTGCAGACCACTTCTTTCTCCTTGACGCGCTCGACGCGGAGGGCTATGAAGCCGTCGCTGAGGTAGATGATGTCCCCCTTTGAGACGAGCTTCGGGAAGTCCTTGAACTGGACGGGGATGACTCCCTCGTTGCCGATGACGTCTTCAGTGGTGAGTGTGACGGTCTGCCAGCGCCTCAGGATGACCGAACCGCCCGCTATCTCCCCGACGCGTATCTTGACACCCGGGAGGTCGCCGAGTATTGCAACCGGCCTGTTGAGCCTCTCCGCAGCTTTCCGTATCATGTCGATAGTCTTGGCGTGGTCGTCCAGGGTTCCGTGGGCGAAGTTTATGCGTGCAACGCTCATCCCGGCTTTTATCATTGCCTCAATCGTCTCCCTCTTCCGCGACGCGGGTCCTATCGTGGCGATAATCTTCGTCTTGTTCGCGGGCAGCTTCATGGTACCACCTGAGAGCTTAATTGGTCCTTGAGGTAAATAACGTTTCTGGAGGCAAAGCTTATAATTAGGGGGGCCTAATTAATCTGGGTGATGACATGGGGATTTTTGAGGTTAGGGTTTTCGACGAGGACGGAAAGGGGGTTGCATTGGGGGACGTCGTGAGGGGCAAATGGACCGTGCTCTACGTCTATCCAAAGGACAACACCCCCGGGTGCACGACCGAGGCCAAGGAGTTCACGGAGCTTCTGCCAGAGTTCGAGAGGCTCGGATTTCAGGTTATCGGCGTTTCAAAGGACTCGGTGGAGAGCCACCAGCGCTTTAAGGAGAAGCACGGCCTTAAGGTTAAGCTTCTCAGCGATCCCAACGCCGAGCTGATAAAAGCCCTCGGGGCGTGGGGCAAGAAGAAGAGCTACGGCAGGGAGTACGAGGGTGTGATAAGGAGCACCTTCATTCTCAACCCCGATGGGGAAATCGTCTGGAAGAAGATAAAGGTCCGCGCGAAGGGCCACGCCGCCAAAGTCCTCGAGGAAGCGAGGAAGCTGGTGGGGGAATGAGGCGGGAGTTCATAACCGCGGTCCCCCCTGAGGAGGTTCGGGAGATAGCGCTTGCTTCAGGCGCCTTCATCTCCCTTGAACTCAGGGAAGGGGAACCGTTCCACGGGATGCCCCGCTACCTGGTGGTGGTTGAGGGCGAGGAGAGTGAAGTGGAGAGGTTCATGACGCGCATGATGCGCGCCAGGGCCGGCGGCTGACTTCAGTCCTTTTCTTCTCCCCCGAGGCTCAGCTCAGACCACTCAACTGCCCTCTTGAGGTCGATGAAGCAGGAGTGGCAGTACCCGGCCGGCCGAGAGTCCCAATCCTCAATGCTGTCAGGGGGGTTCATAACGCACTCGTTGGTGCAGTGCTCCAGGCCAAAGCCGTGGCCGACCTCGTGGAGCAGTCCCTTCAGAACGCGATCCTTGAACGTGGTGAGGTGCCTCTTAAGCTCATCCCGGGGCACTCCTGAACCTTCCGCTGGGAGGAGGGACTTAAGCTCCGGCGGCTCGAAGGGCTTCATCGAGAGAACCATTATCCTAAGCCCGAGTCTCGTCTCCTGTATGCCCAGAAAGCGCTCGTAGAAGTCAAAATAGGGATTCCTTGAAACGAGGGGAAACGTTGTAAGGGCGAAGATCTTGTTCATCTTTACGCCAGGGTCGCGCTCTATCTCCTCCAGGAGGCGGGCGTGGAGAACGTCTATTATCGCCTCCAGCGGATAAACGCGGAGGGTTCCCTCTGGAGTGTTTAGGCTTATCAGATAGCCCGGTTCAAGGCGGAGCTGCCCGATGTAGAGGAGCCTGACGTCTATACCGCTTTCCTTGAAGTACCTGTTCGCCTCATCGACGACGCTGAAAACCACGTCTTCCACAACCTTCCTGTCCATGAAGTTGTTGATGTAGGTGAACGCCATGAACTCCATCTTTCCTCGGGGATTGGAACGCGTCAACCTAATTAAATTTTTAGGTATGGCTTCCGATAAAAAGTCGAACCATAAAGATTTTTAATGCATCCCTGGAATGGGGAATGGCGATGGCGTCCGCCGGGCCTTGAGCCAAACCGCCCTCCGGGGTTGATGACGCCTGTTCTCCGCTGAAGAAGGGAGGCGGTAGAATGGGCGCGAAGCTCGAGGAAATCGGACGGTACATTGAGACAGGGAAGGTTCTTGATTACGTTGAGAAGAGGCGCCACGACGACGGCGGCTACTGTTTTGTGAGCGTTCTCGACGATACCAACGTCAACGACACCTACTACGCGGTCAAGCTCTACAACCTCCTTGGATTGGAGGTTCCGGAGAAAGAGAAAACCATCGAGTTTCTTTCGAAGGCGATACAGCCCCAAACGGCCGTTGTCGCAATTGCCATGGCCCTTGAGGGGCTGGCCATACTGGGAGCGAGGGATATCGCGAGGGAGCATGTGGATATTGTCTTCACCAAATACAACCCGCTTGAGGGCAGATTCGCCGTCGGACTGGGGGGCAGTGAGGAGTTCGGAACCGCCACACCGCTTGAAGCGACCTACTGGGTCGTTAAGGCCTTGAAGGCCATCGGGTATCGCTTCTCTGACGGGGAAAAAGATGCCATCAGAAGGTTCGTCATGCGCTTTAGAAACGGAAACGGCTACGGCGTTAAACAGCCGACGACAACGATGACCTACCAGGCCCTCCACGCTCTCAACGCCCTCGGCTACAGGCCGCCAAAGAGCGTGCACTTCAGGAACTGTGAGCTTTGCGGAGACTGGGGTGGCTTCACTGAAGTTCCATATAGCCTTCCGCCGTACCTTGAGCCGACGTTTTACGGAACCCGAGGCCTCGAACTGCAGGGTGAAACTCCCTCCTGCCCGCGGAGGCACGTTTGGTTCATCCGCCGGCTCCAGAACTCCAACGGCGGCTTCAGGAGAAGCTTGGAGCTTGGAATCTCGAACTTCCAGAACACCTACAGGGCACTGGCGGTGGTTGACTCAATGCTGAGGTTCCTTTGAGGCGTTGCCAATGGACCTGATAGGCGTCCACATAAGGGAGGCCCTGGGCGAGGGCTGCCCCGTTTGCAGACTGCTGAGTGAGTACGAGGAGAGCGAGATAGACACGATACTCTACGAGCACGTGAACGACCCTGAAGTGAGGAACAAGTTCAAGGAGAGCCTCGGCCTCTGCACATACCACGCGTGGAGAACCCTCAGGAAAGCGTACTCGGAGCCTCTGCTAGGTCCCCTCGGCGTTTCCATAATCTACGAACACATGCTCTCGATTTACATCTCATCGCTTGAGAGAGGAGAACCCGCCGGAAACGGCGAGTGCTTTCTCTGCTCGCTCCTCCGTGAGAAGGAGAGAACGACGGTGGAGGCATTCGCTAACAGGATTGGTGAACTTCTCCCAGATTACGAGAAATCCGGCTCGGTGCTCTGCAAGCGACACTACGAGATGCTGTATTCCCTGCTCAAGGGGAAGAATCCCACCGCGGCCGAGGAGCTGAAGCGGGTTCAGCTGGAGAAGCTTAGGGAACTCGACGAACGCCTGAAATCGTTTATTGACAAGTTTGACTACCGCGTTGATGAGGAGCACACTACAGAAGAGCTGAAAGCACCTCCGCAGGCGGTTGAAGCCCTCAAGGGGCTTGAAGTTGTGGCGCCGCTTGGGTGGGAGAAAAAGGAGAAAAGGCGGGGATTCCCATGGAGATACGGGTGAAGAGCGAGGAATTCAAGGAAATCAAGAAGCACAGGAAGGAAATAGAGGGGCGCTTTAGGGACCCGGAGGGGCTTGAGCGGACGCTTAAGGAGCTTAGGCTCAGGGTTCTCCTTGAACAGAAGGAGAGGCTCGAAAAGCGGCTCAAAGAGCTGGAGAAGGAGTATCTTGAGCTTATGGAGTTCGAGAGAAAGGCGATTGCAGACAAGGAATTCTTGATGGCCTTCAGGAAGAAGCTTGGGGAAGAGAACAGGGAACTGACGAAGAGGCTGGGTGAGAGGAAATGAAGATCGTCGTGAGGCCCAAGAGGGGGTGGAGCCGGGTAACCTTCAACGTCCCCGACGAGATGTTTGAGGAGACAAAGCGGCTCGCAGGGGAATACAGGTTCAGGCTAGACGAGGTTCTTAGGATAATCCTCCTCCACGGCTACACTGAAGGGGCCGAAGGAGATATCGAGGCACTTGAAATGGAAATAGAGGAGCTTGAGAGGAAGCTCTACCGCCTCGAGGGGAACTGGTCACCCCTGAGGTTTAGGACATACTACCTTGCGATGGACAACCAGAACTTGGCGATACAGCTCTCCGGAATGCTCGCTGAGAACAAAAGGCTGAGGAAACAGCTGGGGATACCCTTTAAGGAGAATCCCGAGGTTGTTGAGAAGATACACTACTACCTCAGCTTTAAGAAGGATTCAGTCAAGAAGCCTGCCCCTGAGGGCGGAAACCCAGGCGGACTCGAGGAGCATGGAGAGTAGAACCATCATCAGGGCGGCGCTGAGTATCAGTTCTCTCCAGTTTGTGAGTTCCGGGCTGTTGTACACCCTCCCGAGGACCACGGGCAGTGTGGCCATGCTGGCCGCGACCGCCCCTTTGGATCCACCGAGCAGGACGAAGATGAATATCACCGAGAAAGTGGAGAGGACGTCGCTGAACTCCACGTTCCTCCCGACGGCTTCGTCAATCTCCGGACGGGTTTTTTAAAGGCTTCCCGTGGTCGCTCAAGACAAGGCCTATTATGGCCAGCGGACCGTTGAATATTGCTTTCGTCACGATCATCGTCTCTATATCCTCTGGAACCCTGTGGTGCTTGAAAAGAGGTATCAGGGTTGCCGGATCGGTGCCCGAGACCACGGCCCCGAAGAGGAATCCTGCGGGGAATGGAACGTGAAACGCCCACGAGAAGAACCATCCGCTTAGGAGGGCCGTTCCAAGGAGTCCAAGCGTGTCCAGGATGCCCATCACGAGCTTATGCCTCCTCGGGACGACGAGCCGGAGGCTGAAGCCGACCGCGAAGAGAACCAGAAAGAGGCCGAATGCGCGCACGTAGTAGAAGAGCATCCTCGCCGTTTTGGGAGTATGAGCGTCAAAACCGGATCGACGATGATGCCGAAGAGAACCAGAAGGGGTGTAGGGAAACTTCGTCTTCCTTTTGATTAACATCGAGAGTATTTCCGACAGGAGAACCACGAGCGATGCAAGTGCTATTGAATCTATGCCGAACTCAAAGGAGGGAACTCCGGGCATGGGTGTCACATTCATATGCTTCCGATGTCATATAAGGGTATCCTCGACCCCAAAACCTTAAGTAGGGTTCCCCGGACGCATGCTCGAAGCCAGAGGTCAGGGATTCAAAAACCGGTCAGGGGAGGAGAACGATGAACGTCAGAATAGCGCTGGCCATCATGCTGGGTGGCGCCTTCGGGGCACTCGCCAGGTTCTGCCTCTCGGGGATACTGCCTGTTTACAGGGACTTTCCAGTTGGAACGCTTCTCGTCAACAGCGTCTCCAGCCTCCTTCTCGGCTATCTCTACGGGCTGATGTTCTGGGGGCTGGATGTTTCGGCGGACTGGAGGGCCTTCTTTGGGACGGGCTTTTGCGGTGCTTTAAGCACGTTCTCAACCTTCTCCTACGAGACCTTCTCGCTCCTCCGCGAGAGGGAGTACGTCATAGCCGGCCTCAACATCGCGGCAAACGTTATAATCACCATAGCCTTAGTTTTCGCGGGCTTCATCCTGGCCCGGAGGTGATCTCATGGTCGAGGTCGAGCACTGGAACACGCTCAGGCTCAAGATATACATCGGTGAGAACGACCGCTTCAAGGGAAAGCCCCTCTACAAGGCGATAGTTGAGAAGCTCCGCGAGATGGGCATAGCTGGTGCAACCGTTTACCGCGGTATTTACGGCTTCGGAAAGAAGAGCCACGTTCATTCTGCCGACGTGATGAGGCTCTCAACGGACCTGCCCGTTGTGGTGGAGGTTGTGGACAGGGGCTACAAGATAGAGAAGGCAATATGTGAGATAAAGCCGATGATAAAGGACGGCATGATAACGGTCGAGCCTGTCATTGTGGTGTGGGTCGGCACCTCCGAGGAGGTCAAGAAGTTCGAGGAGGACGCCGTTAGGGAACTGGAATGAACACCATCCTGCGCCGGCACTCCCCTTAGCCCATCCGTTAACTTAATAAGGAGTAAATGTCCGGAAGTATATAAGAGGAATAAACATAAGGTTAAAAGCCTTGGGGACCAGTGTATGTTTACGCTCGAATTTGAAGTTCCTATGGAACGTTTTAATCATGTTATGGACGCCTTGATTTGGAACGGTGCATCCCTGGAGTGGGTCTACCGTAACTCCCCCAGAGAGAGTGCGGTTTTTAGGGCTTCTGTACCCGAGGAACGGCTCTACAAATGCCTTCTAAGGCTCGCCGAGGTAGCCGGCCAGACCGAGGTTACACTAATCGAAAAGAGCGGGCAGGAGAGGTACATACACGAGGCGTTCCTTGCAACCGTCGAAGTCCCCTCCGGAAGGTACCCTGTGGTGATACTCCTTGAATACAGGAAGGACCCGTTCACTCCGAGCAGAATAACGGTGGGTCTTCTCCCAAGCTCTCCCCAAGAGCTTGTGGATGCTGTGATGAGGCTGACCGTTGGGCGGATCAACATGGCCTCAACGAAGCTTATAAAGCGCGTCGTAACCGACGACCTCCTGCTACTCCGCCTTGAGTACCTGCCCGAGGCCCTTCCAGAGGGCCACTCCGTCATGGTAAGGTGAGCGTTCCAAGCTCCTGTTTTCATTAATGTTTTAACCTCCTACTCCAAAACCTCACTGGGGTGTTTCTATGCTTCACCACGTCAGACTGATCTACGCGACCAAGAGCAGAAAGCTCGTTGGAAGGAAAATCGTTCTGGCAATACCCGGGAGCATAGCGGCAGTCGAGTGTGTCAAGCTCGCGAGGGAGCTCATAAGGCATGGAGCGGAAGTTCACGCGGTCATGAGCCAGAACGCCCAAAAGATAATCCACCCCTACGCCATGGAGTTCGCCACAGGTAATCCCGTCGTGACTGAAATAACGGGCTTCATTGAGCACGTTGAACTTGCCGGAGAGCACGAAAACAAGGCAGACTTAATCCTAGTCTGCCCCGCGACGGCCAACACCATCTCAAAAATCGCCTGCGGGATTGACGATACTCCAGTTACTACCGTTGTGACCACCGCCTTTTCCCACACACCGATAATGATAGCCCCGGCCATGCACTCCAGCATGTATGAGCACCCAATCGTAAGGGAAAACATTGAGAAGCTCAAAAAGCTCGGCGTTGAGTTCATAGGGCCCCGCTTTGAGGAGGGCAAGGCAAAGGTAGCCTCGATGGAGGAGATAGTCTACCGCGTCATCAAAAAGCTCCACCCCAAGACTCTCGAGGGCAAGCGCGTTTTGGTTACAGCAGGCGCGACGAGGGAGTACATAGACCCCATTCGCTACATAACCAACGCGAGCAGTGGAAAGATGGGAGTTGCCATAGCGGAGGAAGCTGACTTCCGCGGTGCTGAGGTGACGCTAATCAGAACGAAGGGAAGCGTTCCGAGCTTCGTCGAGAACCAGATTGAGGTTGAGACGGTGGAGGAGATGCTGGAGGCGATAGAGAGCGAGCTGAAGGCCAACAGATACGACG
>JALVWX010000112.1 GCA_027023165.1 Thermococcus sp. | reverse complement strand
AACGGAGTACATTGAATTCGAGCTGAGGGAGCTTGAGAACGTCTTCGCGCTCCTCTTGATGGGGTCATTCATCGGCCTTCCCAGCCCACCCACGACCCTTACCATAAGATTGCTCCCTCACATGGCGAGGGAACTGTACGTGATGCAGAGAAGGGCGGAGGAGATGGACGACATCCTCGGAGAGCTCGCCGGACTCTTCGACATAACGTGAGGTGATAGGAATGAGGGATTACCTGCTTCCAGGGGAAGGCTACCGGGTTATATTCGTCATCGGAAAGGGCGGCGTAGGAAAAACCACAACTTCAGCATCAATAGCAGTTGCGCTCGCGGAAAGGGGTTACAAAACACTCATCGTGTCCCTCGACCCGGCCCACAACCTCGGCGACGTGTTCATGACCAAGCTGGGCGACAAGCCCAAGAAACTCGCCGATAATCTCTACGCGAGCGAGCTCGACATGGAGAAGCTTATCAAAAGCTACCTCAAGCATCTGGAGGAAAACCTCAAGCACACCTACCGCTACCTAACGGTGATAAACCTCGAGAAGTACTTTGAGGTTCTGAGTTACTCCCCCGGGATAGAGGAATACGCCACGCTCGAGGCTATACGGGATATTCTGATGGACGGGGACAAATGGGATGTGATAGTCTTCGACACCCCTCCCACAGGCCTCACGCTCCGCGTTCTGGCCCTTCCAAAGATATCCATGATTTGGGCCGACAAGCTCATAGAGATTAGAAGAAAGATACTGGAAAAGCGGGCCGCCATAGCCAACATCCAGGGGCCCCAGCGGTTCAGGATTGGCGAGAAGGAAGTTGAACTGCCGACAGAAGAGGATAAGGACGAGGTAATGAAGGAGCTCAGGAAATACCGCTCCGAGGTCCAGTTCGTTGAAGAGGTCATAACAAACCCGAAAAAAACGAGCGTCGTTGCGGTTATGAACCCTGAAGCCCTGCCCCTCTACGAGACCGTGAGGGCGAGGGAAGCCCTAAAGAAGTTCAAAGTTCCCTTCAGGCTAATCGTTGTGAACAAGGTGCTCAGCGTTTCGGGGGAAATCCCGGAGCTGAAAGTGAAGCTCGACGCCCAGAGGAGGGTTCTGGAGCAGATAGAGAGCGAGTTCCGGGGAGTTGACGTGATAAGAATCCCGATGTTCCCTGAGGAACCGAGGGGCCTGGAGTGGCTCAGGAGGATTGGGGGAATGATTGTTGAGGGTTGAGGAGGTCATAGAAAGACTCAGGGAAGTGAAGGACCCCGTGACCGAGGAGAACATCGTGGCCCTGGGAATGGTCGTCTCGGTTGTTGAGGAGGACAACGGCATACGGCTTTACCTCGACCTCTCTAGGGGAGCCCACGGCCCCTTTATGGATGCCCTCACATGGCCGGTTCGAAAGAGAATAGTTAGGGACGTCGTCTCGGCCCTCTCGGATTTGGGTAACGTTGAAATACTCGACGCGAGGAGTCTCCAGAGGTACTACCCGGAGGATGAGTGAGATGGACAACCAGTTGCTGATGGCCGTTATAATCTTCATGGCTGGAATAGCGACCCTTCAATATTTCAGGGGCAGGAAGCTTAACTTACTCCTTATGCAACATTACATACGGGCCATAAAGGACGTCGTTAAACCCGAGGACGAAACATACACATGGCTCGGTGGCTACATCGGGTTCAGAGCGGAATACAAGGTGAACCGCGATAACCTCAGAAAACTCGAGTACACCCTCACGCTTCTCCCGAGGCACAGCCTTCTTTATTTCCCGGTGTCGCTCGTTACGGCGAGACACGACAAGCTCTACCTGGTTTTCAAGCCCTTCGCCCAGATTAAACGCGAGGCACATCTAATCCAGAAGGGTTACTACCGCATCGGTCCCAACATCGAGAACGAGGACCTTCTTCAAAAGGAGGAAATAAACATCGGGGGAAAGAAGTACGAGGCGCTCTTCGAGAAGAGACGCGACGTGGAAAAGCTGAAGTCCCTCCTTGAAAGCCTTTCGAAGCCTCAAAACGTCAAGCACGTTGCACTAACGCCAAAAACCAACGTCTTTTACGTACTTATGAAGCCGGAGCCGGAGACGATAGAGGATGACGTGAAGAAGCTTGTGGAGTTCGTAAACAGGGAGATAAAGGAGAGTTCGTTTTCTTCCTGATTCTCTTTCTTCATAACCTTTTTATCGGTTAAACCTTAAGTTATACTTGGTGATACCTGTGGTTAGTATCCGCCTGAAGGTCGGGCCGAAGGGCCAGATAGTCATCCCCAAGGTCTTTAGAGAAGCGTACGGCATAAAGGAGGG
>JALVWX010000111.1 GCA_027023165.1 Thermococcus sp. | reverse complement strand
CGACCCAGGTCGGCGGAGCGGTCCTCGGTGGCCTCTTAGAACCCGACTTACCCCTCTTTCTCGCGTGTATCCTTGCCATACGAACACCTCCCGGTGACGGCCAGCTCCCGCCAGCCGCCCCTTCGCTTCGAAGTCGAGGAGGGATTTAAAAAGGTTTGCTCGGGGCTTAGCTTCTCCCTTGTTACTATTCAAAAAAGTTTTTAAAGGACGAGTCCAATTCGTTATCATGAGAACCCTGAGGGAACTTTCCCAGGGCGAAATCGAAGTGATACAAAGGAGAGTCAAAGAACTAAGAGAGGATGGGCTAAGCTACAGTGGAATTTCAGGGCAGATTGGTGAGGAGTTCAATGTCAGAATCTCCAAAGCGACCGTTCTGCGCTGGTGCAAAGGCACTAACGACACGTTCAATAAGACAAAACGGGTTGATTTAGACGCCTCTCCCGAGCTTGCCTACATAGTCGGTGTCTATTTTGGAGACGCCTCCGCGACAGAGGGAAGCAACTACCGCTACAAGGTTAAGCTCAAGGTCATTGACAGAGAATTCGCGGAGGCCTTCGCGGGGGCACTCAGAGGGGTAGGTCTCAATCCAAGGACGGGCTTTGAGAACGATAGAACTCGGACTGGAAGATGGTACGTCGAAGTGACCAGCAAAGGTCTCTTCAGGTTCCTCACAGGGCCAAGAGAGAGGCTCTTCGAGGTGGCTGGGGCGTATCCAAGAGAGTTCTTAAGGGGGTTCTTTGACAGCGAAGGAACGGTGGTATTCACCAGGAAATCAAGAGCACTCCACGTGTCGGCTTCAAACTATGATTTAGAAGTATTGATACTTTGCAAAAAGTTGCTAAAAAAGCTGGACATAGATTCAAGAATCTATCTTCACCGCAGGAAAGGCACTCCAGTAAATATTAGGGGCAAAATGTATAGGTATAACTCTGACTTATACAGGATAGTAGTTCAACGCAGGAAGAGTGTGCTTAATTTTTACCGGGAGGGTTGGATTTTCAATACAGAGAAAGCAACTTAAATCAGAGGAAGCCTTAGATCTCCTAGGAATGCTCAAAAAAGAGCACCAATGTACAGACATAGACAAATAGCGGGGCGAGGATTTGAACCTCGGACCTCCGGGTTATGAGCCCGGCGGGCACTCCTAGCTGCCCCACCCCGCTGCTCGACCCGTTCTTAATGAACCGACGAGGGTTTATAAATTTTGCGGGAGCGGGTTTATAACTTCCGGCACCAACCGGTTTCGGTGGTGGCATGTACCTGACGAAGGAGGAGGAGCTTATCCTGGCGGGTGAATACGGCTACGCGCTCCAGAAGGCGATGGAGATACTGGTTGCCCTGGGGGAGATTTACGGGGCGGACAGACTGATACCCATCAAGAGCGCCCAGGTCGCGGGGGTTTCATACAAGAACATCGGCGAGGCTGGAATTGAGTTCCTGCGAGACTTTGTAAACGCCGGCGCAAAGGTTTCCGTTTACACAACGCTCAATCCGGCAGGAATAGGAGACGACGAGTTCATGGAGAAGCAGGCGGAAGTCCTTAGCCTCTACCGCGAGATGGGCATAGAGGTGACCTCGACCTGCACCCCCTACTACGGCGCGAACCTGCCGAAGTTCGGCGACCACATAGCCTGGAGCGAGAGTTCAGCGGTTATCTTCGCGAATTCTGTAATTGGGGCGAGAACCAACAGGGAAGGTGGGCCTTCCAGTCTCGCCTCTGCCATAGTCGGCAAGACTCCGAACTACGGCCTTCACCTCGAAGGGAACCGAAAGGCAACGGTAATCGTTGACGTTCAGGCAAAGGCCAGAACCTTCGCTGACTACGCGGCCCTGGGATACCACCTGGGGAGAACCCTTGGCAACGACGTCCCGTATCTCAGGGGGATAAGGCCAGAGAAAACCGAGTTCCTGAAGGAAATGGGCGCTGCCATGGCCGCGAGCGGCTCGATAGCGCTCTACCACGTTGAGGGGGAGACTCCCGAGTACATGGGGGCTATAGATGACAAGCTTGAAACTGTAACCGTTGAGGATGACGACATCAAAGCCGTTAGGGAGCAGTTCAGCGACGACTGGGACGGGATAGACATGATCCTGATCGGCTGCCCCCACGCTTCCCTGCCCGAGGTGAAGGAGATAGCCGGGCTTTTGAGAATGCGCGGAAGACCGCTTAGGATACCCCTCTTCATCACGGCAAGCAGGGCAGTGAAAGCTTTAGCGGACGCGCTGGGCTACACCGAAACCATAGAGCGCTACAACGGCAGGATAATAGCGGACTCATGCTTCGTGGTCTCGCCAATAAAAGGGTGGTACAACGGGATAGCCACCAACAGCGGGAAGTCGGCTTTCTACTTCCGCTCCTTCGGCTTCAACGTCAGGCTTGACAACGCCGAGAACCTCATCAAGGAGGCACCGTGAGGTGGGAGAATGAAGCTTAAGGGAAGGAAAATCGTCGGCGGAAAGGCCGAGGGAGAGCTTATAGTTTCGCAGAAACCGCTCTCCTTCCTCGGCGGCGTTGATCCAGAGACGGGAATCGTCACAGACGCTGAGAGCGATATAAGGGGACAGAGCATAGCGGGGAAGATACTGGCCTTTCCCAGAGGTAAGGGTTCAACAGTTGGTTCCTACGTCATCTACGCCCTCAAAAAGAACGGAAAGGCGCCGAAGGCGATAATCGTTGGTGAAGCCGAGACGATAGTAGCTACCGGCGCGATAATCTCGGAGATTCCGATGGTGGACGGGATAGACGTCTCGAAGCTGAGGAGCGGGGTTAAGGTTAAGATGGACGCGGATAGCGGTGAAGTGGAAGTTCACGAAACTGGGGAGTAGGGTTTTTAACCTCTCTCCACCTTATATTCTGGGAGGAACAATGCCGAGAGGAATCTACGAGTGCGTTAACTGCGGCCACAGGGAGGTTATGGACTCCAACGAGCCGCTTCTGGAGAACGCCTGCCCGAAGTGCGGCGGCGACATGATACTTGTAGGATTCGAAGTTGAGGGGACTCCACTTTCCAGCGGCCCAACTAGCTTGGTTAATGGGGAACAGGGGGGATTGATCCAACCGGCCATCACCCTTCCCGAGGACGTTGAGGAAATCATCAGGAGATTCTACAGCGTGAGATTTCGCGGCAGGGATGGAAGCGTTTTTGTGTTCACCGTTGAAGAAAACCCCTCCGCGGATTTTGAAGAATTCCTAAGGGCGCTTGAAGAACACGGCTACTGGGCGGCTCTGAAAAAGAAAAACGGTGAAGTCCTCCTCTACGTCTTTCCCGCGGGGGAGATAAAACCCGACAACCCCTGGCTTCCGTGGGTTTTCCTGGTAGCAACGATAGTCACGACCTTTCTGGCGGGCTACCTGCTCTCAATGGGCTACATAGAACTCCTCGACCGCTACAACCTTCCCGGCATCAGGAATCCATACCTCAACGCCTTGGCTTTTTCTGTAAGCGTCATGGGAATCCTCGGAACTCACGAACTTGGCCACAAGATAGCCGCGGCCTACCACGGCGTCCGTGCAACCATGCCCTACTTCATCCCGTTCCCGAGCATACTCGGAACCCTCGGCGCGGTTATACGTGTCAAATCGCCCCTGCCGACGAGAGATGCCGCCATAGACCTCGGCGTCAGCGGACCGATAGCGGGCTTCCTCGTGGCCCTGCCGGTTAGCATAATTGGACTTAAGCTCTCGGTTCCCGTGCCAGCGAGCCTCATACCCCCCGGACAGGAGGGAATAACCTTCGGGGAGAACCTCCTCTTCATGCTCATCGAGAAGTACATGTTCCCCCAGTCAGGGGACACCGTTCTCTTCCTCCATCCGGTTGCCATAGCGGGATGGGTTGGAATACTGGTGACGTTCCTCAACCTGATCCCCGCGGCCCAGCTCGACGGCGGCCACATAGCGAGGGCTTTCCTCTCGGAGAAGGCGCACCGCTACATGACGATTGCCCTGGCGTTCGTTCTCATGGGTATGAGTTACCTGTGGGTGGGATGGATGGTCTGGGGCCTGCTGGTGCTCATGATGGGGATGGCGGGCAATCCAGGGGCGCTTGATGAAGTAACCCCCGTCTCCAAGAAGAGGATCCTCCTGGCTGTGATGGCGGTGGTGATATTCGTTCTCTCCGCAACGCCGGCGCCGATAAGCGCATCGGGATGAGCGTTAGGCTTTCCTCCGCGTCTCCTTGAGTATCTGCTCGATGTCATAGTAGATGGAATCCCTCGAAACCCCGAAGACTCTAGCGATTTCCGAGATGTTCAGAACCTTCGGGTTGTAGTCAAACTCCTGAAGAACCCTCTTGAGGAGATTCCTCCGTTCCCCAAGGTTGTACTCGCTGAGAAGGCGCTTCTGAACGGGTGCGTTGTAGACGGCAACGGCAACGGCGTAAGTCCTCCTCGTCACGGGGGTGATGTAGGTCCCAACGTCAAAGGCAACCACGCGCGCTCTATCCGGCAGAGAGCCGTTCACCTTCTCCAGGGCTTTGTTTATGGCATCCTCCCTGTTCTTACCTGTTGAATGCTCTGCTATAATTCCTTTTTCCATGTCGTGACGTTCATCTACTACAAGCGTTACGGTCAGATTCATAAAAGCTCCAAAGGACATGTCTATCCTTGCAGAAGATATGAAGCCCTGCCGACGTGAGAGGATTTCCTTTGATTTGAGTACGATGTTCGTTGTGACATCTTCAATACTTGCAGAGTCGTGTTGGAAAGCCACCAGATGCACACAACCACCCCTAAAGTTTCAGCAATATTGGGGAGCTTCCCCCTAGATTTGAGCAGAAATCTATATAAGCTTTTTGAGTCTAACTGGAATGAAGTAACCCTTTGGAGGTGGATACCATGAAGAGAAAAGCCCAGGGTGCCATCGAGTACCTGTTTATGATTGCGGCCGCTCTGGTTATAGTTTTAATCGTGTGGAGGCAGATAACCAACAACGCCAAGAGCGCAGGTAACCAGGCCCAAGCCCTTCAGAACGAGACCATCAAGAAGCTCAACGAGACAATAAACTCAACTTCGTAAACACTAATAGCCCGTTTAATAGTTTATTCATTTCTTAACTTTTTAATGTTTCTTAAAGTCAAATGATATCAGGTGATAACATGAGGCGCGGTCAATCGGTTCTTGAACATCTCATGATCATAGGGATGGTGCTCCTGTTCACAGTCCTGGTTCTTGTTGGGGTGTTCGGGGACAAAAAGGGTCTCCTTAACAACGCCAAAAACGCATCGTCCAGCATACAGAACTCAACGTTTAATAAGTTCAAAAACGCAACCGAAAATATAACCGGACAATAAGGTGGTTCCAATGGGATTCCTCTCATTCGGTTCAAAAAGAGAGAAGATGAAGAAACTGATAGAGGCAGAAAGCTTTGATGAGGCAACCACGAAAGCGGTGAAGGATAAGAAGTCCCTCCAGGGGCTTTTTGAACTCCTCGATGATGGCAACCCCGGGATAGTGGGAGACGCGCTGCTCCTGCTGACGAACGTGGTCAGGGAAAAGCCCGAAGTGGTAAAGCCCTACATGACAGCGGAAACTTTTGAGAAACTCGTCTCGTTTATGGAGAGCAGAAATCCATACGTCAGGGAGAATGCCATGATCCTGGCGTACGAAACCGTTAGAAGGTTCCCCCAGCTCGTCTCCCAGAACAGGAAATGGATTGTGGACACCATTGCAAAAGGACTCCGGGAAGGGAGCAAGGACCAAAAGGGGTTTCTGCTCATGGTAATCGGCGAGCTGGGGCTTCGTGAACTCAGGCCTGCCGTCGAGGAACTCGTCAGCGTCGAGGACAAGGTCATCCTGCCGTTTGAGGGGAAGAAATGGGTCAAACTTGGAGACATCGCCCAGGAGACCCTTGAGAAGCTCTGACCGTTTATTCATATTTCACACCGAGTGGTGCAAAAGTTTAATAAAGATGGTTCGCGTTATACACCCTGGTGATACCATGCTAGCTGAACTGCTGTTCCTGTTTTTCCTGTTCCTAGCCATCCTGCTGGTGGTCAAGGTTGGATTCGGCATAATAAAGTACTTGGTGGCAAACGCCATAATAGGCCTGATAATACTCTGGTTCACGAACTGGATAGGTCTCTCGGACGTGCCGTTTACATGGCTCAACATTCTCGTGGTTGCCATAGGCGGCATTCTGGGGGTTATAGCGCTCATAGTGGCCTACTGGTTCTAGAGTCGGAAACCTCCTAAACTTTTATAAATTCGCCTTTTCTTCATTCTTCAGCGTGAAAATTCTGGGGAGTGATGCTCATGTCTCACAAGTCCGCTGAGATGTATGAACTCAAGAAGAAGGTCGAGGAGCTAAAGGGCTATCGAGGTCGCGCTACAGAACTCGTCAGTCTCTACATACCCGACGGGTACGACATCAACAAAGTCATGCAGCAGCTCCGCGAGGAGTACGGAACGGCCCAGAACATCAAGAGCAAGTCAACGCGAAAGAACGTCCTAGGTGCGCTGGAAAGGGCCATGCAGCACCTCAAGCTCTACCGCCAGACCCCAAAGAACGGACTGGCACTCTTCGTTGGAAACGTCAGTGAGCAGGAGGGAGTGAGCGACATAAGGCTCTGGGCGATAGTCCCACCGGAGCCGCTCAAGGTCCGCCTTTACCGATGCGACCAGACCTTCATTACCGAGCCGCTTGAGGAGATGCTCCGCGTCAAGGACGCCTACGGCCTCATAACCGTCGAGAAGAACGAGGCTACGATAGGCCTTCTCCGCGGAAAGAGGATAGAGGTTATAGACGAACTGACCTCAAACGTCCCTGGAAAGACGAGGGCAGGTGGTCAGTCGGCGAGGCGTTACGAGCGCATTCGCGAGCAGGAAACACACGAGTTCATGAAGCGCATAGCTGAGCACGCGGCCAAGGCCTTCCTTCCGCTCCTTGAGAAGGGTGAACTCAGAGGGATAATCATAGGCGGTCCCGGGCCAACGAAGGAGGAGTTCATAGACAAGGACTACCTCCACCACGAACTCAGAAAAAAAATCATCGGCGTCGTGGATATAAGTTACAGCGGCGAGTACGGCCTCAAGGAGCTTGTTGAGAAGGCCAGCGACATACTGAAAGACCACGAGGCCATAAGGGAGCGCCATCTCATCCAGAACTTCTTCAGGCACCTCGTAAAAGACACTGGAATGATAACCTACGGCGAGAAGGAAGTCAGAACAGCCCTTGAGCTTGGGGCGGTAGACACGCTCCTCATCAGCGAAGGCTATGACAGAGTACGCGTCAGGGCGAAGTGCAACAACTGCGGCTGGGAAGAGACAAAAACGATGAGCGAGCAAGAATTCCACATTTACAGGAAGAAGCTAACCCACTGTCCAAAGTGCGGAAGCCAGAACCTAAGCTTCGAGAAGTGGGACGTTGCAGAGGAGCTGATAAAGATGGCAGAAGAGGCCGGCTCGAACGTTGAGGTCATCTCACTCGATACAGAAGAAGGACAGCAGTTCTACAAGGCCTTCGGCGGCCTCGGTGCGTTTTTAAGGTATAAGATAAGGTAAGGCCAAACGAGATCTCGGCCAGTGTCTTTCCTGTCTTTTTTCTCGTTTTCACCGTTCATGGTGTGAGGTGTTTTGGGTGGGTCTCATTGAATTGGCCCCCTTGAACGTCTCCTCAGAAAATCTTAAGTATCGGTGCCGATACTTAGTATCGGGGGCGATATCTGTGCTGTTCGACCCGAGACCGAAGGAGAGGAGAGAGGAAATATTCGACAGGGAGGGGGAGATAAAGGCCCTACTAAACGGCATGAAAGGGTATCCGATAACTCTCCTTATTGGGATAAGGCGGGTTGGTAAGAGCTCCCTTCTCAGAGTGGCTCTAAACGAGTGCGATGAGATTGGACTGTACGTCGATGCGAGAAGGCTCTATTCCACAGGCGGAAGCGTAAGTCAGGCCGCCCTGGTCGGAGAGATAAGAAACATCCTCGCAGGAAAGGGGCGCGTGGGATTTCTGAGGGGAATATCAGTGGAGAGGGTAAGCATCGCTGGGGTGCAACTCAAACCTAGGGAGGCCACCTTCGTTGACCTCCTGGACTTTCTGAACTCCTTGGGAAAAAAAACCGGCAAAAAAGTCATCATAGCCTTCGATGAGGCCCAGTATTTAAGGTTCTACGGTTCACGGGGAGGAAAAGAACTTCTGGCAGCTATAGCGTATGCCTATGACTCCCTTGAACACTTGGGTTTCGTTTTCACAGGCTCCGAAGTGGGTCTTCTCCACGACTTCCTGGGCCTCGATGACTACTCCAGCCCGCTCTACGGGAGGATATACGAGGAGGTTGAAGTCAAGCCTTTCCGGAGGGAGCTTTCCAGGGAGTTCCTCAGGAGGGGCTTTGATGAGGTTGGCGTGAGCGTCTCAGAGGAGGAAATAAAAGCGGCCGTTGAAGAACTCGATGGAATTCCCGGTTGGCTGGTCGAGTTCGGCTTCCACTACTGGAAGAAGGGAAGCTTTGAGAAAGCCCTTGAGATGACCATGAGGAAAGCAAGGGCGGTCATCAGGGAGGAACTGAAAGAGTTGGAAAAGAGGAGCGGCAGGTACTCGCTCATACTCAAGGCGATAGCGATGGGGATAACCCGCTGGAGCACCATCAAGGAATACGTTGAGGCCAAAGCTGGTTCCATAACCAATGCGAGACTGAGCGAACTTTTAAGAAACCTGGAAAAGATGGGATGGATAATCAAGGAAAACGGAAAATACAGGATTATAGACCCCGTTGTAGAAAAAGTGCTGAGGGAGTAGCTCACATCCTCTCAGGAGCTTCGATGCCGAGGAGTTCCAGGGCGTTCTTCAGAACCTGCTTTACCGCGAGCACGAGGAGCAACCTCTCCTCCACGATGCCCTCCCCGGCCTTCAGCACGGGGTGATCCATGTAGAACTTGTTGAAGAGCGAAGCGAGTTCGTTGGCATACCACGGGATGAGGTGCGGCTTGACGTCTTTTCCTGCCTGCTCCACAATCTCCGGGAACTTGGCGAGGAGCTTTACCAGCTCCTTCTCGCGGTTGGTGAGCTTCGAGAAGTCGGCCCTCTCGATGAGTGACTTCCAGTCCGTTTCGATGCCCTTCTCCCCAGCCTTCCTGAGGATCGATGCACAGCGCGCGTGGGCGTACTGGATGTAGGGTGCGCTCTCGCCCTCGAAGTTGAGGACGTCGTCCCAGCGGAAGGTGATTATCTTGTCCGGGCTGTACTTGACGAGGTTGAAGCGGACAGCTCCAACACCAACGGCCTCCGCGATGGTGTCCTTCTCCCCCTCGCTCAGGCTCGGGTTCTTCTGCTCGACCAGCTCCCTGGCCCTCTGAACGGCCTCGTTGAGAACCTCGTCCACGGTGAAGCCTACCCAGGTGCCTTTCCTCCCGCTGAAACTTCCTTCCGGCCTTACAACGTGCTCGTAGGCCAAGTGGTGGAAGTTCTCGGCAGAATCCTCGAAGCCGAGGAGCTGGAGGGCGTACTTTATGGCCATCTGCGGGTGCCTTTGCTCCGCGCCGATGACGTTGATGACTACATCGGCCCTTCCAAACCTGCCGGGCATTTCCTCACCATCAGGAGCGGTCGTCCATGTCTCGTGGTTCTCTCGCTTATCCCAGAGCTTGTAGAGCATGTCGGCCTTCACCTTGCCGAACTTCCAGAGGTGATAGGCTATGTCCTTGCCCGTGTATGTAGCGGTGCCATCGCTTCTCCTGAGGACCAAAAACGGGTTCTTCATGTCCGGGAAGAGCTTTCTCAAATCCATGACGAAGGCTCCCCTGTACTTACCCTCCTCGGCCCAGAAGAAGTTCTCGTTCTTCTCGATAAGCTCGTAGGCCTCATTGAAGATTCCGCTCCTCATTATGTCGCTCTCCCAGCTGAGGAGGTCGTAGGCTATGCCCATCCTGTATGTGGTCAGCATCTGGGCCCTGACGACTCTCTCGGCCAGCTTCCTGCCAGTTTCCGCTACCTCGTTGTCTCCCTCTTCAAGTTTCTTCATCAGCTCGCGGACTTCTTTATCGACATCGGGGTTCTCCTCAAGCCTTTTGTTCACCTCGACGTAGAGCAGGCCCATGACGTGGTCTATGAAGTCCTCCTTGAGGCCCTTTTCACGGAGTTCGGCCTCAATCCTCTCGAATTCCTCTCTGAGGTTGAGGTATCC
>JALVWX010000110.1 GCA_027023165.1 Thermococcus sp. | reverse complement strand
GCGTCTTCATAACGACGGAAAAGGGGGCGATAGAGAAGGCGATAGAGGAGAACGGGTTCAAAATCACTCACCACAGGCTCATCGGCCACGGCGGGCTGATGGTGCATACGTATGTGATAGAGTGACCTCACGAACCTTTCAGCTCTATGTCGAGCGTTGCCTTCTCCTCCCCCGGGTTTTTGATTATCACCTTCCACTTCCCCTCGGAAGCTGAACGGCGGTGTCTACCTTCCCTGTCTCTCCAAAATCCTTCAGGACGCCGCTGTCCCCAACTATATAACCTCAACGGGAACGTTCGAGCTTACCTTGACCGTCAGGTTCGCGGGACCGCTGAAGGCATAGCTGAGCGAGTCTCCGGGAGAAAGGCTCTTTCCCTTGGAGTAAACGAAGTTTCCTCCCTCGATGCATCCGGCCGAGAGAACCGCCGCAATCAGAAGAAGGGCGAACACCGCGGAGCGTCCCCCCATCATACTACCCAATAAAGTCAGGATGGAAGAACTTAAAAAAGTTTCTCAGCAGAGTATCGAACCCTCCGCCAGAACGTCAAACTCGACCCTTCCTATACCTTCTATCCACGCCTCGACTTTATCACCGTGCCTCAGCGGGCCAACTCCAGCAGGAGTCCCTGCGGTGATGATATCGCCCTTTTCAAGAGTCATTATGCCCGAGACGTACTCGATAATCTCCGGGACTTTGAATATCATCTCCGCAGTCCTTGAGAGCTGTCTAAGCTGGCCGTTCACCCTCAGGCCAATCTCAAGATTCGAAATGTCGAGCTCCCTCCTATCAACAACTCTTGGCCCTATCGGTGCGAATGTATCAAAGCCCTTCGCAACAGTCCAGGGAAGTCCCTTTTTCTTTGCCTCCCACTGCAGGTCTCTCGCTGTTATGTCGAGGAGAATCGTGTAGCCAAGGACGTAATCCATTGCCTCCTCCGCCGGGACGCGCTTTGCGCGCCTCCCGATTATCACCGCCAGCTCGACCTCGTGATCAACCCGCTCGCTCTTCTTCGGAAGGATTATCGTCTGATCAGGCCCTATTAAGGCGGAAGGGGGCTTAAGAAAAATCACAGGCTCATCAGGGACCTCATGACCCAGCTCCTTTGCGTGTTCGGCATAGTTCCGCCCAAGGCATATTATCTTGCCCGGATTGACATCATAAAAGCCGTCGCGGAAGGGAAGGCGGATCACGATAATCACCACTTTCGATTCGATCGCGGACAGATAAACTTTGCCATACAAGGAACAAAAGTAATAAGGAAAGACGCCAAAGGACAAAAGGTGGTAGGGTTGAGGAAGGTGCTCGTGAAAGAGGGTGGAATAACCGCGATCTTCGCAACGGTGGCCTTCGCCATCTTCTTCGTCTGGGTCGCCTGGGAGATGATGGGCACTGAAATGCTCTGGTTCGCGCTCTTCTTTTTTGCAATACCAGTAATCCTTATCCTTCTAGCTTTCTCGAAGGGGACAATCATCCTCACGGGGAACAGAAAAACATCGGCGCTTTTCTCCTCAGCGACGCTCTCGGAGAACGGAGTCGCCTTTCAGGAGGAGATTGAGTACGAGATTGGGAGGGTCGAGCTGGAGGGCTACTGGACGAGCAGCAGCTATCACGTGAAGAGGAACTTCCAAAGCGGGGAGAGGGGCAGAGGGACGTTCGTGGAGTTTCCGAGGGAGAAGTTTAGGATCACAGTGCTCCGGGACGGAACCGGGAGGGTGGAGGCGCCGGCCGTTAGAATCCTCAGCGAGCCTTACAGGGACGTCCTGCTGATCTTCCTCACGAACAGGGGGCGCGTTAACGGCTCCGAAAGCCTTACACTCAGCAGGGAGAGTGACATGGCTACCGTAACATTCAGGGGAGATGGAAAAGAACTAAGAGGGACTGTGCAGGGTGAGCTTTCAAGGGCGCGGAGGGTGAGAATCGAGGTCGGCTCCAGAAGGGTGTGAAAGAAAATAGCCGAAGGACTTAACTTCGACTTCAGCTTTTCACCGCTACCGGACGAAGAGACGGTCGTCTTTGCCCACTACAAGACCGTAAGCCCCCTAACGCTGGTTAAGAACCTCTGGAAGGACTCAACGGTTCTCGGCCACGGAACCTTTGAGCTGAAGGCGGTTTTAGACGTTCCTCTTGCAAGGGATATTGTGGAAAAGGCCCAGTTCACAGTGAAGCTGGGTGAAGCAGGGGTAAAAGGCAAAGAAGAGGAAATCGGGGAGGAGTGGGGATTTTAGCCCCTCAGCGGCTCTGGTATCGCCTTATCCCACTGTTCCCTCGCCAGCTCACCGGTATACTTGAACTTCTCGACCTGCTTCTCGGCCTTTTTACGCCTCTCCTGG
>JALVWX010000109.1 GCA_027023165.1 Thermococcus sp. | reverse complement strand
CCTTTGCCGGCGGTTTTTTGGCGGGGCTCGTGAAGGGGAAAAGGCTCGATGACTGCGTCAAGCTCGGCCTTACCCGAGCCAGGGAAGTTTTGAAAAAGAAGGGGAGCTGGAGCATCTAATCCGTTGCGAGCTTAAGGAAGAGGTAGAGGACGACGAGGAAGAGCGCCGCGATTCCAGTGGCCTCAAGGTGGGGGGTAAAGCCAGCGGAGAGGACCATCAGGGTGTATATTGGGAAGGTCAGAAGAATTGCCCCGAGGAGAACGAGGTAGTGCTCCGTGGGGGCTTCGTTCCTGTCGAGGTACGCGGCTTCAGCCGTCAGCAGTGCCAGCGAAACGATTCCGAGGCCGTAGATGCCCCCTATCCTATGGTAGATGAGGTAGAGCGAAACCGAGAAAAGGAGAACGAGACCCATCGAGTACCACTGGAGGGCCAGAAGACCTATAGGGAGAAGAACGAGGGTCCACGGACTCAATCCGGCCAGCAGAATAAAGAGCAGTGCAAGGGGAATCAGAGAGTAGAAGCGCCTTTTGAGCTTCATAGACCAACCACCTCCGCAACCGCGACCTTGAGGGGCTTCCTCACGTCCCAGTCAACTATTATCCCGTGGGAGGCCATCTTCCTCAGGAGGGCTTTTCTCTCGAGGTTCAGGAGCCTTAGGGCCAGCTCCTCCTCACGGCTCTTCGGCTCAACGGCGGTGTAGGGGTTCGGACTTATCACGACGACGTTGTAGCCGAAGGAGGCCATTATCTCCAGCGCCTTCCTGCTCTCCTCGGTCAGCAGGGGCGAGAGATACACCAGCTGCGCCCTCGGGGGGAAGTGGGAGCGTATGAGGTGCTCAACCTGGTAGGCTATCATGTTGTTCCGGTCCGGTTTGGCCGTGCTCAGGAAGTCGATGCACTTGAAGAAGTGCCTCTTGCCGTAGTCGGGGCGGACCCAGAGGGGAACGTCCTCCGCCAAAAGAAGGCCGAAGCTCGTGCCGTCGTTAAGGGCGTTGAGCATCAGAGAGGCCGCGGCCCTTATCAGGTGGTCGAACACAAGCTCTCCGCGGTAGGACGCATCGACGACGAAGACGACATCGACCTTCCTCTCGCTCTCGTACTCGTTGGACATTATCTTCCCCGTCCTCGCGGTGGCCTTCCAGTTGATTATCTTGAGCGGATCGCCGGGCTGGTACTCCCTTATGGCGTGGAACTCAACGCCCTCTCCCACCCTCGGTGAGGGAAGCGCTCCGACCGTTATCTTGGTCCCCCTCGTGGAATAGGGCGTCGGCACCTCCTCGATGGCGGGAACGCCTATCACCTCGCTGTAAAGATCAATCCTCTCTGTGAAGTGGAAGAGGCCGAAGGGGTCGCGGTAGCTCAGCTCAACCCAGTTGAACTCGTGGACACCGCGCCTTACCCGGATCGTGTACTTCAGCTCCCTCACTTCACCCTTCGAGAGCGAAATGAGCCAGTCGCACCTTCCCGAGACGAGTTCAAGGCCCTCCGGCAGGTCGTCCCTCACCCTGAGGCCGATGATGCGCTCCTCAGAGCTTACCCTCAGGACGACCCCGACTTCAGTGCCCTCAAGGAAGCGGTTGTGGGGGAGAATCCTCTCAACATCCACCCTTATACGTGGCTTGAAGAAGAAGACCGCCGTGAAGAGGAGAAGGAGCATGGGAAGCGTCAGGTAGACGAGAGACCAGCGAACAAGAAGAAACGCAGTCATGACGATAATCCATACCGTAACTAGCAGACCCCAGGCTTTCCCGGTGGGGACCATCCTCCCCTCAAGCTCCACCTCCCTCTCGCGGCGATGGGGGTTGTATGGAAACGCCGTGGGAAGCTGCTGCACTCAACCTCACCCGACTTCACTCGAATTTGGGAACCGGAACCTTCTCGAGAAGCTTCTCCATTATGCTCTCCTGGCTCACCTTGGTGTACCAGAGTTCCCTCTTGAGGATGAGCCTGTGGCTCAAAGCGGGAACCGCGACCGCCTTGACGTCGTCCGGAATCACGTAGTCCCTGCCCTCGAGTGCCGCATACGCCCTGGAGAGCTTGAGCAGCGCGAGTGAACCCCTCGGAGAAGCACCTATCTCTATCTCCCTCTTGTCCTCCCTCGTGGCGGTGACTATGTCGGTTATGTACTCCAGTATGGCGTCGCTGACGTAGACGTCCTCGATGGCCCTCTGCATCTCAACGACCTGCTCAGCGCTTAGAATCCTCTGAACGTCAGCTTCTTCCTTCTTCCTCGCCATCCTCCTGCGGAGTATCTCTATCTCCTCAGCCTTGGTCGGATAGCCGACGCGGAGCCTGACGAGGAAGCGGTCGAGCTGGGCCTCGGGGAGGGGGTAGGTTCCCTCCTGCTCTATTGGGTTCTGGGTGGCTATG
>JALVWX010000108.1 GCA_027023165.1 Thermococcus sp. | reverse complement strand
CCATTCTAGTGGTTGCCGCTGATGATGGATTTATGCCTCAAACTATTGAAGCAATGAACCATGCTCGTGCTGCTGGAACACCTATCATTGTTGCTATCAACAAAATTGATTTACCTGGTGCTGACCCTGATAAAATCATTTTACAAATGCAACAAAACAACTTAATGAGTGAAGATTGGGGTGGAGATGTCGCTGCAATTCGTGTTTCCGCAATGACTGGTGAAGGAATTGATGATTTGCTTGAACGCATCCTCCTTGAAGCCGAATTACTCGAGTTAAAAGCAAACCCAAAACGTCCTGCTCAAGCAGTGGTTATCGAATCTCAAGTGGAAGTTGGACAAGGTCCAACCGCTTCTATCTTAATAAAAAATGGAACGCTCAAAGTAGGAGACATTCTTTTATCTGGGACATCTTATGGTCGTATAAAGGCGATGGAAGACCCGACAGGAAAACGGATCAAATCTGCAGGACCAAGTATGCCTGTAAAAATCATGGGACTTTCGTCTGCACCAGAAACAGGCGCTAAAGCTGTGGTTGTGAAAAACGAAAAAGAGGCAAAACGTCTCGTAGCTCTTCGCGCTCATGAAGAACGCGAACAAACACTCGCGCTACCAGAAGGTAATAGCTTGGAAGATTTATTCTCTACATTTGAGGAACAACAAAGCAATAATCTTAAAATTATTATTAAGTCTGACGTGCGTGGTTCAGGTGAGGCGATTCAAAACTCTTTACAAGAACTCCCATCTGATAAAATTAAAGTTAATGTTATCACCAATACGGTTGGGGCTATTTCTGAAAATGATGTTACACTTGCAGCTACATCAGGCGCAATTATTGTCGGATTCCATGTCCGTGTTAATCCTGGCGTGAATGCTCTTGCAAAACAAAAAGGTGTTGAAATACGTCTTTATAGCATTATTTATGAACTTCTTGAAGATATCAAAGAGGCATTAACGGGACGTCTCGCCCCAGAGAAACGTGAGAAAGCTCTCGGTGAAGCTAAAATACTTCAAATTTTCACAACAAATAAAGGACCGAATATTTGTGGTTGTATGGTCGAATCAGGATTGGTCAAAGTTGGCGCTAAAGCTCGTGTCTACCGCGATGGCGACCTTATCTTTAATGGTGATGTTACGTCATTACGCCGTTTCCAAGATGATGTCAAAGAGGTACGTCAAGGTTTAGAGTGCGGTATTCGTCTCGATAACTTTAAAGACTTCCTCGTCGATGATAAAATCGAATTCTACGAAATCGAATTGAAAAAAGCACAACTGTAGGTTGATAGAATGACAACATCCACACGAATGGTTCGAGTAAATGAAAATATAAAACGTGCCCTCGCTGATATTTTAGAGATGCGAGGGATATCTATTGATGGGTGCCTTCTTTCAATTACAAAATTAGACACCTCACCAAACTTACGCTCTGCTAAAGTCTATGTGAGTGTCTTAGGCGGTGGGGAACCTGAAAAAGAGGCCGCAATAAAATTACTAAAAAAACATCGTGGTTTGTTGCAAAAATGCCTCTCCGATGAAATTGTTATGAAGTATACACCCCATCTAGAGTTCATTCTTGACCGTAATATGGAAGAAGGCGATCGCGTTTTATCACTACTTGACAAACTTGACACCTCTGACAATGAGTAGCGTTCTAACATTACAACACCATATAAATCCAGGCGATAAACTCCTAATCATTACCCACGAACACCCTGATGGTGATGCACTAGGCTCTGTCTTTGCATTCTTGTTGTATTGTCAAAAAATAGAAATTGATGCTGTATGTCTTATTCCTGAAAAAATTCCTGACTATGTTAGTGAATTCACTCCAAAATCGGGAATTGTCGATACCGTAAGTCGCGATGAATTAAACTCTTTTTCAACCGCATTCTCATTTGATTGTTCAAATTCAGAGCGTCTTGCTTTAGGGGAATTACAATTTTCTGATATTAAAGAAAGTATGAATATTGTAAATTGCGACCACCACATTGATAATGAAAAGTTTGGAGATATTAATATCATCTCTCCAACCTCCGCAACGGCTGAATTGTTAGGCGATTTTTTATTACAACCCTCCTGCATTGATAAAGTAACACCTGAAATTGCAACAAATCTACTTCTCGGAATTATTACCGATACAGGGTGTTACCGTTACGCAAATACCTCCCCTGAAGTGTTTCAAATGTCAGCTCAATTACTAAAACTCGGTGCAAAACAACAACGTCTTATTCAAAATATCTTCTATACTAAATCTATCAATACCATTCGATTCGAAGGTGCCTTAATTGCCGAACAACTCAAACTCGCTTGCAACAATCGCTATGCATGGGTCGTTCTTGATGAAGAATTGTTAGAACGGTTTAATCTTGATATCAATGAAATAG
>JALVWX010000107.1 GCA_027023165.1 Thermococcus sp. | reverse complement strand
GGAGAAAACAATAGAATTTCTGTCTAGGTCAATACAGCCCCAGACTGCTGTAGTGGCCATAGCAATGGCCCTCGAAGGCCTTGCCCTTCTTGGCGCCAAAGACCTCGCAAGGGAGAAGAGTGAGATAGTATTCACCAAATATAACCCCGCCGAAGGAAAGTTTGCCGTCGGTCTGGGTGGAAGCGAGGAGTTCGGAACGGCGACACCACTCGAGGCCACATACTGGGTCACAAAGGCTTTTGACAAGATAGGCGTGAAATTTGATTCCGAGGAAAGGGACGCCATCAGGACCTTTGTCATGAAGTTCCGCAACGGCAACGGCTATGGAGTCAAACAACCAACGACCACGATGACATACCAGGCGCTGTTTACCCTCTACACCCTCGGATACAAACCTCCAAAGAGCCCACACTTCAGGAACTGCGAGCTCTGTGGTGACTGGGGTGGCTTTACCGAGGTGCCTTACAGCCTTCCCCCATACCTTGAGCCAACGTTTTACGCAACTAGAGGCCTTGAACTTCAAAAGGAGACACCAACATGCCCCAAGAGGCACATATGGTTCATTCGTCAGCTTCAAAATCCAAACGGAGGCTTTAGAAGGAGCCTCGAGCTGGGTATTTCAAACTTCCAGAACACATATCGGGCTCTAGCAGTTGTTGACTCGATGATAAAGTACATTCCGTGAGGAGCATGGACATCATTGAGATTGAACTTAAAAGATCAATGGAGGAAGAAGGCTGTCCAGTATGCAGGTTAGTTGAAAAGTTCGAAAAGGAAGAGATAGAAACGATACTCTACGAACACCCCAATGATCCAGAGATTAGAAAAGCCTTTCAAAAGAGCCTAGGACTATGCCCAAGGCATGCATGGAAGACGCTAAAACTCGCCCTTTCAAATCCTCTCCTCGGTCCCCACGGTATTTCAGTAATCTATGAAGACGTTCTTAAATGGTACCTCAAGGGGGGTCAGAGCACAGAAGAATGTTTTCTGTGCAAGCTTTCCTCAGAAAAAGAAGAAACTCTTCTTGAATCCTTCTCTGAGAGACTTCCATCTCTTATTGAGTCCTACGAAAAGTCCCCCTCTATATTATGCAGAAGACATTACGAAGAAATATTAAATAGGATTAGTGATGAAAAGCTTAAGGAAAAACTATCACAAATCCAGAGGAGAAAACTGGAAAGACTCCTTAGGAGGCTTGAAAGCTTTGTTGATACTTTTGATTACAGGGTAGAGAGAAGACCTAGTGAGAAGGAAAGACGGGCTCTCGCCGAGACGATCGAGTTCTTTGCAGGGAGAGAAGTCGGGCCAGAATGCAGGGAAAGAAGGAGGGAAAAGAAATGGCCATTGAAATTGAGGTGAGTGGCGAAGAGCTTGAAAGAATCAGAAAAAACAGAAAGGAAATAGAGAAGAGGCTGAGAGACGTTGAAGGACTTGAAAGAACTCTAAAAGTCCTCAAATATGAGATTCTCCTTGAGCAAAAGGAAAAACTCTCGAAAAAACTCCAAGAGATGGAAGCTCATTACAGGGAACTCCTTGAGTTCGAGAAAAGGGCAAAGCGAGACAGGGAGTATATGATTAAACTAAGGAGTGAGCTGAACAGGGAAAACGAAATACTGAGAAAGCAGATAGGTGGGAAAAATGAAAATAGTCGTGCGTGGAAGGGGAAAGTGGAGAAAAGTAACATTTAACGTTCCAGATGAATTGTGGAGAAAAATAGAGGAAGTATGTAGACGAAACGGTTTCCGAGTTGATGAAGCCCTTAGAATAATACTTCTCGATGGATATTTGGATAAGTCCGTCAGTGAAGAGGAGATACTTCAGCTTGAAAAAGACATTGAAAAACTTGAAGAGCAACTCTACGAGCTCGAAGGGAAGTGGTCGCCCCTAAAGTTTAAGGCCTATTATTCCGCCTTAGACAATCAAAACCTTGCAATAACTCTCTCGGGCTTAATTGCCGAGAACAAAAGGTTAAGAAAAATGCTGGGCCTGAAAGAGAGGGACTTCTCAAAGGTAGAAGAGTTAATCCACTACTACATGTCCTATGCTTTCGGAGACAAAACCAAAAAATTTTAAATAGACCTAATCAATTAGCCACCTCAGATGCCAGATACAGTTCTATCTATAAATCCAAACCAGTGGAACAGGGGGGATTAGATGAACGTAAGACCAATGATCCTAATAGCGCTCGGAGGAGCGATTGGGGCTCTAGCAAGATTTTATATCTCAGGTCTACTGCCAACGTACAAAGATTTCCCTGTGGGAACTTTAATTGTGAACTCCATAGCGAGCTTTATCCTTGGCTATCTCTACGGTCTCCTTTTCTGGGGGATTGACGTTACCCGGGAGTGGAGACTTTTCTTAGGGACTGGTTTCTGTGGCGCTCTAAGCACG
>JALVWX010000106.1 GCA_027023165.1 Thermococcus sp. | reverse complement strand
AGCTGCTCTACCACCTCGGCTGGCTCGATAAGAAGGACGAGCTTATGGAGAGCGTCATAAACGTCCGCACCGCGATGATGCCCTACATCACCGCCCACTTCATGCCGAGGAAGCCGGGCGACAGGCCACCGGTCATTCCGGAGAGCTACGCCAACCTTGCCCTTATGGGCCAGTACGTTGAGGTTCCAGGAGAGTGCGTCTTCACCGTCGAGTACTCCGTCAAGTCGGCAATGATGGGCGTCTACGGCCTCTTAGACCTCGGCAGAGAGGTCCCGCCGGCGCACACGCCCTACCAGGAGGTCCCGGTTCTGCTGAAGGCGGTCGAGACGCTCGTCGACGACGACAAGAAGGAGCTGTTCAAGCACACCATGATGCTCTACCTCGCCGGGAAGCTCTGAGTTCCCGGTTCTTTATTCTTCCCTTTTGCCGTTCTCCCACGAACCGACGGATGGCTTCTAAAAAATGAAGGGATTCATTCCTCCAGCCACACCGAGTCGTCGCCGTAGTAGTTCAGCTTGACGACGAATAGTCTGAACGGCTCGTTTCTCTCGTTGACGACCCAGTGAACGGTTTTGGGCTTCACAAGGAATATATCGTCGGGCTTTGCCAGATACTCCGTCTCACCTATTCCGAGCCTTGCCTCGCCCTCCATTATGTAGAACAGCTCGTACTGGCGCTCGTGATAGTGCTTTTTGACCCTCTGCCCCGGTTTAACCTCGACTATCTGGGCGTAGGAGCCTTCAGGCAGTTCTCCTTCAAAGAGCGGGAGCTTTCTGTAAGTCCCGCGGTCGATGAGGTTCTTGATCTCGGCCTTCATCCCACCACCCAGTTCAGCTTAATCTTTCAGATTGAAAAGCTTTCCTTTTCGACCTTCATCGAAGGGTTCAAAAGACTTTTATAGTTCAGTTCCCCACAGGGAATGGACAAATGTCAGCGGTGGTGGCCATGGAAGCACTCGAAAAGGCCCTTCGGTGGGCGGATGAGAACCTGAAGGCTGACTACATAGAGCTGCGCTACGAGGATCTGAAGAAGACCACTTTGGGCCTCAAGGACGGTGTTTTCACGAGCTTTACTGGGAAGCTCCAGGGAGGAGTTGCGATAAGGGTTTTAGCCAACGGTGCCTGGGGCTTCGCCTCGACGAGCGACCTCTCAAACCTCGAGAGGAAGATCGAGGAAGCCTACAAGCTGGCAAAGGCAGCAGCACAGACGAAAAAGGAGAAAATCCAGCTGGCTGAGATAAAACCGGTCGAGGACTTCGTAAAGAGCAAGATGCGTGTTAAGCCTCGCGAGGTGGACATCGAAGAGAAGGTTGCCCACCTCAGAGAACTGGAAAAGCTCCTCAAGGAGGACAAAGCCGTTAAGAGCGTCCAGATACGCTATGAGGACGGGGGAGGGAGGAAGATACTCCTCACCAATGAGGGAACGAGAATAGAGTGGGACTACAACTACCTCTACCAGGGAACTTATGTCACGGGAAAGGCCGATGGAAAGCTGGCAATGGCAAGGGACAGCATCGGAGCGGTTGACTACGGCTGGGAACTCATGACCGAGATAGAGCCGAACGAGAAAGTCAAGGAGCGCCTGCTTAGAAAGATGCACAGCCAGCTGAAGGGCGTTGCTCCAAAGCGCGGTGAGTGGCCGATTGTTGCTGGCCCGATAGTCGTTGGAATCATAGCTCACGAAGCTTTGGGCCACCTAGCCGAGGCAGATTTAACCATAAACTCGCCCTTCAAGGACCTCATAGGGAAGCAGATAGCCCCCGAGTACGTCACGATGAGCGAGCGCCACGTTGAGGGCGGCTTTGGAAACGACCGCTATGATGACGAGGGCGTCCCTGTAAGGGACATACGCATCATCGAGAACGGCATCCTGAAGGAGATAATGCTGAACCGCGAGTACGCGGCGAAGTGGGGAATGGAGCCGAACGGCCACGCCAGGGCCGAGAGCTACCGCTATGCCCCGATAATCAGGATGAGGAATACCCTCTTCGAGCCTGGCAACCACTCCTTCGAGGAGCTGATAGAGGACATCAAGTTCGGCTACTACGTCGTTGACTTCAGGGGAGGCCAGGCCCAGCTCAACAGCGCCTTCCAAGTCGGAATCCAGGAGGGGTACGTGATTAGAAACGGCGAGATAGCGGAGCCGATAAGAGACACATCGATTACAGGAGTTGCCATCGAGGCCCTTAAGAAGATCTCAGCCGTTGGGAAGGACTTCGGTCTCGAGGTCGGCTTCTGCGGAAAGGGACAGACGGCCTTCGTAAGCTCCGGTGGACCGCACATGCGCTTTGACGGAGGAATCCTCATCGGGTGAGGTGGTGGAGATGGAGAACCTCATACGCTTCGGCGAGAAGCTTTTCGACGAGCTTGAGATAGCCGTTTACCGCTCAAGGGAGGTCAGCGCGGGCG
>JALVWX010000105.1 GCA_027023165.1 Thermococcus sp. | reverse complement strand
CAGGCCAGGAGCGCGTTTTCAATGTACCCGCTGACGTTCAGCTCAAAGAAGAGGGGATAATACCCCGGCGGTGCATCATCGGCAACGCGGATGGTGTATGTAAATTCTGTGGGGAGAGCGGACGAATCAACGACCTCAAGATACCTCGATCTGTTAAAGATCATTGAGCCAATAATCGTGGAAGTAACCTTAACGGAAAACGTTCCACCGACGGGAGCCTTCTGGAAGGGCTTATCAATCCTCAGGTATTCGGAGTTGCCCACGCCCTTAATGAGCCCGTAAGTCTCAAGGGGAACGTAGTAAACACCTGGGTGTTTCACAAGAAGGTCCCATGTTTCGTTGAGAGGTATTGGAACGTCCTTAGCGGGTGTGTCAACACAAACTAACATGGGATTACTCGGATAAAGCGAGACAGGACAGGGTGCCGTTTTGTTCGTTGGCTTGAACGTGAAGTCCGACCTTGGCGGAACGTTGCCCTCGCCAGATATCGGTTTTTTACTCGATGAGTTCCCTCCGGAGTTCTTCTCGTGGAACTTGGATATGCCCTTGGCCAGACCACCCTGGGGAATGAGGGCGTAGCTGAGTGAGAGCACCATCAAAGCCGATAACAGAAACACGAGAAGGGAAGCCCTAACCCTGTCCATCACTCCTCACGCTCGTTTTCTTTGGGTACCGGCGTGTTTTGAAGTGCCCTTTCAACCACGTTTTTCCCGCTGACCCCCTCAAAGGAGTACTCGGCCTTTATCACGATTCTGTGGGCGAGGGCATCAACTGCAAAACGCTTCACGTCATCCGGAATTACGAAATCCCTCCCCTCCAAAGCGGCGTTTGCCTTCGACACCTTCAAGAGAGCAAGGGCACCCCTGGGACTCGGTCCCGCCTCGACGCGTTCATCTTTCCTGGCGTTCCTCACGAGCTCGGCGATATACCTCATGACAGGCCTGCTAACGTACACCGAGTTCTCAACGGCTTCCTGCATCTCCAAGAAAGTCCCTCTGTCAATGACGGGCTCCAAATCGACCGTTGGGTCGTCCTTCCCCCATCTAACCCTCGCCTCTAGGATTGCAATCTCATCCTCAAGTGTTTTCGGATAGCCAACGCTAAGACGGAGAAGGAACCTGTCAAGCTGGGCCTCTGGAAGGGGATAGGTACCCTCGTACTCGATTGGATTCTGAGTCGCTATTACAAAGAATGGCCTCTCAAGTTTCAGCGTCTCGCCCTCAATCGTGACCTGTTTCTCTTCCATTGCCTCAAGGAGCGCGCTCTGCGTTTTGGGGGGAGCACGGTTTATTTCATCGGCAAGGAGAACGTTTGTGAAAATGGGTCCCTTAACGAGCTCGAAGGTTCCGAGGTTCTGACGCCACACCTTGGTTCCCAGTATGTCCGCGGGGAGTAAGTCCGGGGTGAACTGAACCCTCCTATAGTCCAGGCCAAGAACCCTTGAGAACGCCTTTGCGAGAAGCGTTTTACCGAGACCGGGATGGTCCTCAAAGAGAACGTTGCCGTTGACAAGAGCCGCGGCAAGGGTTTTCAAAATAACGTCATCGTTTCCAATGTAAACGCTTGAGACCGATTCAACGATTGAAGATGACAGTTCTCTCAGCTTCTCAACGTCCATTATAACCACCGCTATTACTACTGGATTTCCATTGTTAATGATAATATGGAGTTTTAAACGTTGCGGTTTATTTAAAAGTTCCGGAGGAAAGTTGGTTCGGTGATAAGATGAAATTTGAACCCTTCAAAATCCTCCCCGTCGGGCACGTAAGGAAGAACGAAGAGCTTCAGGAAACCTACATCGAAATCCTGCCCGAGTTCCGGGAAGCGGTCGATGGCCTCCAAGATGGCGACTGGATAAAGCTGATTCTGTGGTTCCACGAAAGCGAAGGGGCTAAAAGAAAAGTCCTGAAGGTTCACCCCTACGGCAACCCAAAGAACCCCCTCACAGGAGTCTTTGCAACCCGCTCTCCATACAGGCCGAACCCGATAGCGCTCTACACCGTCAGGATTCACCGCATTGAAGGAAACCGCCTCTACATAGATTGGATAGATGCAATGGACGGCACTCCGGTTGTCGATATAAAAATCTTCGTTGAGAGGTACGACTGTCCCAAGGAAGTCCCAATAGAGGAGCGCGAGGCCAACATCGGAAAGGGAAGGATGATAGGTGAGGTGAACGTTATCCCGAGAAAAAGCGGGCACCTCGATGAGCTTGAAGAGGTTTCGTCCGGGGACTACGATGCAGTGATCCTTGAAATCGGCCCCAAGACGACAACCCTAACGGCAAAGGAACTTGTCGAGCTGATTGAAACGCTGGAAGAGGTCTACGAAAGCCTGCCCGTCGAGATAAAGGACAGGCTCAGAAGACGTGAAGGGCGCTCGCCTTGAAACCCACGTAGACCTCTTTCCCCTTCTCAATCC
>JALVWX010000104.1 GCA_027023165.1 Thermococcus sp. | reverse complement strand
TCCCTGTTCTTTCCTGCCTCTGCTCCCTGCTCTCTTCCTGCCTGCTGGTAGGAAGCTCTCCTGCTGGTATGCTCCTCTATCGGGCGGAAGTTCCCTGTCGGCCGTTTCCCTGCTGGCAGGAGCGGGGAGCTCTCCCAGGTAGGTCGGGCTGGAGAAGACAAAGAGGTCGTTCCTGCCGGCAGGAAGGTGGAATTGAGGGAAGGTGATACAATCAAACAAACCGACCTCTGATATAGCAGGTTGACTTTCCCGGAGATCGGGAGGTAAAATCAAATTGAAACGGCTTGGCCGTTTCAATCCGCCTCTCAGGCTCAGGGTCTCAGGCGGACTTCTCTGCAAAAGGGAGGTCGGTCTGGAACCCTGAAGTTATCAGGGAGGTGGAAGATGCAACTAAACGATGGCTACCTCTAAGAGCAAGAGGTGGCCAAAACGCCGTTGAAGCCTGTGCCGCAGGTGCAGGTGGAGGCTCCAAAACCTGCGGGGTAGCCCCGGCCAAACAGGGGACAGGTAAGACCTAAACAGGAGAAAACCTTTTAGGAGGTGAGCTTTAGAGAAGGTTCTGCCTAAGAGTGGTTTGAAGTATGCTCTTTCTTATGCAGCTAAGTTTTGGAAACAGGGGATAGGTCTTTCAAAGAGGGAGATTTACGTCTCTAACGGAGGCCGTTCCCCTTATGTTCATAGTTGGTCAACCTATAACCGCTACATTGGAGTGGTAAGGGATTTCGTGAAGTTTTCCCTTGAGGAGAAGGGTTTTAAGAAGATAAAGCACCTCAACTACGAAACGGTAAAAGAATATCTTGAGCGAAAAATTGAAAAGGGATATTCAGAAAAAACGATAAAAGTCAATGCAACTGCCTTACAAAAGTTTTTCTCAACGATAGGTAGGGAGGATTTAACCGAAAGTTTGCAGAGAGATTACGCCAGTTTTTACAGTCAAGGCTCTAATCCAAGAGCAACGAGGGGATTTTCAAATCCTCTTAGGGTAATAAACAACCTAAAAGACCCAGTTCATAGGATAGTTGCTGAGCTACAACTAAGAACAGGAGCCAGAATTGGCGATGTAAAGAAAATTCAAATTGACTACGAAAACAAGGAAGTAATCATCTCTAAGTCAAAAGGCGGAAGAACAAGAAAAATTGACTTTAAAAAACTCATCTCCTCTGACCCTACGAAACTTGATGAGTTTGAGCGGATAGTTGAGCTGAAGAAACAGCTTGATGAGGCTCTGAAGGAGAGGGATTGGAAGGAGATTAGAGGTTCCGGTGGTAAGGTAGGAAGCTACTACAAGGACTTGAGAAATGCGGCCAAGCTTTCCGGAGAGAGCTACGGAGGAGCTCACCAGTTCAGGGCTAACTATGCCGAGAATTTCTGGAAGTGGGGAGAGCTTCAGAGCTGGCCGGAAGAAAAAATAGCAAGGACTCTTGAGGAACATTTAGGTCACTCACGGATTTACTGGTGTAAACGATATGGCGGAAGGTAGGAGATGCTTACGCGGAAGGAACTGGCCAAACTGTTAGCTGAGGAGCTTGGAGTCTCTAAAACGAAAGCAGATAAAGCTCTATCTAAGCTCTTTCAGGCTATCGCTGAAGAGCTCCAGAACGGCGGAAAGGTCTCCATATCAGGCTTTGGGATTTTCTTTTGGAAGGGGGTAAAAGGGCGTCGAATAATTCACCCACGGACTAAAGAGGAGATACAGGTTCCTGACAGGTTCCGTTTAGAGTTTCAGCCAACTAAAGCCTTGAGATACAGACCAAAACCGAGAGAATGAGAAGATGGACGATAGAGAATCAGAAGCGTTAAAAGCAGAAATTGAATTCTACAAGGATATGGCTTCAAAGGTTTTCACGGCAGATTTGCTGGTTGTAGCTGGAACAGTTACTACCCTGAAAAATTCAGGTGTCCATTTCTGGAGTCTTTTGGGAATTTTTGTCTCCTATGGATTATCTTTGATTTTTGGAGTGCTTGTTTACGCTTATAAATCAAAGATTAATCAGTTAAGAGGGCGATAATGCTGGTAATGAAAATTCTGTTAGTTCTTTTGGCCATTCTCATTATGGCGATTTTCCTCTACGCCGCCTATGAGCCTCAAAGGGAGAAATCTGCACGGTAGCTTGTTAGCTCCCTTCTGCTAACTCCTGTTCCTTCAGATACCCTACAGCTTCGTGAACCAGAGTTCTCCAGTTAGGAGAGAACATATCCAGCAGGTTGTAAAGGGCGTTTCCTTTCTTAAATCTTGCCTTCTCAACGGCTAAAAAGACCTCTCCGTTGTTTTTCTTTTTGTGGGAGAGAATAGTTTCCTGGAGCTCCTTTTTTTCCTTCTCGTTCTCCATATTCTCCAGCGAAAACTCAATGAAACTCCAGGTTTTCTCGTGTATAGGAACTACCAACACTTTTTTCAGGAGCTCCTCTAACTCTTTCCAGCTCATAGACCGGGC
>JALVWX010000103.1 GCA_027023165.1 Thermococcus sp. | reverse complement strand
CAAGAAAATGTTATAAAGATCATCCAGTTAGCATCGGGAGGGTCACCATGAGAATAGTCTTTGACATAGGAGGCTCTGTTTTGGTTCCGGACGGTCCGGACATTGATTTTATCAAGGCGATAGCCTACGAACTCGTCAAGATAAGCGAGAACCACGAGGTAGCGGTTGTCGTCGGCGGCGGAAGGGTTTCACGCGAGTACATCCAGGCGGCCAAAACCTTCACGCCCAACGAGACCTTCAAGGACTACATCGGGATACACATCACGCGCGCCAACGGAATGCTCCTCATAGCGGCTTTAGGAGAGAAGGCCTATCCCTTCGTCATCCAGGACTTCCGTAAGGCCTGGGAGGTCATCCAGCTCAAGAAGATACCGATAATGGGCGGGACTCACCCCGGCCACACAACGGACGCGGTAGCTACCCTCCTAGCGGAGTATCTGCAGGCCGACCTCTTGGTTGTCGTCACCAACGTGGACGGTGTCTACGACTCCGACCCGAGGAAGAACCCGAACGCCAAAAAGCTCGACAGGATAACGCCGGAACAACTCGTGGAGATAGCGATGGAGGCCGAGAGCAAGGCGGGTGGAAGCGGCGTCGTCGATGCCTTAGCCGCGAAGTTCATCCAGCGCGGAAGGATAAGGACCTACATCGTCGGCAAGGAGGATGCATATCACCTCTTCGATGTCGTGAGGGGAAAGCACAACGGAACGGTTGTGGAGCCTTAATTGCTATTTTCTCTTTGCCAACTTTTCTCCGCAAAGCTTTGGGATTTAACCTCCTCTTACAAAAGCCACCTTTTTATACCTCCTTCCCCTTCCCTCTCCGGTGGTGTCCATGAAAGTCGTCGTCATCGGTTCTGGTACGGCCGGGAGCAACTTCGCTCTCTTCATGCGCAAGCTCGATAGAAAGGCCGAGATAACCGTCATAGGGAAGGAACCCACGATGCAGTATTCACCGTGCGCCCTGCCGCACGTGATAAGCGGCACGATCGAGAAGCCGGAGGATGTAATCGTCTTCCCGAACGAGTTCTACGAGAGGCAGAAGATTAAGCTCATGCTCGGCACGGAGGTTCAATCAATCGACCGCGAGAGGAAGGTTGTTGTCACCGATAAGGGAGAAGTCCCCTACGACAAGCTCGTCCTGGCCGTCGGCTCCAAGGCCTTTGTCCCGCCCATAAGGGGCGTCGAGAACGAAGGCGTCTTCACCCTCAAGAGCCTCGACGACGTGAGGAAAATAAAGGCTTACATCGCCGAGAGGAAGCCGAAGAGAGCCGTCGTTATAGGTGCCGGTTTGATAGGCCTTGAAGGGGCCGAGGCATTTGCAAAGCTCGGCATGGAGGTTCTGGTTGTAGAGCTGATGGATCACCTGATGCCGACGATGCTGGACAAAGATACCGCGAAGCTCATTCAGGCCGAGATGGAAAAGCACGGCGTTTCCTTCCGCTTCGGCGTTGGAGTGAGCGAGATAATAGGAAGTCCAGTTGAAGCCGTTAAAATCGGCGACGAGGAAGTCCCAGCAGACCTCGTCCTCGTCGCCACCGGTGTCAGGGCCAACGTTGACCTCGCCAAAAAAGCCGGTCTCGAGGTTAACAGGGGAATAGTCGTCAACGAGCACCTCCAGACTAGCGACCCGGACATCTATGCGATAGGCGACTGTGCCGAGGTGGTCGATGCCGTAACGGGAAAGAGGACCCTCAGCCAGCTCGGAACCTCTGCTGTGAGGATGGCAAAGGTTGCAGCAGAGCACATAGCCGGAAAGGACGTCGCCTTCAGACCCGTCTTCAACACCGCCATCACGGAGCTCTTCGGCCTTGAGATAGGCACCTTTGGCATAACAGAGGAGAGAGCCAGGAAAGAGGGCATTGAAATAGCCGTCGGCAAGTTCAAAGGAAGCACCAAACCCGAGTACTACCCCGGCGGAAAGCCGATAACGGTCAAGCTGATCTTCAGGAAAACAGACAGGAAGCTCATCGGGGCGCAGATAGTCGGCGGCGAGCGGGTCTGGGGCAGGATAATGACGCTTTCTGCGCTGGCGCAGAAGGGGGCTACCGCTGAAGACGTAGCATATCTTGAGACCGCCTACGCCCCGCCGATAAGCCCAACGATTGACCCGATAACGGTAGCGGCCGAGATGGCGCTGAGGAGGTTGCGCTGAGTTTTTAGCCTTCCTTCCCAATTTTCCATCATGAAGCGATTAAACAAACAAAAGGTCAGCAGGCTGATGGCCTACATCCTTAGGCATTCCCCCGAGGAGTTTGGACTGAAACCTGACGAAAGGGGCTTTGTTCTCCTCGATGAGCTTGTAAGGACACTAAAAACGGCCTATCCAGACGTTGACGGGGAGTTCATACGTGAAATAGTTAAGAACGACCCGAAGGGACGCTATGAGATTAAGGATGGCAAAATCCGCGCCCGCTACGGCCACAGCTATCCCGTCTCTCTGGACCACGGGGAAGACGTG
>JALVWX010000102.1:14678-39107 GCA_027023165.1 Thermococcus sp. | reverse complement strand
TTTGACGGCAAGCCGGTTACTGTTAAGCTGATCGCCCGTGTTGAGGATCAGAGGCTTGACGAGGGCAAGTACGTTGCCCAGGTTCTCCAGAAGGCTGGTTTTGACGTCCAGGTCCTCCAGTGGAGCAGGACTCAAGCGAGCAAGGTCGTTTACAGCAGCAGCCCGAACACCCTTCAGTGGCACGTTTACACTGAAGGATGGGTCGTCAGCGGTATACAGTCACCAGTCTCAATTGCAACCGACTATTTCTACATGGATCACTACATTGATCCGAACTGGGGAACTGACTACAGGAACCCAATGACCGTTAACGACCTCATAAAGGCCACCACCAACGGCGATGTCACCAAGTTCATCCAGGACCTCAACCTCAAGTACTACAACACCCCGGACAAGCTCAAGGAGATCCAGGACTGGACCGGCTACGACCTCGACATGCTCCTGTTCCTGACCAAGTTCACGGGACCGAACAACAAGACCATATCTATCCAGAACATTAACCAGTTCTGGGACCTCTACAAGCTTGCTTACGGAACACACGCTCTGAACTCACCGCGTGTCTACACGGCCGAGACTTGGAACTTCTTCCTCACCAACAAGAAGAAGATCAAGGTTACCATGCCCGATCCAATAAGCGGTCTCGGAAGCTTCCTCGCCGCCAGGTCAGTCGAACCGGTTCCGCAGCAGACCACAACCAGCTCCTCCAGCACCACCGCAACCAGCAGCAGTTCAAGCACTACCACAACCAGCAGCGGCGGTTCAAGCACCACTACCACCAGCTCAGGCGGTGGTGGGGGTATCTGCGGTCCGGCTTTGATAGTCGGCCTCGCCGCACTTCCACTCCTCCTCAGGAGGAGGAAGTGAGGGCTTTCCCCCTCTTTTCTTATACTTTGTGAGCAATGCTCATTCTGACAAATGTGTACATCCGTGCCTTTTTTGGGGAAAACTATTTAAAGTTTAACTGGCAGGTAAAACCTGTTATCCCGGTGATTTAGCGACGTGCCTGGAGGGGATACAATGGGAATGAGCTTTGGAAAGTACGTTGCTTACAGAACCGTAAACGCCATTATAATCCTGTTTCTGGCAGTGCTGCTGATGTCGGCACTGTTCACAAAGCTGGCCACAATCCAGCTCGAATCGCAGGTTCAAAGCACCGTCGTTCAAGAGGCCAGGGCATATTCTCAACACCATGGTTCAGCACCTTCTCAAGAATGGATAGAGCAGAGAACAGCATATTGGAGGCACTACTACGGACTCGATCAGCCATACTGGAAGCGAGCGTGGCGTTATACAGTGGATACGTTCCTGTTCCGTTGGGGACAGTCCATAGTTCCCCTGTTCGGAACCCACGACGTTAAGGAGCAGATATGGACTGCACTCTTGAGGACCATCCTGCTCTTCACAACAGCGGAGATACTGGTCATCTTAATTGGTATAGGACTCGGTGTCAAGAGTGCCCAGAAGCCCGGAAGCCTTCTCGATAGAACCATCTCCATACTGGCAATGCTCACCACCAGCCTCCCGATGTGGTGGCTTGGAATGCTGATGATACTCCTCTTCGTCGTCTACCTCGGCTGGCTGCCTATTACGCTCTACTCCCAGGTTGAAGTCAGCGGATGGGCCAACATACTGAAGAAAATGAGCCTGCCGGTGCTCACCATCGTCATCAACCTCTTCGGTGGCTGGGCCTGGCAGACCAGGAACATCATGATAGGAACCATGCAGGAGGACTTCATTATGGTCGCCAGGGCCAAGGGTGTCCCGGAGAGGAAGGTCATCTACGGCCACGCCCTCAAGGCAGCATCGCCGCCAATCATAACCATGGTCATCTTTGGACTCATCGGCTCGCTCAGTGGAGCAATCATCACTGAGATCGTCTTCAACTGGCCGGGAATGGGCAGGCTCTACTGGACGGCAATCGGAATGAACGCAGTGAGAACGATGATGGCGCTGAACTACATGTTCGCAATAATCACCGTCTTCTCAATGGTGCTCGCGGACATACTCTACGCGTACCTCGACCCGAGGATCAGGATTGGTGCGGCGGCAGGTTCATGAGGTGGTGAAAGATGAGATGGGTAGATTTCAAAGACAGCGTCAAAAGGTTCTGGGATGAGTACAAGCACCAAAAGTCCGGAATGGTGGGTTTGATCCTCCTCATCCTCCTCGTCGTGCTTGCCATTGGAGCGCCTCTCATGACAAGCCCCGACGTCCCAGTCAAGTGGCAGACTGGTGTGGCGTGGATTACCAACCCCAAGAACGCTCCACCCTCATGGGAGAACTACTTCACCTCCGAGACCAAGGCGGTCCAGGTTGAATACACACCCAGTGACATTCACATGGAGACCATGACCAACGGCTCTTACAAAGTGTACAAGCTCTCAATGACGTACAATATGAAGTACGACGTTCCCCCTGCTGACATCGTCATAGCCGGACTGAATTCAACCGCCACAAATCCCAAGGAAGTTCCGGTCGTTTCGGTTACGCTCGTCAGGCCCCCCGAGAAGGGCATCAAGGACAACAACCTCCAGCTCATCTCCGAAATAACCCTGCCGAACGGCAACGCCATCCAGGTTGGACCCCTCGCCCAGACCAAGAACCACCTGCTCTACTGGCTCTACATCAACGGCATCCTCCAGATACCAAACGTCCCGCCGCAGATGATAAACCCGAACAACATCAACATGTTCGTTATGACCAACGCCACCCTCTACCAGATGGTAGCGGCCATGGATCCGATGAGGATAATGTTCGGTAGAGTCACCGACGATAGCGGCAACAAGCTTCCAATTGAGCAGATCCTCTCCAACCCGACCCCGTTCAAGGGCACCTACGGACTCGTGGTTACAATAACCGTTCCGAAGGATGTCAAACTCGACTTCAGCAACTTCAAGGTGGCCTTCGTTGGAAGGACCTACGGCCTCCTTGGAACCGACCAGTACGGAAGGCCCATAGCCCTTGGAATCCTCTGGGGAACTAGGGTTGCCCTCGCGATAGGTCTCGCGGTTTCGATAAGCTCGGTCCTCATTGGAATACTCATTGGAGTTACGAGCGCCTACCTCGGCGGATGGGCCGATGAGGCCATCCAGAGGTTCACGGAGTTCATGATGACCCTCCCGGTGCTTCCAATGCTCATCCTCCTCTCGCTGTACTTCGGAGGCAGGATCAACCTAACGCAGTTGGTTTCGTTCCTGGTCCTCTTCGGATGGATGGGCACAACTAAGGTCGCGAGGAGTATGGCACTTCAGATCAAGGAGCAGACCTATGTCGAAGCCGCGAGAGCGCTCGGTGCCAGCACCGGAAGGGTCGTCTTCAAGCACATAGTCCCGCAGCTCCTGCCCTATGCGTTCGCGAGCATAGCCCTCAGCGTTCCGGGAGCAATCCTCTCGGAGGCAGGATTGAGCTTCCTTGGTCTGACCTCACAGAACCTCATTACCTGGGGTCAGATGCTCAACGCGGCACAGCAGAACGGAGCGACGATAAACGGCTACTGGTGGCAGGTCATACCACCGGGACTGGCAATATCGTTCGTCGGCCTGGTGTTCGTCCTGCTCGGTGTCTCGCTCGACACAGTGCTCAACCCGAGGCTTAAGCGCGTATGAGGTGGTGTGAATGACGAACTACGCACTCGAGGTTAAGAACCTTAAGATGTACTACTTCACCAGCAAGGGCGTCGTCAAGGCCGTGGACGACCTAACCTTCAACCTCAAGAAGGGTGAGGTCATGGGGCTTGCCGGTGAGAGCGGATGCGGCAAGTCCTCCCTCGGCTTTACCCTTTTGGGCATGCCCACTCCGCCGGGAAAGATAGTCGGCGGAAGCATAAAGGTCGACGGCAGGGAGATAGTCGGCCTCCCAGAGGACGTCCTGAGGAAGGAAATCCGGTGGGAGAAGATATCAATGATCTTCCAGGGTGCAATGAACGCTATGAACCCCGTCTACACGGTTGGCTACCAGATGACCGAGCCGCTCATCTACCACAAGGGCATGGAGCAGGAGGAGGCCCTTGACAGGGCACAGAAGTACCTCGAACTCGTCGGTCTCGACCCTGAGATAGTCTACCGCTACCCGCACGAGCTTTCCGGAGGTATGAAGCAGCGTGTCATCATCGCAACGGCCCTTCTCATGGAGCCAAGCGTCGTCATTGCGGACGAGCCTACAACCGCCCTTGACGTTATAGTCCAGGCGCAGATCATCAACCTCATGAAGCGCCTGAAGAAGGAGCTTAACCTGTCCATGATATTCATCACCCACGACCTCAGCATCCTGGCTGAGATAAGCGACAAGATAGCGATAATGTACGCCGGTAAGATAGTCGAGCTTGGCCCGAGCGAGAAGGTCTACTACGAACCTGCCCACCCGTACACCCAGAAGCTCCTCGCGGCCATACCGAGGCTCCACGAGGACGTTGAGAGGCTCGAGTTCATCCCGGGACAGCCACCCAACCTCGCTCACCCGCCGAGCGGCTGCCGCTTCCACCCGAGGTGCCCCTACGCTATGCAGGTGTGCAAGGAACAGGTGCCCGAGCTGAAGGAAGTTGATAAGGACCACTACGCCGCATGCTGGCTGCTGTGAGGTGTGAGAAATGGCGGAGCCAATACTGAAGGTTAAAAACCTCAAGAAGTACTTCCCGCTCAAGAGGGGACTCATAGACTCGCTCAAGGGGGTTCCTCCAAGGTTCGTCCATGCAGTAGATGGAGTCAGCTTTGACATTTACAAGCAACAGGTCTTCGCCCTCGTCGGTGAGAGCGGCTGTGGTAAATCGACCACAGGGAGGCTCGTGGTAAAGCTCCTCGAGCCAACGGACGGTAGGATATACCTGAACGGACAGGACGTTACAACCATCACCACCAAGGAGGAGCTTCTCGCGTACAAGAGGAAGGTCCAGATGATATTCCAGGACCCCTTCGCCTCACTCAACCCGCGCTTCAGGATATTCGACGTCCTTGAGGAGCCGCTCCTGATACACGGTATAGGTGAGACGAGGGCCGAGCGCGAGGAGCTTATCTACAAGGCCCTGGAAATGGTCAAGGTCACCCCGCCAGAGGAGTACGTCAGCAGGTTCCCGCACATGCTCTCCGGCGGTCAGAGACAGCGTGTGGCCATAGCGAGGGCGCTCATCCTCAACCCGGAGTTCATAGTCGCGGACGAGCCTGTTTCGATGCTCGACGTTTCGATAAGGGCGGAGATACTGGAGCTTATGAAGGAACTAAAGGAGAAGATGGGCGTCACGTACCTCTACATCACCCACGACATGTCCACAGCAAGGTACTTCGCCGACTGGATGGCCGTCATGTACCTCGGAAGGATAGTCGAGATGGGTCCGGCAAAGCGCGTCATAGACAATCCACTCCACCCGTACACCAGGGCGCTCCTGGCGGCCGTTCCAGAGCCGAAGCCCGAGCGCAAGAACGTCATCAAGGAGCTTCCTATCAAGGGTGAGGTTCCCAGTGCGGTCAACATACCGCCGGGATGCCGCTTCCACCCGAGGTGCATCTACGCTCAGAAGGGACTCTGCGACGTCAAACAGCCGCAGCTCGTCGAATACGAGCACAACCACTTCGCCGAGTGCCATCTCATCGGCAAGTTCTGACCCTTTCCTTTTTGGTGATGCCCATGAGGCTCTCCCAAACCCCTTTTTCTTACTGGCCCGTCAGGCTCGGCTTCATACTCATCATTCTCGCGCTTCTGATGTCCGTGGTGGGCCTCCACAAGACCTCCGTTGGATACACGGTTTCAGGCACCATGGGGAAAGGCTTTTACACGATAGGAAACGATACGTTTGAGAAGGAGCACCTCTACGCGAACAGAACGCTCAGGCTCTCCTCCAGAAACGCCTCCCTGACCATCACTTGGGGAACCTCTAACTATCCCCTAAACCTGACCGGAAACGTGACCCTCAAACCCGGCGGACAGCCCTCGGTGGAAGTTATCTCAGGCAACGTTTCGTACGAGTACAGCGCCACCTCCTGGCATTACCCGTACGCCTCCCTGGCGGTGCCGGCGCTCATCCTGATGATGACCGGAACCGTGCTCGTCTATGTGGGGTACATACGGTTCAAGGGGGGTTGAGGTGTGAGAAGTCTCGACTACACACTGGTCATTGAGGGGATAACATCTTTCATCCGGGAGAACGTTGAGAAAGCGGACGCCGGCGGCGTTGTCATCGGGATAAGCGGGGGCATAGACAGCGCCACCACAGCCTATCTCGCAGCCAGGGCGCTCGGAAAGGAGAAAGTTCTGGGCCTGATAATGCCCTACTACGAGAACGGGGACGTTGAAGACGCGAAGCTCGTCTGCGAGAGCCTTGGAATAGAGTACAAGGTCGTTAGCGTAAAGCCAATCGTCGATTCCTTCGTTGCCCAGCTCGGCTTTCAGCCCAACAAGCGCTCCCTCGGCAACATCATGGCCAGAACGAGGATGGTCCTGCTCTACGCCCACGCCAATCAGCTTAACAGGCTCGTGCTTGGAACGAGCAACAGGAGCGAGTTCCTCACCGGCTACTTCACCAAGTGGGGCGATGGTGCCAGCGACTACGCACCTCTCATAAACCTCTACAAGACAGAAGTTTGGGAGGTGGCCAAACTCCTCGGCGTCCCCGAGAGGATAATTGAGAAGAAGCCGACGGCTGGCCTCTGGGAGGGTCAGACCGACGAGGACGAGCTGGGAATAAGCTACCGCCTTCTGGATGAGATACTGTGGCGGCTCGTCGACCTTAAGATGCCGAAGGATAAAATCGCAGAGGAGCTTGGAACCGGCTTTGATAAGGTTGAATACGTTGAGGGGCTTGTTAAGCGGAGCGAGCACAAGCGCCGTTTGCCCCTCGGGCCGACCTTCTGAGGTGAGCCGATGAGACGCGGCTACCTCCTCGTTTTTCTTGCCGCTTCAATGTGGGGAACCCTGGGGATATTCGCAACCTACATCTACCGCTACGGAGTCGATTCGTTCACGATGGTCTTCTGGCGCGTCCTCTTCGCCCTTATCATCCTCGGCTCGTACATCGCAGTTTTCCTGCGCGAGAACCCGTTTACTCGAGAGCGACCCTGGTTCTACGCGATATACGGCCTCGTTGGCGTCTTCGCTTTCTACACCCTCTACTTCTACACGGTCAAGATATCCTCCGTCGGCTTCGCGGTTCTTCTCGTTTACACCGCCCCAGCCTTTTCAGTCGTCCTAGGAAGACTGATCTTCGGGGAACCCCTAACCAGAGAGAAGGTGGTGGCCCTTTTCCTCGTTTTAACCGGCGTTCTGCTCGTTGCCGGCAACGTTGACTTCAACGTAAGCTACCTGGCCCTCATCACGGGCATTGCCACGGGCTTCACCTACGCAATATACGGAGTTCTGGCCAAGTTTGGGGTGAGAAACGAGAGGCCCGAGAGGGTGCTCTTCATGACGCTCTTCTTCGGAGTGCTGTTCCTCGCTCCCTTCTCAAAATTCTCCGTTCCAACCGGGGCGATACCATATCTCCTCGGTCTCGCGTTCTTTCCAACATTCCTGGGTTACGTGCTCTACAACTACGCCCTGAAGGATGTTGAAGTGAGCAGGGCCAGCATAATAGCAACGGTCGAACCGGTGGTGGCAATAACACTTGCCTTTCTGCTCTTTGGAGAAAAGCTCACCGCCCTTCAGCTTCTCGGTGGTGCACTCATAATCGGAGCATCGATACTTGTTCACGCAAAGGGAAAGGAAGAACCTAAGGAGGCCCACTAAACGTGGAAGTATCTCTCCAGCTCCCACTCCGTCACCCTTTTCGTGTTCTCGGGCAACTCCTTTGATTTCAGATACTCCAGATAGGCATTCCATTCCTCCCCCTTGTACTCGATGAAGTTCCTGTAGGCCCCACCAAGGGCCTCCCTCACGACCTCATCCCTCTTCAGCTCTTCGAGTGCCTCTCCCAGGCTTCCCGGCAGGGTGTCTATGCCCATCCTTATCCTCTCCTCGGGCTTCATCTCGTATACGTTGGTCTCGACGTAAGCCTCAGGCTCCAGCTTCTTCTTTATTCCATCAAGACCTGCCATTAAAACCGCCGCAAAGGCCAGGTAGGGGTTTGCACTCGGATCCGGGCAACGGTACTCTATTCTCGCCCCGCTTCCCCAGAAGGCTGGAACGCGGATGAGCGCGCTTCTGTTCCGGTAGCCCCAGCTGATGTAGACCGGTGCTTCGTAACCGGGAACGAGGCGCTTGTAGCTGTTGACAGTCGGGTTCGTTACTGCCGCGAGGGCTTTAGCGTGCTTGAGTATGCCAGCTATGAAACGCAGCGCGGTTTCGCTCAGCCCATCCTCGCCGACGAAGGCGTTCTGACCGTCTTGCCAGAGGCTTATGTGGAGGTGCATGCCGTTGCCGGGGAAGCCGTAGAGGGGTTTGGGCATGAAGGTGGCGTACAGACCGCGCATCTCGGCAACCGCCTTCACAGTGTACTTGAAGCTCACGATGTTGTCGGCGGTTTTCAGTGCCTCATCGTAGCGGAAATCTATCTCATGCTGCGCTTTGCCAACCTCATGGTGGAGGACCTCAGGGACGAGGCCCAAGGCCGGCATGTAGAGCGCTATCTCCCTCCTCACGTCCCTCGCTCTGTCTAGGGTCACGAGGTCGAAGTAGCCTCCCCCGTCTGGAAGGTGAAGCTCCCAGGTACCGTTCTTCTTGAAGAGGTAGAACTCAGGCTCGGGGCCGATGTAGGCGGTGAACCCCTCCCGCTTCAGGTAATCCGTTGCGGCCTTCAGGACACCCCTCGGATCAACGCCGTAGGGCTTCCCGTCCTTGTAGATGTATCCGTACACCCTCGCTATGCCCTCCCAGGGCACCTCAGCGTAGGTGGTTGGATCGGCTTTGAAAACTAAGTCACTGTCCTCTATTCCCTGGAAGCCAGGTATGGATGAGCCATCGAAGGCTATGCCATCCTCGACTGCTTCCTCGTATCTCCCGATGGGTATCTCCATCCCCTTGGGGACGCCGTTTATATCGACGAAGACTAGCTGAATGAAGCCGGGCCTCTTGACACCGCCTTTGGGAACGGTGGAGATTTCGTTCATTTTCATCACCTATTAATGTTTATACGTTCAGTTTTACGATGATCTAATGAACAAACAACGAGATAAAAGCCTTTCTTATGGAATTTTGTCATTATGACGGAAGGATGGGGAAGAGGAGGCTCTTCGCCATTTAGGATGTTAAATTTTCGACAATAACAATCATGATTAACATTTTAATGTTAAACAAAAGCTTTTTGGGTCCCAGCCGTAGGCGTGAACATGCCCACAGCAGAAGACGTTCTAAACAGAGAAATAGCGAGGGTAAACCTGCACCTGCCCGCGGTCAGGCCTACGCTTCACCAGCTCCTGAAGGAGGACGAACCCAGAGTCCGCCTCAGGGATGGAACCGAAAGCTACTTCAAGCGCTCCGAGCTTGAGTACATAGCGGATCTCCTCGAGGAGGACGAGGTCAAGGCGCTCAGACTCCCGATAATCCTCGAGATAAGCACCGTTTACAGGGGTTACTTCCGCGTTCGTGGGAGGATAGAAGTCAAGGTCATTGAGAAAGTCCTAGGAACCTACGATGAACTCGAGGACAAGACGGAGGGCATCTACCCGAGGTATCTCCTCCCGAGAGTGAGGAAACTCCTCCCGACCACCACAACCTACGCCTTCATAACGGAGTGATGGATATGGACGAGGACATGAGGGTGTTCAGGGACTACCTGGCATTCACGGTTCCCCACGTTACCGTTCTGGCGGGGGCGATACTCGGCCTCCTGATAATAGTTAGACTGCCGATTGATATAGCACTCGGAATATTCGCCCTGGTCTACGGGCTTATGCTGACAGTTCTGGGCTTGATAATCAGACCCCACGTCTCCCATCTGCTCGCATACAGGCTGATGATGGTGTTCTCCACTGGATTATCATTGGTGGGGGCGTTTCTGATCGTGGCGGGAAGGTAGGTTTATATTGAGAAAGGACAACGTTATACGGTGGGAGAGCATGGAGAAGGTAACAGTCCCTCTGGTCATAGCCCTCATTCTGCTCGCTGTCTCACCGGTTCTCGCACTGTCTTCCCCGATTAAAGCCGAAGGCGGGATAACGGTTCTGGCCGGGGATTACAGCTCCGGAACGATAACACTGGTCAATCACGGCGCAATAACCTACAGAATAGCAGGTTATCAACGTTTCTGGGTCGAGGATGAAAGGGGAAACACCATCCAGGGCTTCAACCTGACGGTGTTCCCAAAAACCATATCAGACTGGAGTCCAAAAACGGGGATCGTGCTCAGCTACAATCTCACATGCCCGAGCGGCATAAAAGGCGGCGACTACATCCTCTACCTCAGGTTTCTAGCTGTTGTATCCGGCGACTCAAGCTACCACATCCTCCAGGTCGCCGTTCCGCTCCACGTAATAGAGCACCCGCTTCAGTTTGGAATCGCAAGGGCGTACGTCGTTGAAAACCCCGATTCCCCTTACGCACTGAACGGTCAGACGATAGCCCTCTTTTCCAACGTCAAAAACCTCGGTCACAGGCCAGTTGGGGTGAATGCAAGCGTCGAGCTAAGCCGCTCTGGAAAGGTCTACTTCCGGGATGACAAGAAGGTCACCATAGAACCTGGCGATGCGCTTATACGGTTCCGGATCCCCGTGGGCTACGACCTCCCCGAGGGGACATACAGGGTCAGGTACACCGCGAAATACCCAGGGGGAACCTTTACGTACTCAAAGGACTTTCCAGTTAAGTTTGGGGTCTCGGTGCTGGCCGCCTCCGTGAAGCAGGAGGAGGTGATTCCAGGGGAGGAAAACGAGGCGTACCTAACCGTGCTCTCAGTCAGGAGCATAGACATGAACCTAAGCGTGGAGGTGAAGGTTCACAACGTCACAATCGAATGGAGGAAGAAAGTTTCGGTAACCCCGGGAACCTCTGTGCTGAGGATTAAACTGCCCACCGAGAGGCCGGGGAATGCAACAGCCGACCTGATACTGAGCTACGGGAACAGAACCATTGGGAGAGCCGAAGTTTCTTACAGGGTGCTCTCCCCACCCAGCCTGAAGAACGTGAGCTACGCCCTTCATGGAAACCTGGTGGAATTCAGCGTTATCCTTGCCAATCCCGAGGGGCGTACTTTAAACGGAAAGCTCGTATACAACCTCTCCTCCGACGGAAAAAGCCTGTATCTCGACACGATAACACTGGAGATTCCCCCGGGGGAGAAAACCCTGAACATGAAATTCCAGCTCCCAGAAGGGAAAAACGTGAGCTACTCATTTGCGCTCTTTGCGTGGGGGCGGGTCTGGGACAGGAAAAAGGGGACGGTAAGCGTCCCCCTGCCCTCTCCCCCCACGACCACCACAACTTCCACAGGCGCGACCAGCACGACGGCCGGGCAATCCAGTCCCACCTCCACGACCACCACAACTTCCACAAACACCACCCCTGAGGGAGGCGGTTCACAGATGTGGTGGGCAGTTGCGCTCGCCGGCATCCTGCTGGCGGTTTCCGCCGGTGCGTGGTACTATCTTCAGAGAACCAGAAAACCGAGAAAGAAAAAGCGTGCCCGCTCCAGACCAAAGAGGCGCTCGCCCCTCGGAAGGTTCAAGAGGCCCAAAAGGCCCGAGTTCAAGGAGATGAATGGGCTGCCAAAGAGGTAGCCCCAACCTTTTTATCCTCCCGCTCAATAGTATCCACAGGCGAGGGGATCGGGGACTCCCGGGGCACTCCCGAGGAAGTTCCGCCCACCGCACCGGGGCCGCGGTGCCGCAAGGCACCTCCCGAGAGGGAGGGCAACGGCGCAGAAACGACACGGCCCCCGGGGGATGTGGATGACGCGTGCGAAGGGCCCGGCGACGGGCACCGAGCTAACCCGCAGACAATCCCGGGGGATGCGGTGAAACGGCCGTCCCGCGGGGTGCAAGGCCGAGGGAGGGGCGATGAGTTCCCGGTGCGAGCCCCGTGGTAGGCCGCTCAGTCGAATGTCCCCTTGAGACAGAAGGCGGGCTACGGCCCCCTCGCCTCACCTTCCCAGAACGTCCAAAGCGGAAGCGAGGAGTATGAGAGCACCCCCGATTGCCGTGGTTACCCCTGGAGTCTCGCCGAAGACCAGGAAGGCGTAGACTATGGCGCTCAGCGGATCCAGATAGCTAAGCAGAGCGGCTTCGTTCACCTCCACCGTTTTGAGGCCGTCCATGTAGAGGAAAAGCGCAAGGACGGTGTGAACCGCCACTAAAACCAGGATAGCCCACCAAACCGGCTCTCCGGTTCCCTGGACGGCCACGAAGGGAAGAAGAACAAGGGACGCTATAGTTAGCTGGAGGAGCGTTAGAAGCTTCCCATCAACGTCCCGAAGGAACCTGCCAAAGTTCGGGATGAGCGCGTAGAAGAGGGCCGCTATGAAGGCCAGGATTATCCCAACAAAGTCTCTATCGTCGAGACTGAGCTTCTGGCCGCTTATTATCAGTGCCAGCCCGAGGAAGGCAAGGCCTATGAGCGCCCACCTTTTACCGGAGATCCTCTCCCCCAGGAAGCGCCAGGAGATGAGCGTTGCCAATATTGGCGCCGTGTAGTAGACGAGGACCGCGTTCGCTATGCTCGTGTAGTTGAAGGCCGTGAAGAGGAACGCCCAGTTGAGGGCCAGGGCGACACCTAGGCCGAGGAGGGACTTCCACCTCTCTCCTACCAGCCCAGGGATTTTCCCCAGCTTCTCCCGCTCAAAAAGGCCCACTACCACAAGGAGAAGGAGCGCGCCGAGGGAAACCCTCGCGAACGCCACACCCGTTCCGGAAAGCCCGGAGAACCTCGCGAAGATTCCAACGCTCCCCCAGATGAGCATCGCACTTGCTATTTTAACCTTACCATTCATCATCCCCGTGCTCCTCGCGCCATTTTTTGTAAGCCTCCTCAACCTCTTTCCTTCGGAACTCCGGAACCGCGTCCCGGAGAGGGTCGAAGCGCTCCAGCTTTCTTTCATCCGGCCCGATGTAGGTCGTCACGAGGCCGACCTTCGAGTGTAAGCTTGATGGGACGCGCAGAATCCTCTTGACGTCAACGGTAACCCTGCCGTCGAAGTAGGCCTTTGAGAAGGTGCTCGAGAGTGCGAAGAGCTTCGTGAGGCTCCTGTACCCTACCCCCTGGGGAAAAGCAGTCAGGAGACCCCTCCTAACGAAGTTCTCGTATATCTCCTCACGGTTCTCCAAGAGCCGTTCCACCTGAGATTTGTTGAGTCCAATATTGAGGAGGTGGTTTGCGTTGGCCCTCCTTATGAAGTAGCCGAAGCGGAGGCGGAAGACCCTGTGGTAGCCGGAGGAGAGCATTATCCTTCTGCTCCTGATGTCCTCGAAGGTTATCTCCTCCGCGGCGCTGATGTAAGAGAGAACCCTCTCCCTCGCCTTCCCGTCAAGCTCCATCGCCCAGTCATCGAGAACCCTGATGTGGTACCCCCTGCCGGAGTATATCACGTGAACCTTTTCAAAGCCAAAGTCTTCCTTCAGGATGACTAGCGTGTCCCTCGCGAGTTCCTTTGCATCCTCAAGACAGATGGGGCACACCTTACCGTGCTCGTGGAGGTTCTGGCATCTTCTCAGCGGCAGGTCCTTGGCGTCTATGTCGAAGACAAGCTCCGCTCCAAGCCATCCCTCCATCTCGCGGGGGTTCTCGTAGAGGGCCACGCTGGAGAACATCGCGTAGGGGGCGGTTGCTTTCACGTAGTCCTCCAGATCGCGGACGTCGAGGAAGACGTTCTTCCTGTCGCTCGGCCCCTCGCCGGTATGGTCGAAGCCGAACTCCCTGTTCTCAAGCGTCTCAACTATGAACTTCGGCAGTTTCTTCGTACTCCATTCTTTCTTGTAATAGCTGGAGCGCTCGGCCTTCGTTGCCTCCCTGAAGAGGTCACTCATCCCCCTCACCTCCTCCCCCTTTGGAGTTCTCGTCCTGTCCTTCTCCCCGATTCCCCCGTCTGCTCTCAAGGTAGAGCTTCCTGAGATAATAGGTCAGGGGGTTCTTGATGTTCCTGCAGTCCCTGTCGGGCTTGCACAGCTCGGGCGCGTTGGCCCGTATCTTGGAGCAGTTGGGGGGGAAGTACCAGGGCGAATTCCCGCTGTCTTCGAGGCTTGGCCTGTCGGTGAGGCCGAATCCGAGGTGGTACCAGATGTTCTTTATCTCGTGGGGCTGGTCCTCGAAGAGGGGCGGCTTGCATCTGTTTCCTGCCTCGATGATGACGGGGAGTATCTCCCTCTCGATGACATCGAGGCTCTCAACGCAGTCCTTAACGCGGACGTCCCTCCTGGGAGGATTGGGGCAGAGACGCGCGTAGCTCAGGAAGCTCGTCAGCAACACCGTTATCGCGTAGTTCCTCAGGCCCGAGGGGACGCCGCCGAGGGCCGTCTTAACGCACGGCGGGAAGAGGTCGAAGCGGAGCGGCCCGGCTTTGGCGCCTCCCATTCTCTCAAGCCTCTCCTTGAAGTGCTCCCTCGCAAGTTCTCCAAGCCCGTTGTAGAGTTCCCTGTAGAAGCCGGGAAGTTCATCGCGGACCTCGTAGAGAAGGTTAACCGCCCTCTCAAAGTTCCTCTCAAAGGCGTGCTTCCACAGTTCCAGCGCCTGCCCCTCAGTGACGTACGCGTATCCCTTACTCACGTAGACCTCCTTGAGGGAGCCGTCCCAGAGCCGGAGAAAATCCTCCAGGCGAATCTTGTACGACAGGCGAAGCCTCCGTCTCTCCTCTTCTGACATCTCACGGTAGTGGGTTCTCTCAAGGATCGTCCTGTCCCTTTCAGGTACCTCATCACCCTTGACCCCCTCCAGCGGCACAGAAGTGTCCTCGAGTGATCCGGCTCGCTTTATCCTCTCCAGGTAAATCCTCGAGTTGGCCTCCCTAACAAGCTCCATCTCGATGCCGTAGGGAGAAAACGCGAGGGCACCGAGGAGCGCGTAGAACGTCAGCAGATCGCGGATGTCGTCCATCTCAACGACTTCCACTGGAGGCCTCTTAGAGTCAAGCCAGTTCACCCTGCTCAGGGCAGAGTCAACATCAACGTAAGACGGGATGATTGAGAGCAGCTCGGTTATACCACCAAACTCCTCGCTCACGATTTTTCTGGCCTTTCTGCCAAACGGATCCAACATTTCAGCCTCACCCGGATGGTTTAATATGGGGCAGGCATTAGAAAAACGTTTTGCCGGAGCCATCCATCATTTCGGGGCATCTTCCGACTGTTGAGGACTCCCTTGAGCGTTATCCATTCTTCATGAATAACTCTGGCCGAAATTCCAAAAGTTTTATATTCTTTCCCCTCCAGAAATAATATTAGAGTGAAGCAGTCGGGCAGTGTTCACAGACTAACGCTCAAGGGTGATTTAAATGGAGAGATATTATGTAGAGAGGGTGAAAAGTGGTATCCCTGGGTTCGATGATTTAATCCAGGGTGGGTTCCCTAAGGGAACTACCGTCCTTGTCACCGGTCCCACGGGAAGCGGTAAGACCACTTTTGCCGTTCAGTTCGCTTATAAAGGTGCAGCAGAGTACAACGAGCCTGCGGTCATAGTTACCCTCGAGGAGAGGGCGCAGGACCTCAGGAAGGAGATGAGGGCGTTCGGGTGGGACTTCGAGCGCCTTGAAAGGGAGAGAAAGCTCGCGATAGTTGACGGCGTCAGCGCGGTCGTTGGTCTTCCCTCCGAGGAGCAGTACGTTCTTGAGGGCAACCTCAACACGGAGGACTTCCTCCGCTACATCTACCGCGTGGTGAAGGCCATCGATGCAAAGAGATTAGTCATTGATTCGATTCCATCGATAGCGTTCCGCCTCCAGGAGGAGTCGAAGATAAGAGAGGTTCTCCTTCAGCTCAACACGATACTCCTTGAGATGGGCGTTGTCTCGATACTCACGACCGAGGCCCCTGATCCCTCCAGGGGGAAAATCAGCCGGTATGGAATAGAGGAATACGTGGCGAGGGGCGTTGTTCTCCTGGACTTCGTTGAGAAGGAGGTCGAGCTTAAGCGCTACCTGCTCATAAGGAAGATGCGTGAAACGAAGCACTCGATGAAGAAGTACCCCTTCGAGATAACTGAGGAGGGCATAGTCGTCTATCCAAGCGGCGAGGTCTACTGACTTCTTATTCTTTCATGGAGTAACCTTTTTAAAGGTTAGTGGTTATCTTCCCTCATGACTGATAAACGGAAGCTCTCCCTCCTAGCTGTTGGAATCATCCTCGTTTTCTCGATCCTCGCGAGGATTGACAAACCCACTAACGAGTCGTTTGTGGGCCTCTGCGTTTACTCCTCGGACGGCTTCTCCGTCCTGACCAACGGGAGCGAAAGCATCGGCGTCTACGCGAAACTGAAGCCCGGAGGAGTGTACAACGTTACCGGGAGCGTTTTCAACACCCCATCAGGCTTGAGGATGAGGCCAAAGCGCGTCAGACCATCGCCTCCCCTCTTCCCCACCCTCAACATCAGGGGCTTCTACTGGCCTTCGAGGGGTTACTACCTCCTCGTTCCGGGTTCGGGAAAGAGAATCAAGCTTGCTTTTTTCCTGAACGCCTCAAAGGGGGACATGGTTAACGTCAAAGGACTCTTCTACCATGGAAGGTTCTACCCCGTGGCCTTTTCAAAGATGAAGCCACTCAAGCAACCAGAAGACGGCATGCCCTGGCAGGCTGAGGGGGTAATCCTCTACTCGGGCAGGAAAACCGTCCTCTGGAATGGGAGTGCCGAAATTGCCCTTTACCTTCCATATGGTCTCAAACTGAAACCGGGGGTGAAGGTTAAGGTACTCGGCATCTTCAGGCGCTATTCGATGCCCTCACTCCTCGTCGATTCTCCCGATGACCTCACCATCGTCGGAAGCGCTCCCAGAGTCCCAGTCGAGGAAGTCAGGATCGGTGAGATAGCGGAGGGCACATGCACGGTGGTCAATGTGGGAAAGTCCTCGCTGAGGCTGAACTGCACGAAGCTGAGGCTGATTGGATTCAAGGCCCTCAGGGGGGACACCGTCCGCTTTGAGGCACTCGTGAGGAAGTCCTCGATGCTCTGCCTGAACTGCGCGATCCGGGAGAGCAGGGAGGAACTGCCCAACGGAATATGCGGTTTTTCCCCGGGAAAGCTGGCCAGGATAAGCGGAACCGTTGCGTGGGTAAAACTCTATGGGAACGGCTTCGGTTTGGCCAACGTCACCGATGGGAACTGCTGGGTTCTCCTGAAGCTTAGAAAATCCCTCGGCGTTTCTCTGAGGACGAACGAGACGGTAACGGCCTATGGAACGTTCACCACATACCGCGGAATGCCCGCGCTCGAAATCGAATCGGGTGAGGACGTTTGCTCCGGGAACTGCTGATTGGAATCGCCGGCGGCACACTGAGCGGAATCTCGCCCGGGATACACGTCAACACGCTGGCGGCCTTACCCTCAAATCTCGGCTTCAGGGACAACTTAACGCTCTTTGTCATGGGGCTAACCCACACCTTCTTAGATGTCATTCCCTCGGCCTTCCTCGGTGTTCCGGACGAGGGAAGCGTCCTCGGCGTTCTTCCAGCTCACCGGCTTGTCCTGAAGGGAAATGCCATGGGGGTGGTCAGAATTGCCCTGTGGGCGAGCTTTCTCTCCGTTGTTATGGCCATCCCACTAATCCCGCTTTACTCCAAAATAGCGCCCCTTTACAGGCCGCTATACGGCAGGACGGCCGTTTTCGTCCTTGCCATCCTCCTCGTGCTGACGGAGAGGAGAATCAGGCGGCTCTACGCCACGATCGTTTTCCTGCTCGCAGGCATCTTGGGACTTCTAACCTTCCGTCTCGGCCTGAGACAGCCATTCTACCACCTGTTCACCGGCCTCTTCGGGATTCCGATCATTGCAACGGCACTCCTAACGGGAAGCACACTCCCCAAAGTGCGCGATGACGGCGGCATCAGAATGGAAAAGCTGAATTTCCTCGCGTTCTCCGCCCTCGGAACGGTTCTCGGAGGCGTTGCCTCCCTCGTTCCGGCATTCACCGCTTCCCAGGCGGCTTTGGTAGGCTCCTTCTTCTCAAGGGATGAGCGCTCCTTTCTGACCGTGATCTTCTCAGTGAACACCGCCAACTTCCTGTTCTCAACCGTCAACTTTCTCCTGACGGGGCGGCGGAGGAACGGGATAGTCGTTCTGATGGAACCGCAGTCCCGGGGTGCCATCGGCTTCTACATCCTCGTTGCGCTCTTCGTTTCGATGGTCGTCCTCCTCTACGGTGAGCCGCTGGCGCGTTTGATCCTCTCCCTCCTCAGGAGAGTAAACTACCGCGTTCTAAACGCCTCCGTATTGGCTCTCCTCGTGGCATTATCCTGGCTCTTCGATGGCCCTGCGGGACTTCTGGTTCTCGCCGGAGCCTCGATGATAGGTTTCCTTGCCCGGGAGCTGGAGGTTAAGAGAACCAACTGTATGGGCGTCCTAATGCTCCCCATACTCCTCGGAAGATAATGAACGGAAAGGAGAAGAGATCAGGAGGATTTCTCCTTAAGAATGCGCTGGAGTTCGGAGTAATCGGTTACTATCTTCTTGTTGTCGAGGGTCGTGAAGTAGGCCTTTTTGACCCTAATCTTCTTCAGCCCAGTGTACTTCATCTCGGGCGGATCGTAAGAACCCGGCTCCACCACCTCATCCTCGACGGTGTAGGTTTCAAGCTCCGGCTGGCCGACGTACTTCCAGACCTCATAGAACACCTCGGGTTCGAGGTGTATCTCCCCGTCAACCTCTATCCAATCCGCCCCAATCTCCTCCAGAAACTCCTTCACTACCTCGAAGTTCATAGAATCACCGCTTATATAATGGAGCTAAAGGGTTATATACCTATCGCCGAACTCCGACCGGTGAGAAGATGGCGAGGGTGATAGTTGACGCACAGGCCGCGAGAGCGATAGGAAAGGGCGCGATGATAGTCTTCAAGAAGGGCGTGGTGAGAACCGAGGGGGACTTCAGCCCCGGCGACATAGTCGAGGTTTACACGAGGAGCGGCAGGTTCCTCGGCAGGGGCTTTGTCAATCCCAACTCGAACATCATGATAAGGCTCATCACCCACGATAAGGACACCGAAGTGAACAAGGAACTCTTCCGCGAGAGGATCAGGAAGGCCAACGAGTACCGCAAGAAGGTTCTCGGCTACGACAAGGCATACCGCATGGTCTACGGCGAGGCAGACTACCTTCCGGGCCTCATAGTCGACCGCTTCAACGAGATTGCATCGGTCCAGATTTCGAGCGTCGGAATGGAGCGCTTCAAGATGGAGGTTGCCGAGGCGATAATGGAGGCCGAACCGGAGATAGAGACGGTCTTCGAGAAGAACACCGGAAGGTCAAGGAGGAGGGAAGGTCTGCCGGAAATCGAGCGCGTCCTCCTCGGCAAGGAGAAGTACCGCACGATAATAACCGAGGGCAAGGCCAAGTTCCTCGTTGACATGCGCGGGCAGAAGACCGGCTTTTTCCTCGACCAGAGGGAGAACAGAATAGCCCTCGAAAAGTACGTCAGGCCCGGAATGAGTGTTCTGGACGTCTTCACCTACACCGGCGGCTTCGCCATCCACGCGGCCGTTGCCGGCGCCGATGAGGTTGTGGCAGTGGATAAATCCCCATGGGCCATCAACATGGTGAAGGAAAACGCCAAACTGAACGACGTCGAGGACAGGATGAAGTACGTCGTTGGCTCCGCCTTCCCGGTCATGGAGGAGATGATAAGGCGTGGTGAAAAGTTCGACGTGGTGATACTCGATCCACCTGCCTTCGTCCAGCATGAGAAGGATTTGAAGCGCGGATTAAGGGCCTACTTCAACGTGAACTACGCCGGATTACAGCTCGTCAAAGAGGGCGGAATACTTGTGACAGCTTCCTGCTCCCAGCACGTCGACATGCAGACATTCAAGGACATGGTTATCGCCGCGGCTGCAAAGGCCGGGAAGTTCCTCAAGATGCTCGAGCCTTACAGGACGCAGGCCCCAGATCATCCGATACTCATGGCTTCGAAGGATACTGAGTACCTTAAGGCGCTCTTCCTCTACGTTGAGGACATGAAGTGATTTTTCATTTTCATGACCCACAATTTATTTAGGGCTGGCCTGGAAGTACTGCGGGAATACCAAGAGCCTTTATTCCGAGCGTCAACAGGATAAACCTCAAAACCCAATCAACTCCCAGACAAGGATTATTCATACACGTTCTCTCGCTTTCCAAACTTGATGATGAGGATGAGAAGCTTATCTCGCTGAAGCTCGTAGATTACCCTGTAACTGCCCAGGCGGACCCTGAACGTGTTCTCCCTCCCCTTTAGCTTTTTAATGTCAAACTTTTCGGAAGGAATTGGGTTGAACCTAAGCTCTTCAACCAGCTCCCTGAATTTTCCACGCACATTTTCGGGAGCGTCTCGAAGCCTCTTCAGAACACCCCTGTGGAGAAGGACCTCATAGGCCATCAAAACACCTCAAAGGCCAAGTTCATTCTTAGCTTCTTCCCAGGGAATTCCCTCTTCAAGAGTCTCTCTGGAAAGCTCCTCAAGCTCCTCCAACTCCTCTCCACTGACTTCCTCTTCCTCAAGCTCCATGACCTTCAGCTTGAGAAGCTCTTCCTCTATTTCTTCCAGTTTTTTCCTCATGAGATGGATATCGCGAAGTATGAGGGCAATGTTTATGGTCTCGCCCATTAAATCCACCCAACTGAAACTACTCCTCCACAAACTTAAACCTTGCGCGTCTTTCGATAATCCTTTTATGCTCAAACGTCCACAGTTGCGACGGAAAGATCGGGACGATGAGGAGAAAGCACCTCCACTGAACCCGGCAGATGATGAGAAAACGGATCCGAGTCCCTAAAGCGATAAAATCAGGCTGTGTCTCCAGCGGGTTCCGGCTTTAAAGCGGAGGTCCCTAACCGCGTAGCCCAGTTCTTCTCCCCTTTTAGTTATGACATCTATCAGCGGATCCTTATCGGGCAGGAACAGCGCGACCTTTCCATCTGGATTCAAATAATCCAGTGCCTCCCCTATGAGCTTCACCGAGAACTCCTCGCCGTATTTGCCGCCTCCGACCCCCTCCCTCTCCGTCAGAACGCCTTTCGCTGGAACTTCGTAGTAGGGTGGAGCCGAGAAGATTACGTCAAAGCGCTCTCCCCCCGGAACCACACCGCGGATTATCCCACCGTTGCTCTTGAGCAGCCTCACCCTCGCCCGGTTCCTCTCGATGTTTCTCCCCGCGTACTCAAAGAACTCATCGTCGAGTTCAGTCGCGGTAACGTCGCAGCTGAATATTTTGGCAACCATGATGGCCATCAGGGCCGTGTGTCCGGTTCCAATCTCAAGGACCCTCTCCCCGCCTCGAAGGAACGTCTTCAGGAAGAGGTAGCGCGAAATCGGGGTGGTCACGAGGCCCCGCGGGTGGTACTCGACCTCCAGCCCGAAGACCGCCTTCGCAATCGCCCGGTTGTAGAGTATCCTCGCTTCCCTGTTCGAGAAGTCGAGCCTTCCGCGCTCGTCAAGGTATTTTTCCAGCTCCGGGAAAAGCCTAACCGCTTCCCTCACCGGCAGTCCGAGCTTCCCGTCCTTCCACGTCGGCATGGAAAAAGTTGGGGAGGGATTTTAAAAGCTCACTCCCCCGGGTTCATCAGCCTGCCCATGAAGAGTATCGCCCCAGTTTCCCGGTCGTAAATGAGGAAGATGAAGGGACGGTTCGCGTTGAACACCTTGAGCTTTTCCTGCCCCTGCGCGGCAGCAAGGGTTATGGTGACGGCCGTTGCAGCTGCCGCCTCGGTTCCGTTCTCGGCGACGCTCAGGAAGGTCTTGTGGACTACGTCGCTTATCGCCAGTTCCCCCTTCGGCGATATCCAGGAGAAGTCCGGCACCGTGAAGGCGCTCCCCATTCCCATCTCCATGAGGGCATTCCTGAGGCGATACGTCTCCTCGAGCCTGAACTTAGGCAGAGAAACCTCCACCATTTCCTCCCTCGTCCCTTTCATGATTTCCCCGATGAACCCAGCGTTCAGTTCTTTCTCCACCTCGCCAAACTTTCCCTCACTCGGGAGGATTATCAGCATGCTCAACCTTCCACCCTCATAGGGCAGTTCAAGGGCCTGAAGCTCGCCGTTCTCAAAGTAGGGGAACTTCCCGGTCTGGTGCATCATCGGCACCGTGACCGGGCCTCCCGGGGAGTGAAAAGTCCCGTTCCACGTACCGCCCTCGAACCTGCTCGACCAGTTGGCCCTGAAGTAGACCGCGTTCGTTATTATCAGCCTCGTATCCTCGTTGGGCTTCGACACGATGTCCCTGATCCTGCCGTTGGTCCGCTCCTCGACCCAGCCGTTTATCTCCCTCGCGGCACCATCGGGATCCATCACGAAGTCTACCTTACCAACCTTCCCGAGGTAGAACTCCCCTATGATTCTGAGATACTCCTCGTTTATTGGATAGTCCCTCTGGACCCAGAGCGCGTTAGCCGTTTTAAGGATGTATGGAGAGCCGTTCGCCGTTTGAAGGGAGAATATTAAGTGCCGGAATCCAGTCCACCTCGTCTCGTTATCATCCGGCAGGTGGAGAACTTTTCCCATGTCCCTCCTCGTGACGCCGCTTGCCCCCTCGTAGGCCATAGCTAACGCGGTCTCAACGCTGTAGGGAGAGAAGAAGAGGTTGTCGTTTTTCTTCGCCAGCTCCCTGTAGAGATCGATGGCGAAGGCGTTGATCCCCTCAACCACCGCTTTTTCCTGCCCTTCTTTCAGGAAGTCATGTTTGGTATCCGGCGGTGCGGGGGTTGAACTGCCCGGCACCGTTGAGCGTCCTCCGATGCAGCCGCCAACGATGACCGCGAGAAGTAAAACGAGTATAACCCTCCGCATATCACCACCAAAAGTACTACGTCAAAAGGGTATAACTGCCTTCCGATGGGTTCAAAACGAATGAAAGTGAGAGGGAGATCAGAGGAGCGCCAGGGTCGCCATGACCTTGGCGTCCTCCACCATGTTGTCTATCTTCGCGTACTCGTTGGGCTGGTGTGCGGTCTCGTCGAGGGTCGCCCAGACCACCGCAGGAATTCCAAGCCGCCTGAAGAAGGCCGCGAATGTCCCCCCTCCTATTCCACCTGCTTTGGCCTCCTTTCCGCGGAGCTTTCTGAGCGCCTCCTTGAGGAGTTTGACAATCTCACCCTTCGGGTCGGTCGGGGGTGCGGCATCGCCGCGCTGGAGGATTTCAATGTTTACCTCCGGGAGGCGCATTCCATCGATTTCCTTTCTGTACTTTTCACTCACCTCGCTGGCGAGCTTCTCAGCGTCCCCCAGAACCTCATCAAGGTCATACTCCGGAAGAACGCGGCAGTCGAAAACGACCTCGTGCTCTCCAGGGGCTATGTTTGGACTGTCCGCTGGATTTCCACCCATAGTTGGCTCAAAGGTGCTCTCGGGCGGCTCGAAAAGGTCGTTTCTCTTGGAGTACTTCTCGTGGAGGTGTTTATCGAGGTTATAAGCCAGATCGAGTGCGACACGGTGGGCGTTGAGGCCTTTATCGGGCATGCTCGCGTGAACCTGCTTTCCCCGAACTTTGACCTTGAACCAGAGGATGCTCTTCTCTGCCACCTCGATGAAGGTTCCGTCCTCGTTTCCGCCGTCAGGGACCAAGACGAGGTCGTCCTTCCTGAAAAGCTCTGGGTGGTTCTTTATCAGCCATTCAACGCCGTACTTGCTCCCGGTTTCCTCGTCGCTGACGAAGGCGAGAATTACAGTCCTCTTCGGCCTTATCCCGAGGTTCATCATGGCTTTGACCGCGTAGAGAGAAGCGACCAAACTCTGACCGTTGTCCTCGCTTCCCCTGCCGTAGACCTTTCCATCCTTCACGAGCGGCTTGAAAGGCTCGGTTACCGTCCACTTACTCAGGTCACCTGGCGGAACCACGTCAAGGTGGGTCAGAATCCAGAGGCGCGGGCTTTTATCGCCGTCCTGACCGTAGTAGTAGGCCAGAATGCTCGGCCTGACGCCGTTCTTGGCCCTCTCATCCGGCGCGTTGTAGACCTCCACCTTATCGAAGGGCCAGTCCTTTATAATCTCCAGCAGCTTCTGGGCCTTGTCATATTCGCCCTCGTAGCCGTAGTCAGGGCTTATGGCGGGGATCCTGATCAGCTCAACGAGGGTTTTCACCATCTCATCGCGGAGCCTCTCAACTTCCCCTGCAACCCTATCGAGTTCGACCATCTGAACCACCGTGGGCTATACGAAGGGCAGCTTAAACGGTTTTCCTTCCCCTCGAATGCCTTATATACCCCCGCGGTGATACTCATCCGTCTGAAAAAGATAGGGGGGCGGAAGGTGGTAGAGATTACATTCCTCGGAAGCGGCGGCGGGCGGTTCATAACCATAACCCAGTTCCGCTCGACCGGCGGCTTCCACATCAGGGCGAGCAGGAACATCCAGGTTGACCCGGGGCCTGGGGCGCTCGTGAGGAGCTGGCGCTACAAGCTGGACCCGAGGA
>JALVWX010000102.1:0-14668 GCA_027023165.1 Thermococcus sp. | reverse complement strand
TCCACATACCCGAGCCGGGGAGCAAGATAGCGATAGGCGAGGACGAGATGCTCATAACGCCCTGCCAGCACTCCGACCCGACCACTATAGGATTTCGCCTGAAGACCTCTGCTGGAGACATCTCCTACATCCCGGACACGGCCTACTTCGAGGGACTGAGGGAGTGGCACGAGGGGACGAGGCTTCTCATAGCGGCGGTAACGAGGCCTAGGGACATGGGAATTCCGTACCACCTGAGCACCGACGACATGGTCGAGATGCTGAAGGCGATGGGGAGGAAGCCGGAGGCGCTGATAATGAGCCACATCGGCATGAAGATGCACTTCGCGAACCCCTACAAGGAGGCAAAGTACATCGAGACGGTAACGGGCGTAAAGACCTACGTCGCTAAAGAGGGCTTCCGAGTAATGATGGAAAAGAACGAGATAGCGGTCAGAACGCTCAGGCCGGCGAGGTTCATTTAGTCCTCCTTTGGACTCCTTTCCCTTTTGAGTTCCTCGACGGCCTTTGCAACCGCCGAGTACGCCATCTCAAAAAGCTCGTCCCTTCTCCTCTCGCTCGGCGCCTCGACGACGACCCTTATCTTTGGCTCGGTTCCGCTGGGCCTCACGAGAACCCACGAGCGGTCCTTCAGGTTGAAGCGGTAGCCGGAAATCGTGAGGGTCTCCCTTACCTCATCGTTGAGCTTCTCCTCGATGGCCTTCGCGGCGCTCTCAACGGCTTTTCCCTTCAGCTCATCCGGGCAGGGAACGTTCTTCTTCGTAAGGTAGAACTCCGGGACGTTCTCCCTCACTATCTCCGAGAGCGGCTTCCCCACCTCGTCTATCATCTTTATGAGCAGCCCCATCGTCACGAAGCTGTCTATCCAGGGTCCAAAGCGCGGGTGGACGAGCTTCCAGGGTTCGGCCGCGAAGATGGCCTTATAGCGCTTTATCCCGTCGTGGGGCTGGCCGAGCGGTATTCTCACGACCCTCCCGCCGGCCTCCTCAACGACCTGGTCTATCCTCGAGCCTGTGTCGATTGATACCACTACCGTCCCGCCCCCGTGCTCCTCAACGTAGCGCTTCGCGAAGAGCGCTATTACGGTATCCTCCGTCAGATAGTTCCCATTTTCGTCGAAGACGGCTATCCTGTCCGCATCACCGTCCTGCGCTATGACGAGGTCAGCGCCAAGATCCCTTGCGAGCTTTCCGAGGTAGGCTATGTTCTCGTACCTCGGCTCGGGCTTCCTCCCCGGGAAGTGGCCGTCGACGTGGGCGTTGACGCTCACAACCTTCGCCCCCATCTCGCGGAGGAGGTAGGGAGCAAGAACGCTTCCGGCCCCGTTGGCGCCGTCGTAGAGGACCTTTAGATTGGTTTCATGGTTCACGAAGTCGAGAACGGCCGTGATGTAGTCGTCGATGACCTCAATGGGCTTAACGGACTTTATCTCGTCCCAGCTGGCTTTTCTGAAGTTCCCGGAGGAGTAGAGTTCCTCCAGCTCCCTTTCCTGCTCGACGTAGAACTCGGTTCCGTCGCCGTTGAAGACCTTTATCCCGTTGTCGGTCGGCGGGTTGTGGCTGGCGGTTATCATCACTCCTCCATCTGCGTGCTCCCTCGTCGCCCAGGCTAAAGCCGGCGTCGGGATGAGGCCAAGATCGAGAACCTCTTTACCACTGCTGAGAAGACCTGAAATCATCGCGCTCTGGAGCATCACGCTTGAGGTTCTCCCGTCCCTCGCGACGGCTATGGTTTCTCCCTCAACGTAGGTCCCGATCGCCCTCCCCATCCCCAGGGCAAGCTCGGGGGTAACCTTCTTCCACAGGGTTCCGCGTATCCCCGCGGTTCCGAAGAGCTTCATGAACACCACCGGAAGTTATTTTCCCGTGGGGTTATAAACGTATATCGCCAGCCCCCTGAAGTTCACGAGCCTCATGCCCCTCGGCATGCTGTCTCCGCTCAGCGGGAGGATGTAAACCGGAACGCCCAGCCTCTTGGAGAGTTCGAGGATCGGTTTTACTACCTCCGGGGTCGGCCTGATTGAGTAGAGCGCCTTGACAGAACGGTAGAGTTCGAGCTTCGGGCTGAACAGGTCGTCCCTCACTGCGCCGATGCCCAGCTCTCTGGCTTTCTCCACCGCTTGAGGATTCCAATCAACTGCTAAAACGTCGTAGCCGAGTTCCTTCAGCTTGAGGGCCACCCTGAACTGGAAGCCTATCCCAAGCTCAACTATCTTGCCGCGTGGCACCTTCGATGCTAGAAAATCCGCAAAGTCCTCGATCGGCATGAGAGGGAGTTGGGGAGGGGGTTTAAAAAAGTTCAGAAAACTGCTTTCCCGCTCCCCTTCTCAAAGACGTGGGCCTTCCTCATGTCGAAGACGACGTCCACCTCCTGGCCCTCCTTGACTTTCGACTCCGAGCGGAAGGAGCCGAGGAAGGTGATGTCGCCGACGCGGAGGTGGACTATCTTCTCGCTTCCGAGGTTCTCAATAATATCCACCATGGCCCTGACCATGTTCTCCCCCGGAACCTTCACCTGGGCGAACATGGCATCGTAGAGGTCCTCCGGGCGGATTCCGAAGATAACCTCCCTTCCGAGGAGGTTAGCATCCCTCAGAACCTCGACCTGGTCGGGTAGGAGCCTCAGCCTGAACTCCCCGAAGTCCACAAAGCCGTCCTCGGTTACGGTCGCGTCCATGAAGTTCATCGGCGGCGCGCCTATGAAGCCCGCGACAAACGTGTTGGCAGGTTTGTCGTAGACCTCCTCCGGCGTTCCGACCTGCTGGAGCTGTCCTTTGTTTATCACCGCGATCCTGTCCCCCATCGTCATTGCCTCTACCTGGTCGTGGGTAACGTATATCGTCGTCACTCCAAGCTGCCTCTGGAGGGCCTTAAGCTCGGCGCGCATTTTCACCCTGAGCTTCGCATCGAGGTTGCTGAGCGGCTCGTCCATGAGGAAAACGTGGGGCTTTCTTACAATAGCCCTTCCGAGGGCTACACGCTGTCTCTGACCACCTGAAAGCTCCCTCGGCTTCCTTTTGAGTAACTCTGTCAAACCGAGCATCTCAGCGACTTCCCTCACGCGCTGGTCTATCTCTTCCCTCGGCACTTTCCGGAGTTTGAGCGGGAAGGCTATGTTGTCGTAGACGGTCATGTGGGGGTAGAGGGCGTAGCTCTGGAAGACCATCGCTATGTCCCTGTCCTTGGGGGGAACGAAGACGCCCTTCTCAGGGTCGGCCACCAGCCTGTCCCCGATATATATCTGCCCCTCCGTAGGCTCCCCAAGGCCGGCTATCATCCTCAGCGTCGTGGTTTTTCCGCAGCCGCTCGGCCCCAGGAGTATCATGAACTCGCCGTCCCTGATGTCGAGGTCCATGTCCTTAACCGCGGCAACCTCGCCGAACTTCTTCCAGACGTTGATGAGCCTCACTCCGGCCATTCTATCACCTCAAAAATTTGAAAGGGTCAGCGCCTCCTCCTGAGGAGGAGCGGAAGCGCGGCGAGGGCGACTATCAAAGCCGGACCGCAGATGCCTCCACCGCTTGAGCTGGTGGTAGTGGTGCTTGAGCCACTGCTACTGGTCGTGGTGGTGCTCGAACTGCTCGTCGAGGGGGTGCTCGAAGTAGTAGAACTTGTGGTGGAGCTTGTCTGAGTGGTTGAGGTCGTCGAGGTCGTTGAGCTTGAGCTGCTGCTCGTTGAAGTCCCGGTCGGGGTCGGGGCCGGCTGCTCCCCACCGCTGCCCTCAACGAGCGGTATCATGACGACGGTGGCGAGCTTGCCGTTCTGGGCGTCGTAGGAGCTGAGCTGTTCTTCCTGAGTTGGCTTAAAGCCCGGCGGAACGAGTTCGTCAACCACCCTTGGTGCGACACCGTTTATGACCGCCTGCGGCTCCGCTCCACCAAGCTTCCACTGCTCGGCCTTAACTGCCACACTCCTCCACTTGTCCGGGCCGTAACCATCCTGAGAACCAGTGAGGACGTCTCCCCAGAGGCCGTAGTCCTCGTTTATCTGGATGTACTTCTTGGGCACCTTAACGATTATCGCGTTCTTCGTCGGGTCGGCTGAGATCTTCATCTCGCCCTGGATCACGGTCCCGTTGGGCAGGACTATAAGGTTGCCGTAGTCCCAGCCGGCTATCCTCAGAGCGATATCCCACGGATGCCTTGGGTCGAGGTTAACGTTCGCGCCCGGGCCATCGGGGAACATTTTAATGGCACTGGTGTTTCCACCGTCCTTGAAGTCGAGGTAGACCTCTATGATCTGCAGGCTGAAGCCGTTCGGCCCGTTCCACGGGTTTCCTCCAAGGTTCTTGAAAGTGAACTCCATAACGTAATAATCGGTCTGCTCGAGCATCCTGAAGTGCGTCAGGTCAAACACTCCAGGCTTGAAGACCTTGTCCGTCGGGTAGGTGTAGGTTCCAGGCCCATGGTCGTCGCCAACCGGATCAGGAATGTCCGCTATAACCTGTCCCTTGACCTGGGTCGGGAGCTTAAGCTCGACCGGGGTGCTTATTACATCAAGGTTCCCGTCCTTCACGGTTGAGACCGCGAAGTAGAGGTCGCTCGGGTTCTGCAGGTAGTCGAAGGGTATTACAACGTCCACTCCATCGGCGGTCTTCTTAACGGCGGCGTCGCCCATCTTCTTGCTTTCCTCGTAGCCGGTGGCGTTGTAGACCTCCGCCTTGCCGTCCCTATAAACGAGGTGCTTTGTTATCATGAGTCCAACACTGTCGGCTGAGAACGGGAAGAGCGAGTATCTGAGGGCTTTGGGTCTCTCTTGGAGGAGGGTAAAGGTGTTGCCGACGCGTCTCGACGGCTCCCAGATGCTCACCTCGAACTCGCTGAGGTTGCCCCTCACGAGGAAGTGGAGGCCTTCACCATCGAAGTAGACGCTGACGCCCTTTGAAAGCGGCGAGAGGCTCGAGTAGTTCTTCACAACGCCCTCTTTGAGACCGTCGAGCGCCCTGGTTACGTAGGGTTCCCCGTCAGGGAAGTAGTTGCCGAAGAGGTAGCTCGGCGGCTCAACGCCGGCCAGCCTGTAAATCTCGTAGAGGTACGTCTTCATGTAGCGGTCGAAGGTGTAGTCCTGCCCGCTGTTTTGGTCGCTTCCGTACCACCAGAACCAGTCGCTCGCCTCTGCCCTGAGAAGGTACTCGTAAGCTTTATCCCAGTCGGCCTGGCTCATCTCCTCCTTGTGCTCCATGAGGGTCTTCCGCGCCTGGTAGAGCCAGTACCAGCCGTAGTTCTCCTGCGGCTCGCCTATCCAGGTTGAGAGCGTCCCGTCTATCCAGCTGCTCTCGGGCCACTGGTGCTCACCGGTAACGCCGGCCATGTCGTAGAGGTCGCCGAGGCTCTGAGCCTTGAGGAGCGCGTCAACGTGGTCCTTGAGGTCAAGGTACTTCATGTTCTTGGGGCTGAGGACCTTGGCCTTGTCGCCGTAGAGCTTGATGTACTCGCTCGGCGTAACCGTCCTTATGAGTCCGGCCTTCTGAAGCTCCGAGAGCTTCTTGTAGAGCTGGGTGAGGAAGAGCTGGCCGTCGTAGGGATAGTTCTCCCACGGGTTCTCGCCGTCGAGCGTTACCACGTAGACGAGCGAGCCGTCGTAGTTCTCCTTCTGAACCTTAAGGAGTTCATTGACGAAGTCCTCAACGGCCTGGTACTGGTTCATGCCGCCGTAGTTGAAGCCCACCTTGTCGCTGAGCACATGGTCGCGCGGGAAGAGGTAGATTTTCTTCCCGTTGAACTCGGCCACCCAGGGGTGGTAGTAGTTGTCGACGGTTTTCTCTATTCCCATCTTCTGGAGGACCATCTGGTCGGTCATTACCCACTGCCAGCCGTTCTCGGCCAGTATCTCAAGGGTCTTGTCGTTGAGGGCACTTTCAGCCGCCCATCCGCCCCTCGGAACGGCCTTTCCATCGCCGAGGTACTCCTTGTAGAGTTCGTCCGCCTTCTTGACGTGCTCGTCGAAGTCGCTCTCCCAGCCGAAGTCGTTGAGTATCGGACCTATTGGATGGGCGTAGGGAACTACCGTAACCTCGACGTTCCTCGACGGGTCCACGAGGTAGTTTATCTTCTCGTGCTCCTCAAAGGTGTGGTTGAGGAGCCACATCTGGGCGTCCAGAACGGTCTTAACGTCGTCCCTGGTGTAGCCGCCCTCGTCGACCTTCTGGTAGAGGGCGTTCAGCTTTGGATGGGAAACTATGTAGCCGTAGTCTATCCAGGCGAGGTTGAAGAGAACCGCCAGGTCAATATAGTCCTGCTCGGTGAACTCGTTGGTTACAGCGACCTTCTGCTCCTCGAGCGGAAGGTTCGCGTACTTGGCCTTGGCCTGAAGCATCTTATCCTTGAGCTGGGTGTATCTGTCCCAGTAGTCCCTTATCGGGTTTCCGTTCGGGTCGGTTATCGGCTCCCCGTTCCAGGGTATCGTGGTGTCGAAGAACCCTCCCGGTGCTTGAAGCATCGTCCACTTCTCGTCGACAGTCAGAGGTTCACCGTTCGCTATCTTCTCGGTTATAATCTGGAGCGTGTCCTTCTTTCCGTTCATGTAGTCGGCTATTTGAGCTATCAGCGAACCGGAGAGGTCTATCGTGGCGTGAACGTCCGGATACTGGCTCAGATAGTAGGCCATCTTCCAGTAGTCGTTCGCCGCGTGAAGCCTGACCCAAGGCCTCGTGTAGACGTCCTGGACCGGGTCGTAGTAGTAGGGCTGGTGCTGGTGCCACACTATTATGACGTTGAGCGGCTTTGGCTCGGCCGCGCCAACGTCCTTCAGGTTAACTCCGAGTATGCTTCCGGCAACCAAAATTGTAAGGAAAAGGGCAACCACCCGCTTCATGTTACCACCTCATTCCTTCAGGCCTCCAACGGTGAGGCCGCTCTTTATGTAGTTCTGGGCCAGCATGAAGGTCACGAACACAGGTAGGGCGAAGAGCAGAGCCGCTGCCGCGAAGTAGCTCCAGTCGATTCCCCTTCCAATGCCGCCCAGCAGGGTGTATATCCAAACCGCAAGCGGCTGATGCTCCTGCTGGAGGAGCAGACTCGCGAGGATGAACTCAGTCCAGCCGCCTATAAACGAAAATATTGCCACGGTCGCTATTCCAGGCAGGGCCATCGGTAGCAGAACGTACCTGATTATCTGGAGGTAGCCCGCTCCATCCACTAAAGCCGCCTCGTCGAAGTCCGGGCTTATGGAGTCGATGTAGCCCTTGAGGAGCCACGTGTTGAAGGGAACGCTTCCGGCAGCGTAGATAAATGCCAGCACGGGGAGCTTGTTGTAGAGGCCCAGCTTGACTATCATACCGTAGAGCGCTATAAGCCCCGCTATTCCGAGGCCGCCGGCGACCTGGGTGAACATCAGGTAGAAGTAGAGCACGCTGTCCCTTCCGAGGAACTTCATGCGCGAGAATGCATAGGCCGCTGGAACGACGAAGATCAGCGTCAGTAGGACCGTCAGCGTGGCCAGGATTATGCTGTTCATGAGGTACTTGAAGAAGACCGAGTTAACGAACTTGCCAAGGTATGTGAAGTGGACCCTTCCCCTGTTCATGGCGACCACGTAGCGTTCCATCGGACCCGAGACCTGCTTTCCACCGACGATTCCAGAATCAAGCTTTACGTTCCTTAGAATGGCGAAGCCTATCGTCTCGTCCTCTTTGACCCTCGTGAGAATGAACGTGCCGTGAACCCTTCCATTAAGCTCTCCGCTTGCTCCGCTTGAGACGTCGAAGACAATTCCCTTTACCGGGATCGTGAAGTTCAACCCCCTGAAAGGCCCGTACTTTACCTCGCCGCTTATCGTGCCATCGGTAACGCGGAGCTTGCCGTTCTCGAAGACAGCACTTCCGCTTATCGTTCCCGTGAAGTTCTCTATGAGCCTGCTTCCTGTGAAGCCGAAGAGCACCTCCCTGTAGGAGTCGAGGCTGACGTTCCTCGGTATCAGGTGGAACTCCGTCGTCGCGAGCGTCGAACCCGGGCTTATTGAGACCGTGAAGATGTAGTAAACCGGGAAGAGTATGACGCTCATTACGAGTATGGCCAGCAGGGTCATTGCCACGGTCTTCACCCTATCCCGCTTCATCCCTTGGCACCCTCCTGGAGTCTGGTTATTCTAACGTTGACGTACATGTAGACGGCCAGTATCAGCGTGGCTATCACCATGACCGCGGAGGCCCTTCCGTAGTGCGGGTTGGCACCGAAGGCCTTCTGGAAGCCGTAGAGCAGCAGGAACTTGTCCTCAAAGAGGCTGGAGTTGTAGATGTAGGGCACCATGAAGTACTGAAAGCTGGCCGCGCTCGTCAGTATCGTCGCGAAGGCTATGGGCTTGCCCACAATGGGCAGGATTACGTGCCTGAGCCTCTGCCAGTAGTTGGCCCCGTCTATTATTGCCGCCTCGACGAGCGTATCCGGAACGGACTGGAGGGCGGCGGTTATGACGGTCATCATGAAGGGGTAGGCAAGCCAGACCTCGATTATGTTGAGGGCTATGAAACCCCAGAAGGGGTCGTTTATCCAGTTGGGTGGATGGCTCACCCCAACGGATTTGAGCATCTTGTTGATGGGGCCGAATATCGGGTCGAACATGAACTTCCACACGGTGACGGAGAAGAGGAGCGGCAACGCCCAGGGAATTATGAGAAGCGAACGGTAAATCGCTTTTCCCTTCACGTACTCGCTGTTGTAGAGCAGGCTGAGGAAAATGCCAACGAAGACCTTGAGGGTGACGCTCGTGAAGACGAATATCCACGTCCACTCAAAGGCCTGCCTGAAGCCGCTGTCGTTGAGTATCCACTTGAAGTTGTCGAGTCCAACGAAGCGGAGCGGGCCTGCCGGGCTTCCCGGGTTGTATATCGGGAAGTTGCCAAGCTGGGCGTTGGTGAACGCTAAGTAAATCGAGTAGATTATGGGCCAGAGGTTGAAAAACAGGAACGCGGCTATCCCTGGCAGTATCAGAAGCAGGGCAATCGTTGTTGTCTTCTTCATCACTATCCCTCCTAAAAGGTTAGAAAAGAGAGGTCAGCCGTTTATGCTGTCGAGTATCTGCTGCTGGTACTTCTTCAGTATGGCCGGTATGTCAGCGTTCTCCGGATCCTTGAGGATGTCTCCGATGGCCTTTCCAACGCCGTCCCAAACGGCGCCCATCTTCGGACTCTTGGGCATGAGGTAGCCGTGCTGGACGGCCTCACCGAAGCCGCTTATGACCGGGTCCTTCTGGATGTCCGGATCCTTGAGGACCGGTGTGAGAACTGGGATGTAGCCGAGCTGGAGGGCGAGCTGCTTTGCCACCTCCGGACTGGTGGTGAACCACTTCACGAACTTCCAGGCGGCCTCCTTGTTCTTAGCGCCCTTGGCGAAGTAGAAGAGCTTGACGCCGGTGTAGGGCCTCGGCCAGTACTCCTTGCCGTCCTTCTCAATTGGCGGAAGCGGGGCAACGCCGAAGTCGATGCCGGCCTTCTTAACGCTCGCTATGCTCCACGGGCCGTTGACCATGAACGGGGCGCGGCCCTGGGTGAATATGCTCTGCTGGGTGTTGTAATCGGCGGTTGGGGCCATGTACGGATAGACCTTCTTGAAGAAGAACTCGAAGCCCTCAATGGTCTTCGGGTCGTCGAGGCCCGGCTTCTCGGTCTTGTCGTCGAAGTAGTAGCCGCCGAAGGCCTGCGCAATAGCAGAGATGAAGTAGGCGTTGATCGGCCAGGCTATACCGTACTTCTCGTTGTCGGGGTCGTAGTACTTCTTCATTACGCTCTCCATCTCGGCGAAGGTCTTGGGCGGTTCACTCACCATCTTCTTGTTGTAGATGAGCGCGACGGTCTCGGCCGCAAAGGGCATCGCGTAGTAATGCCCCTTGTACTGCATTGCCTCAACGGCAACAGGAGCGAAGTCCTTGGTAACGTCCGAGGTGATGTAGCCGTCTATCGGCTCGAGGAGGCCCGCCTCGGCGAACTTTCCAATCCAGTCGTGCGCCCAGATGAAGAGGTCCGGTCCCTGGCCCGCGGGTATGGCCGCCTTGAGGGCGCCCTCGAGATCGGCCTTCTGCTCGAACTTGATGGTAACGTCGGGGCACATGGCCATGTACTCCTCGGCTATGCTCTGGAACACCTGGAGTTCGTTCGGCTGCATCTTGTGCCAGATTACAACGGTGCCGCTGCCGCAGTCGGTCTCCGGTGCAGTCGTGGTTGTCGTCTCAGTGGGCGACGAGGAGGTTTGAGTCGGGCTGCTCGATGTGGTCGAGCTTGTTGAAGTGCTCGGTGCGGTGCTCGTGCCGCCGCCGTTGCCGCTTATACAGCCGCTGGCGACGACGCTAAAAACCAAAACCCCCACAAGAAGCAGGGCAAACAGTCCTTTTTTCATACCATACCACCCGCCTTTATTCTGGGTGATACAGTATCATCGACAGTGATATATATATCTTGCGCTTTCATGCCCATCATGGCGACACGACATGGGGAGTCCAGCAGTGAACTGAAGGGGACAGCGAACCCGAAAATTTTATACACAGCAAAGGTTAAGTATCACCACCAATGAGTAAACTGGATGAAGTTAATCCGGAGGTCTCGGTATGCACGAGGAAGAGATTGTTGAAAAGCTCCAGAAGCTTGGTCTCACCAAGTATGAGAGTTTAGCTTACATAACGCTCCTCAAGCTCGGCCCGAGCAAGGCGACCGACATAACGAAGGAGAGCGGCATTCCCCACACGCGCGTTTACGACGTTCTCAGCTCACTCCACAGGAAGGGATTCGTAGATGTAATGCAGGGTTCCCCGAGGCTCTACAAGCCCGTCAACCCTGAGGTTGTACTCGAGAAGATAAAGGAGGACTTCATAGAGGACATCGAGAACCTTAAAGCTGCTTTCCTCGACCTCTACCGCGAGGTCCACGGCGAGGATCTGCCCGAGATATGGACTATACAGGGCTTCGACAATACCGTCGAGAGGGCGGAGTACGTCATAAGGACCGCCAAGCACGAGGTTCTAATCAACACCCCCTTCGAATTCCTCAAGCTCCTCAAGAGCGAGATCCGGGCGAGGAAAGATGTCCTCTTCGTCATAATCAGCAACTTCGACGAGGTTCCCGACTGGATTCAGGGCAGCAACGTAATCCTCGCCAGGACCGGCGGCGCGCCCTGGCTCATGGCCAGCTGGATAATAGGCGACATCGACTACGCGCTCTTCTTCGGCGCCCTTCCAAAGGACAAGCGTCGCGAGAAGTTCTACTCCTTCTGGGCCAAGAGTCCCAAGATAATCCAGAACTACATGCACTGGTTCTACACCATCTACTTCGACAACAGCGAGGTTATAAAGCCGCTCGACTACGAGGAGCTACCCAAACCGCTCGCCCTCGTCAACATAAGGACCCTCATCACCGTTCTGAAGGACGTAGGAACCCCGAGAAGGGCCGAGATAGTCGGCAGGATGATCGACACAAAGGAGGTCGTAACGCTGAACGGCACCATAGTCGACTACGAGTACACGCCTCTGACCGCGAACATCACCTTCCGCTACGACGGCAGGGAGCTTAAGGTCGGCGGAATAGGCAGCTACTTCGAGGACGTTGAGGGGGAGAAGTTCATCCTCCTCGAGTGATCTCTCCATTCTTTTGCTAACTTGGGGTGGTTCCATGCGAATTCTCATGCTCGGCTTTGAATACCTACCTGTCAAGGTTGGTGGGCTGGCAGAGGCGATAACTAGCATAGCCGAGGGGCTTGCAGAACTCGGACACGAGGTCGTCGTCTTCACACCGGACCACGGAAGAAACCTTGGAACGCTGGTGGAGAGCTTTAGGATAGTCGCTTTTGGCGAAACCGTTGAGGTCGAAGCCCGAAGGCGTGAGGAGGACGATGTTACGGTTTACTCCTTCGCAGGAGGCCTTTTGAGCGAGCACGAGGTTTACGGCCCCGGCTGGGAGGGTCTACTGAAGAAGGTCGTTCTCTTTGGAAAGGCCTCCGCCGCTCTCCTCAACTACCTCATCGGCGAGTTCAGACCGGACGTTGTCCATGCCCACGACTGGCACACTGTCTTCGCGCTCGGTCTCCTGAAGAAGTACTTCGGAGTAAGAAGCGTTTTCACGGTTCACAGGCTCAACAAGGCCAGGATTTCAGCGGAATACTTTCACGAGGCCAACCTCGGCGAGCTTGCCCCCTACCCCGAGATAGACCCAGAGCACACGGCCGCATACATAGCCGACATGGTAACGACCGTCAGCAGGAGCTACCTGTGGGAGGAGTGGGACTTCTTCCGAAACTTCGAGGGCAAAGTTACACACGTCTTCAACGGCATAGACTGCTCCTTCTGGAACGAGGAGCTTCTCGAAAATGCGAACCTCCCAAGGAAGGAACGGAGGGGGCTTATCTTGGAGCGCTTCGGCCTCTCCGATGGAAAGGCCTTCATGTTCATAGGTCGCTTCGACAGGGCGCAGAAGGGCGTTGATACGCTACTCAGGGCGATAGAGATACTCTCGACCGACCCCGCCTTCGGCGATATGCGCTTCCTCATCGTAGGAAAAGGCGACCCGGAGCTTGAGAAGTGGGCAAAGGCCGTCGGGAATCGCTTCCCGGAGAACGTCCGCGTGGTAACCGAACTCCTCTCCAGGGAGACCGTCCGCGAGCTTTACGGCTCGGTGGACTTCGTGGTGATCCCATCGTACTTCGAACCATTCGGCCTGGTCCAGCTCGAGGCCATGTGCCTCGGCGCAGTTCCGATAGGCAGCGCCGTCGGCGGGATAAAGGACACCGTCATAGACCTCGACGAGGATTATGAGAACGCCACAGGTTTCCTTGTGCCCCCGAGAGATGCTTTCGCACTGGCCAGGACTATGATAAGGGCCAAGAACCTCGACGAGGAAACTTTAGCAAAGCTCAGGGAGAACGGAAAGGGGCGCGCGAGGGAGGATTTCACATGGCGTAAAGCCTGCGAGAGGTACGTTAGGGTTTACCTCAACGAGGTCGACAGGGCCATGTCATTCCTCCGTTAACGCCAGCCGTACTCTGCCAAAAACTTCCTCTTCAGCCTTTTTATCGTCCCGGAAGTACCGAGCGTTCTGAAGATCGCCTTTGAGCCGTTTATTCCCGTGGCTAATGTTAGAGCAAGACGAAGCTCCTCCACGTGCTTCCTGTCGACCCTAACGATGCCGGTCTGGCTCCTCTCGTCGAACTTTATGAACCAGGGCTTTGCCCTTGCCGAGCCGAGCACTCCAAGCGTTGAAAGGCTTGCCTCCCAGATGGCGCGCTTTATTTCATCCTTCGTGAATGCCCTCTCCCCGATGACCTGAAAGGCTATGTAGCGGTGCTTGTCCCTCAACGTCGGCGGCAGGTACTTCGGCTTCTCCCTCATAGGCATCGGACAACTTTGCCCGCCAACGTTTTTAAGGCCTATCCCGGGGTTAGGGTTAGCGGGGTGAGAACTTTGGTCTGGGAGACGCCGTACTTCTCATACGCCGTTCGCGAGTTGCCGAGGGGCTGTCAGCTCTGCGTTAGGGGGGAGAAGCTCGTCCTCTTTACTACGGGTGCATGCCCGAGGGACTGCTTCTACTGCCCCCTGAGCCCCTGGAGGAGGGAGGATGTTGTTTACGCCAACGAGAGGCCCGTGAAGAGCGTTGATGACATCATTGAGGAAGCAATCCTTCAGGAGGCCAAAGGAGCCGGGGTAACCGGCGGTGACCCGATGGCGAGGCTTAACAGGACCGTTGAATACATCAAGGCCCTAAAGGAGGCCTTTGGGGAGGACTTCCACGTCCACCTCTACACCACCGGAGCTCTGGCAACTAAGAAGAACCTTGAAAAGCTCTACGACGCTGGTTTAGATGAGATACGCTTTCACCCCGACCTCTTCAATCCGAGCTCAAAGCTCTTCGAGATTGAGATAGAGAACGTAAAGAACGCCTTCGACTTCGACTGGGACGTCGGTGGCGAGATACCCTCGATTCCGGGCCAGTTCGAGAGGATGAGGTGGTACGCCGAGTTTCTTGATAAGCTCGGGGCGAAGTTTCTAAACGTGAACGAGCTTGAGTTCAGCGAGACCACGCTCAAGACGCTCCTGGATATGGGCTACCAGCCGGTCAGCGACGAGAGCGCGGCCATAAAAGGCTCCCTTGAAGTCGGCCTCAAGCTCCTTGAGTGGGGCGAGGAAAAAACCTCGCTGAGCTACCACCTCTGTACCGCGAAGCTGAAGGATGCCGTCCAGCTCAGGAACAGGCTGAAGAGGATGGCCAAAAACGTGGCGAGGCCCTACATGGAAGTGACAGAGGAGGGAACGCTCCGCTTTGGCATCGCTGAGTACGACGACCTGGACGAGCTTTACAGCTTCCTCGTGGAGGAGGCGGAGGTGCCAGAGGAGTGGCTCTACATCAACCGCGAGAAGGACAGGATAGAGATGCCAGAGGAAGTTGCGGTCGAGCTTGCCGAAGCGATAGAAGGCGACGTTAGGTTCTTCATCGTGGAGGAGTACCCGACCTGGGATAGGCTTGAGGTGGAGAGGATTCCGCTTCCTTGATTCTACTTTCCAGAGTTGTTGCCTCTGGGGGCGTAAGTCAGTCGATGAGGGCGACCTTTGTTAAGGGGTCTGTCAAACGATAGGTTTCGTTCTTTTTTGTAATCCAGCCCATTTTCAGGAGGTTCTTTAGGAGTTCGTAGAGCCTCGGCTCGGGGGTTCTCATACCCTTCACATTAAGATAGTCCCTCAGGAGGCTCCACCTATTG
>JALVWX010000101.1 GCA_027023165.1 Thermococcus sp. | reverse complement strand
CACCTCTCTTAAGGAAGCGGAGCACGTCGAGAAGCTGGTCGCCGAGGCCGGGTGGCATGTCTATGATAAGGTAGTCAAGCTCGTCCCACCTCGTTATGGTGAGGAGTTCTATCAAAGCATCGCTTATCTCCTTCCCGCGGAGTGGCGTCGGTCTGTCCTCGGTGTAGTAAGCTATGGTCATGAACTTGATTCCGTGGACCGTGTGGGGAACGACTCCTTTGTCCTCCTCGGGGAACTCCTTCGGTTCGAAGCCAAGAATTACGTGGTCGCTCGCCCCGTGAAAGTCAAGGTCCAGCAATCCGACCTTGTAGCCCTTCTCAGCGAGAGCCAAAGCCAGGGTTGTGGAAACGAGGGATTTTCCAACTCCCCCTTTACCGCTGACGACGGGGATTATTCGCTCAACCTTCTCAAGCCTCGCGTTAATGGCTATCTCACGCGGGTCTATCATGCCTCTCCCTCCTTCTCAATCATTATCCCGGCGACGTAAACACCCCTACCCTGAAGGACTTCAAAGTCGTGGCTTCCACATTTCGGACACGCTAAGAACGCGTGCACAACCTCGGGAATGAAGTGTATATCCTCCTTAATGCGCTCGTCGAATTTGTCCTTCACTTCCTTGAGCTTCCAGGTGTGTCCACAGTTACGGCACTTGAATATGGCCTCTTCCTCCTCGAAGATTATCTCCGCTCCCTCTGCAATAGTTCCCGCGAACATCTGCTCCATAGCGAACTTGACGATGTCCTCTGCAACGTCCTGCAGTTCTCCGAGAACGACTTTAACGGCCTTGACGCGCTTTGTCCCCTCCCTCTGGGCGTAGTCGAGGACGGTCCTAACTATGGCATCCGCTAAGGCCCACTCGTGCATGGTATCACCGGAGTGGCATAGATGTAACACCTTAAAAAGGGTTGAGTTGAAAACCATGCGTTGGACTGAGAAAAGGGTGGTTGGTATGGGCGTTGTTCGCTTCGGCGTTTCGGTTCCGGAGGAGCTGCTTGAGAAGTTCGACAGGATCATTGAGGAGAAGGGCTACGTCAACAGGAGCGAGGCCATACGCGATATGATGCGCGACTTCATAGTGCGGCACGAGTGGGAGACCGGGGAGAGTGAGGTGGCTGGGACGATAACCATGCTCTACAACCACGATGAGGCTGAGGTTGTTAAAGAACTCCTCGATTTACAGCACGACTACCTTGAGGAGATAGTGTCGAGCATCCACGTCCACATGGACGAGCACAACTGCCTTGAGGTCGTCATCGTCAAGGGGAAGGCGAGCAGGATAAAGGAGATAGCTGACAGGCTCCTGAGCCTGAAGGGGGTAAAGCACGGTAAATTGGTTATGACGGGAACCGGTAAGGAAATCGTCTGAGGCGGAACCTTTAGTGGATAACATCAATTTTGGGAAAGTGTTAAAAATCATGCTACCTTTCACAATCTTGGTGATACCAATGAAGAAGGCCCTCGCCCTCATCGTCGTTTTCCTCGTGGTTGCGGTGAGCGGGTGCATTGGTTCGAGCCATGCTTCCAGCGCGTCCCGGACATCTGGGGCATCAAACCCCACCGTCTCAACGTCACCCTACGTCCAGATAACCGACGCCCTCGGGAGGACCGTCAAGGTGCCGGCCAACGTTACGAGGGTCGTGGCAGTTGGGCCTGGCGCACTCAGGATACTCGTCTACCTGAACGCAACCGACAAGGTGGTTGGCATAGAGGAGTTTGAGAAGCGCTTCCCCTACGGCAGGCCCTACATCCTGGCGCATCCCGAGCTTCTGAAGCTGCCCGTCATCGGACCCGGCGGACCCGGGAAGCTGCCCAACTTCGAGGCGCTCATAAAGGTTCATCCGCAGGTCATCTTCATGGTGTTCGTGAGCAGAAACGAGGCCGATGAAGTTCAGTCGAAAACCGGAATCCCCGTGGTCGTTCTGAGCTACGGGACGCTGAGCAACTTTACGGACCAGAAGTTCTTCAACTCACTCCTTCTCGCCGGAAAAATCCTCGGGAAGGAGAAGCGGGCGGAGGAGGTCATAAAGTTCATCGAGGAGCAGCAGGGATACCTGGAAAACCTCACGAAGGGACTCAAAAGCCCGACGGTTTACGTTGGAGGTATCGGCTACAAGGGCGCCCACGGGATAACGAGCACCTACACGGACTACGCACCTTTCACCGTCCTGCACCTGAACAACGTCGCCTCGAACCTGAAGAGCAAGAACGGATGGGCCCAGGTCGACAAGGAGTTCCTCCTGAAGGAGAACCCTGACTACATCTTCATAGACGAGGGCGGCCTGAAGATAATCCTGAGCGATTACAAGAGCAACCCGGACTTCTACAACTCCCTCAAAGCGGTGAAGGACGGGCACGTCTACGGCGTCCTGCCGTACAACTTCTACAACACCAACATCGGGATAGCGATAGCAGACGCCTACTACATAGGAAAGGTCATCTACCCGGAGCGCTTCAAGGACATCGACCCCGTTAAGAAGGCCAAGGCGATCCTCCAGTT
>JALVWX010000100.1:6521-10843 GCA_027023165.1 Thermococcus sp. | reverse complement strand
ATGGGATGGCTCGGGGTTCCGCTGATGACGGCGAAGCCAACCGGTCTCTTCATAAACACTCTCTCCATGCTCTCGGCAACGCTCAAGAACCTGAAACACGGCAAGCTCGACCACCGCTTCGGCCTGCCGATTCTGCTCGTCGCCACGGCCATGGCCCCGGTTGGTGCCTACGCCGGCAAGGTCATCCCGAAGGTCTACGTTCTGTGGGTTTTCGTGGGCTTTCTGCTCTACTCCGGGACAGTGATGATATTCTTCAGACCGAAGAGGAGGCCCAGGGACGGGAACCACCTCGTTGAGGGTTCTTTAATCGGCGGGATAGCCGGCTTCCTCGGCGGTCTCCTCGGAGTTGGCGGCGGTGGGATAATAAGTCCGGCTTTAATAATGCTCGGCTACGAGCCGAAGAAGGTGGCCGCTACAACGGCCCTCGTGGTGTTCTTCTCCTCACTGAGCGGCTTCATGACCTACTGGGGCATGGGGACGCTCGACTGGGAGCTTTTGCTGTGGGTCTCAATCCCGGCGATAGCGGGCGGCTGGATTGGAACGCATCTGATGCACTTCAAAATGAGCTCCGAGGATGTGAAAAAAGCGATAGGGGTGATAATGTACGTTATAGCCCTCAAGATGGTCCTCGTCGTGCTGAGTTTTTGAAGATGAAGTTCTCCAGCGTTAGAGTGCCGGTAATCAGCCACAGAACAACGAGGAGCCAGTAGAGGGCAAAACCCAGGGAGTCTATGACCTCAATCCCGAAGGTTGTCCCAACGTTGTGAGTTGCGCTGACGTAAGCTCCTAACGGGAAGATGAAGGCCCACCAGGCGAGGCTGTACGGCAGGTTGAGCCTCCTGATGTAGTGGAGAGTCATTATCACCGCCATCGCGAGCCACCAGACTCCGAAGCCCCAGAAGAGCAGGCCAAACGCTAGAAAAGCCTCCCCCGCACCGCCCGGCGGGAAGGGCGAATTCCTGACGAGGGCGTAGAGCGTACTGGTGCCCGCCCCTATCGGACCGAGGTTTATCCAGATTGAAGGCGCCATCCCGCAGGGCATCGGCTCGTGCCTTATGAAGCGGAAGAGCACTATCGCGAAGAGACCCAAATAGAGGAAGAAGCCCGAACCCCAGGCGAAGTAGTTGACCAGCACCATCACCCCCCTCCAGGGGGCGGAAAACGTACTGATAAGCGGCGCACCGCTCAGGGGGATCACTATCAGCCCAACCGGAGGGATGAACCACGCCGGCGTGACGCTCTTCACGTCAATCTCTCCCCGGGTGAACATTATGTAGGGAATTAGCAGGGCGAAGAAGACCGTTAGGGGCATTCCCACGAGCCAGAAGGCCTTCGCTATGGGAACATTTCCCAGTATCAGCAGGTAGTCCGCCGAGAGGACGAGCATCGCTATCGCTATCGTCCCGTAGAAGTGGCAGACCACCGGGTGATAGAGGTCTTTTGTAGCTTCCTCCCTGTACTTCAGCCAGCGGAGGAGCCATGGAATCAGGAGGATGAAGAACAGGGCCGTGTTGAGGTACGTCAGAGCAACTGCAAGCTCCTTGAGCTCCGGTAACCTCGATGAGTACGCGAGGCTAACTAAGGCCAACGCCCCCGTTCCCATAACGCTCGCGAACCAGCTCGGAGCGAAGTTTCTTACGTTCATCCTCATCCAATCACCTGAAAAAATTCACATATGATAGTTTTTAAATGTTTTCTGAACTTCCGGTTTAACACCGGAAAAGGAAGCTCAGCGCTCTTCGGGCATCTTTTCCTTTATCTTTTCCCTCCAGTTGGGGTCGACTTCGAGAACCTGCTCTATGAAGGCTTTAACGACGTCCTTAATCGGGCCGTAGGCACCAGTAACGACCGCTATTCCTAGCTCGTTGAAGTAGTTTACTGCCTTTTGCCCCATGCCGTACGCCAAGACAACCTCACCGCCGTGCTCCTTCACAAAGCCCGGCAGGTCACCAGCCCCGTGACCCTCGAGGGGAGCCTCAACGACTTCATAGCCTTTAATCTCTTTGTCCTCGATATCAACGAAGACGAAGTACTTGGCCCTTCCAAAGTGCTCGCTAACGTTACTTTCCAGTCCTTTATCATCCTCAGCAGGGATTGCAATTCTCATCTTCACCACCATACTTATGAACATCTTTTCAGATATAAGCTTTGAGGTTGAGACCAACGCCGGGAAGGTTTTTAATCCTTGAAACTATCTTCATTTTGGTGCGAAGAATGAACGCAATCGAAGCGGTCAACTTAACTAAGTACTACGGCTCGTTTCAGGCCGTTAAAGGCGTTAGTTTTTCAGTTAAGTCCGGCGAAGTCTTCGGCTTCCTTGGGCCGAACGGCGCCGGAAAGACAACCACTATAAGGATGCTCACCGGCCTTCTAAAGCCCGATTCCGGTGAGGTAAGGGTTCTCGACTACGACATGCTCGACGAGCGGGAGAAGATAAAGGCGAGAGAGAAAACCGGCATAGTCCCCGAGATGGCCAACCCCTACGTTGATTTAACGGCCATGCAGAACCTCAGGCTTATGGGCGAGCTTTACGGGATGTCGAAGGCCGAGATAGAAAAGCGCTCGCTTGAACTCCTCAGGGAGTTTAACCTCTATGAAAAGAGGAACGTTAAAGTTAGGGGCTTCTCGAAGGGCATGAGACAGCGTTTAATAATCGCGATGGCCATGATAGCGGATCCGGAGCTTTACTTCCTCGATGAGCCGACGAGCGGGCTGGATGTCATAAGCGCGCGCCTCATAAAGGATGTGATTCGCGAAGAGAAGAGGGCCGGGAAGACGATATTTCTAACGACCCACAACATGGACGACGCGAACGAGCTGTGCGAGAGGATTGGCATAATCAGGAATGGCAAGCTGATAGCGATAGACACCCCCGAGAAGCTGAAGCAGCTCGTTAAAGGACGCGTCTCAGTTGAGGTGAGCTTCGAGCCGATGAAGTTCGACCCATCTGCCCTCTCCTCGGCGTTAAAGGTCGAGAAGATGGGAGACAAGGTGAAGGTTTACACCGATGATCCAGATACGACGGTTAAGGAACTCGTCCGCTACGCCGAGCGGGAAAAGCTGAGAATAGTGAGCTTGAGGACGCTCTCGCCCTCGCTGGAGGATGTGTTCATGGAGCTGGTGGGTGGTACGGATGATTGAGCAGATAAGGCGCTCCTTCGCGGTAACAAAGAAGGACATGCACATCTTCTATCTCAAGGGGCCTGTGGTTATAATGGGCCTTCTCTTCCCATTCTTCCTCTTTCTGGCTTTCCTCATCGGCAGAAACCTACCGGATGAGCAGCTTTTCGTTGGATTGACGGCGATGACGGCCTTCTTCACCTCAACCGCTGTCGGCCCGACGATAATCCCCTGGGAGTGCCGCGGGAGGACCTTCGAGAGGCTCATAACCGCTCCAGTATCGCTCACGACTGTCCTCCTCGGCGACTTTCAGGCGTCGTTCTACTTCGGCCTCGCCATAACCTTCGCGATAGCGATTCCAGCGGTGCTTTACCTCTCGCTCGGCTTGGAATGGGTAATCTTCCTTACGGCCACGCTCCTCGCGGTTGGAACATTCTCGGCGATGACAGTGCTCCTCTCATCATACCCGCCAACAGATGTTCCTGCCGATGTTATGATGCTCTCCTCACTCGTTAAGTTCTCGCTCCTCTTCATAAGCGGCATCTTCGTTCCGCTGGAGCAACTTCCCTCCTACGGAAGGCTCGTCTCCTACGTCTCGCCTTTGACTTACTACGTTGACGCGCTCAGGCACTCGCTCGGAAAGGGCTACCTTCCGCTCTGGGCCGACTTCGGGGTGCTGGTTCTCTTTGGGGTGGCTTTCTTCTTCATCGGTGTGGCCGTCCACAAAAGAGTGCTGGAGAGGAGGTTTGCCTAAAGGATCACTCAATCAAGCTCTAGCGAGTAGAACTCCAGCAGGAAGGTTTTAATTTTCCCGGCTGAAGTTCTTGACATGTCGCACGAGTACAATCACCACCATCACCACGGCAAGCTTAAGGGGAGGATGGCCTTCTCGATAGCTCTCAACCTGGTAATCACGATTGCCGAGGTAATCGGGGGAATCCTCTCCGGGAGTTTGGCCCTGCTCAGCGACTCCCTCCACAACTTCAGTGACAGTATGAGCTTGCTCGCGAGCTACTTCGCGATAAGAATAGGTGAGAGAAAGGCCAACGAGAAGTACACCTTCGGCTATAAGCGAGCTGAAATCCTCGTTGCCTTCATGAACTCCGCGGTTCTCGTTGGCGTTTCCCTCTTCCTCTTAGTTGAGGCCTACAGGCGTTTCAAAAACCCTGAGCCGATAGACGGACCGCTTATGCTCGGGGTCG
>JALVWX010000100.1:0-6511 GCA_027023165.1 Thermococcus sp. | reverse complement strand
TTGATAGGCCTCGCCGCCAACCTCCTCTCGGTTTTCCTCCTCCACAGCCACGCCCACGAGAGCATGAACGTCCGCTCCGCTTACCTCCACCTCATGAGCGACACCCTCTCCTCCGTGGCGGTCGTCATCGGCGGAATCCTGATACTCAAGTGGGACGTCACCTGGGTTGACCCGCTCGTAACGTTTCTGATCTCGCTCTACATCCTGAGGGAGGGCTACGAGATATTGAGGGAGAGCGTTGAGGTCCTCATGGAGGCCTCGCCGGAGCTTGACCTCGGGGCGATAAAGGCCGAGATAGAGTCCATCCCCGGCGTTAAGAACGCCCACCACTTCCATGCCTGGCGCATAGGGGAGGGGGAAATACACTTCGAGTGCCATGTGGAAGTTGATGACATGCCTATAAGCGAGGCGCAGTGGATAATCGACCGGGTTGAGGAGGCTTTGAGAAAGTACGGGATAACGCACGTAACGGTTCAGCTTGAGGTGAATAGGTGCGCCAGCAAGAACGTGATATGTGATAAAGAAAAGGGAAGCTAAAGCTCCGCCTCCCCCAACAGCTCGAGGAGGTCTATCTGCCTCTGGTCCGTGACCTTTTCGACGTATTTGCTCACTTCTTCCTCCTCTATCTTTCCGTCCTTGAAGAGGGCTATGGCCTTAACCGCCTCGAAGAAGTTCCGCATGTCGGGGAACGCCTCCGCGAACATGTCGATGTTGAGGTAAACCGTCTCGAAGTCGTCTTCGAGGAAGAGCTGCCAGAGAACGTCCATGAGTGAGCCGAAGGCTATATCCTCGTAGTCCGTTCCCCTCGCGTGGAGCATGGCGTAGAGGCACTCCTGCAGGGCGGCGTCGTAGTTCTCGTCCTCCTCGAATATCTCCTCGAAGCTGAGGTGAACCTCCACTATGAGGTCTTCCTTGTCCCGTATCTTCGACAGAAGGCCCGCGAGCATCGCCTTGGCCTCGTAGGGCTCCCCGGCTTCGAACTTGACGTAGGCGTGGTGTATCTGGACCCTCAGGAGTTCCTCTTCGTTGCCGAGGTTCCTGAACGCTTCTTCGGCCTTCTCCATGAGCTGGAGGGCTTTGTCGTATTCCTGCAGTTCCTCGTGTATCATCGCCATGCTGTAGTATATCTTTCCGACGTGCTCGAGGTTGCCCTTGGCGGTTTCCTCCTCGAGGAGCGCCCTGTAAAGCTCAAGGCTCTTCTCAAGCTCGCCGATCATGTAGTAGAGGTCTGCCAGCTGGAATTTTGCCTCGAACGTGTCCTTCTCCTCGACCAGCTTCTCGAACTCCGGGACCTTGTCCATCCCGAGCAGTTCGTGGAAGTAGTAAGTGGTGAGCTTGTAAAGTTCGAAGTCTTCACACTCAAGGGCCAGCTTCTCGGCCCTCTCGAGGACCTCTTTAAGCTCCTCGTCCTCAAGCGAGTCAACCTTGTTGTACAGAAGGGTCGCAATCTTCCTGCAATCCTTCTCCTCGATGGCCTTCAGTATATCCTGCATATCAACACCTCACATAACTTACTGCGCCGGGGTTTTAATCCTTTTCTTTTAAATCATCCCAATCCAAAAATCTTATAAGCGATATGTTAAACGATATGTCGATTAAAGACATGTCGGGTGAGATAACATGAATGAAGTGGATTGGAAAGAATACTATGGGCGAATGAAGGATGAGGCTCCCTTAGTGATACACTATCCCATATGCGGTGGTGGTGACGAGTGCATTTACGTGTGTCCCTTCAGTGACAGGATTTGGGAGGTTGTACCAATGAAAGTGAGCCTCTTTGGGGTTAGGTACAAAGTTCGACTGAGACCGTTCATGGTGCATCCCGAAAACTGCAAAAGGTGTTATATCTGTGTCCAAGCCTGTCCTACTGGGGCATTACAACCTGCCGAGAAGCAGATTAAACATCCAGCAATAACACTCTTGTACAGCACCCTGCGGCTTCCGTTTAAGAAGAGATACGGTCTCCGTTTTGTTTTCCGTAAAGAACACGCCGAAAGATTCAAGCGCAACAACTGGCCTGAACGTTACTCTTTTTAAACACCACTCTAATGCTAAAATATGCTCGAAGTTTTCTTCCTGGGTACCGGCGGAATAATGCCCACCAAGGAAAGGAATGTGCCAGCGATAGCCCTCCGCTACAAAGGAGAGATAATCCTCTTTGATGCAGGAGAGGGGACGATCAGGCAGATGAACACGGCGAGGCTCAGCCCCATGAAGGTCGAGAAGATATTCATAACCCACTTCCACGGCGACCACTACCTCGGCCTCGGCGGTCTGATTCAGACGATGAACCTCTGGGACAGGGAAAAGCCGCTCCACATCTACGGCCCCAAGTACACCTTCGAGTTCGTGCAGCACTTCCTCAACAGCGGCTTCTTCCGGCCGGGCTTCGATATACACGTTCACGAGCTTGGCGAGACCAGATTGAAGTTCGGTGACTATGAAATCTGGTCCTTCAAGGTGGAGCACGGGATTCCGGCCCTTGGCTACGTCTTCAAGGAGAAGGACAGGCGCGGAAAGTTCCTGCCCGAGAAGCTGGGGGAGTATGGGCTGGAGGAAGGCCCAATCCTCGGGAAGCTTGAAAGGGAGGGGCAAATCGAGTGGAACGGCCGGATAATCCGTCTTGAAGACGTCACCGGACCGAGGAGGAAGGGACTCAAGGTCGTCTACACCGGCGACACCGAGCCGGCTGAGAGGGTGAGGCTCTTCGCGGAGAGGGCTGACCTTCTCATTCACGAGGCAACATACCTGAACCCCGGCGACAGGGGCGATAGCTATCATTCCACCGTCGAGGAGGCCTGCGAGACAGCGAGAAAGGCCAGGGCAAAGCTCCTCGCGCTCTTCCACAGGGCCTTCCGCTACACCTACGAGGAATACTTAAGGGAAGCGGCGAGGATATGTGAGAGCCTGGGGATTAACTCCCTCGTCCCGAGGGACTTCGACGCCATAACCTTCAAATCCGGCTCATGGGAGCTGAGGAACCTCCTGGAGGAGAGAGGATGAGCTACCTGCGCTACGTCAGGGTCGTTGGCACGATGCACGTCTCGCCCGAGAGCAGGGAGGAGGTACTTAGGACGATCCTCGGAGAGAAGCCCGACGCGGTGGCGGTGGAGCTTGACAGGGCGAGGTTCCTCTCAATGCAGTCCGGGGCCGAGATGGGCCTTGAGGACGCGCTCCGCTTCGGCAGGAGGGGGCTTATAAACTACGCCCTGGCGAAGGTTGAGGAGAAGCTCGGCGACGAGTTTGGAATGAAGCCCGGGGAGGAGATGAAGGCAGCCATAAGCGCCGCCGGACTGCTCGGCGTCCCCCTCTACCTCATCGACGATGACATAAACGCCATATTGGGCAAGATAGCCTCGGCCCCGGCGAGGGAGAAGATCCTCATGGCCCTCGAAGGTCTCTCAGTTTTCCTACCTATAAAACCCCCCGGTGAGGAGTCCAATCCAATGGAGGAGTACAGGGCTATGATGCTCGCCTTCAGGCGGCGCTATCCCTACCTCTTCCGCGTTCTGGTTGAGGAGAGGAACGAGGTAATGGCGCGGAACCTCATCTCCATTGTGGATGAGCTTAAGCGCAGGGGGGTTAAAAGGCCAAGGGTAATAGCCATCGTTGGACTCGGCCATAAGCAGGGGATAGAACATTTGCTCGACAGGGTAAAGGAACGGAGCTACCGGGACTACGGGGCGAGTCGTTACGTTTATATTTGATGCCGCCAATTTAGGGCGGGGATTGCCATGAAGGACAGGCTGGAGAAGATGCTCAACGTCAAAATCCTGGATATGGAGGAGCTTGATGACAAGGTAGTCGTCTACGTCCCTGAGGACCAGGTTAGAATCGCCGTTGGCAGCGGTGGCGCCGCGGTAAAGGCTGCTGAACTCGTCATAGGCAAGAAGATCGAAGTCCGGGCCAAGTGATGCAAATCATCTCAACCCGCCGTTTCTTTTCGTTCTCAGCCCAGCTTCCGCGTTAGTCTTTTCTCCCCTTACGCTTCTCGCCGGTATAACACTACCAGTGATACAAATGGGAAAGGTTAAATAGGGGCCTTCCTACTTACTCCGGTGATGCTCATGGAGTACAAGAACCCGATTGGAGTTGACATCGACCTTGAGACCGGCGTCATTCCTGGGGCCAAAAAGCTCGTCAGGAGGCTGAGCGACCTCAGGGGCTACTTCCTCGATGAAAAAGCTTACAACGAACTCCTCAAGGACGATCCCGTGGTTTACGAGGTCTATGCGGTAGAGCAGGAGGAGAAGGAAGGCGATCTCAACTTCGCCACAACCGTCCTCTATCCCGGCAAGGTCGGTGGGGAGTTCTTCTTCACGAAGGGACACTTCCACTCAAAGGCCGACAGGGCGGAGATATACTACGGCATCAAGGGGAAGGGCGGAATGCTCCTTCAGACGCCGGAAGGAAAGGCCGAGTGGATACCGATGAAACCTGGAACGGTTGTCTACGTCCCACCCCACTGGGCCCACAGGACTGTTAACACCGGCGACGAGCCGTTCATATTCCTCGCGGTCTATCCTGCCGATGCGGGTCACGACTACGGCAGCATAGCGGAGAAGGGCTTCTCCAAGCTGGTCGTCGATGAGGACGGCGAGGTCAGGCTGATAGACAACCCGCGCTGGAGGGAGTGATCCCCAACTGTTTTTCTTTTTCCGAACCCGCCACCGCAACCCTTATTAACTTGGAGCAGTTACATCACTCCCGGTGATACATGTGGACTGGGACGCTCTCTACTCATCCGCTTTTGAAGGCGTTAGGGGCAGGATTGGACGCGTTGGGCGGGTTCTCTTAGCTTACAACACCAACATCGACGCGATAAACTACCTCGACGGGAAAGACCTCGAAGCTAGGATTGAGAAAGCCGGAAAGGAGGAAGTCCTCTGCCACTCCGATGAGCTTCCAGGGAGGATAGAAAGCGTTCCGCAGTTGCTCGGCTCGATCCTCTGGAGCGTTAAGAGGGGAAAAGCGGCCGAACTCTTTGTCGAGGACTGTCCTACAAGGTTCTACATGAAGCGCTGGGGTTGGGACGAGCTAAGGATGGGTGGGCAGGTTGGCATAATGGCAAACCTCCTCGGCGGTGTTTACAGCGTTCCGGTCATAGCGCACGTCCCCCAGCTTTCGAGGCTTCAAGCAAGCCTCTTCAAGGACGGGCCGATTTACGTGCCGAAGCTCGAAGGCGGGAAGATCAAGCTCGTCCACCCCAGGAGCTTCGGCGGCGACGAGGAGAGCTGCATCCACTACATCTACGAGTTCCCGCGGGGCTTTAGAGTCTTCGACTTCCAGGCACCGAGGGAGAACCGCTTCATTGGTGCCGCCGACGACTACAACACGACCCTCTTCATCCGCGACGAGTTCAGGGAGAACTTTGAGGGGATAGCCGAGAGCGCCTCGCTGGCCGTGGTGAGCGGCCTCCAGGCCCTCACAAAGGAGAACTACCGCGGGCCGTTTGAAATCATCGAGGAGCATCTTGAGGTTCTCAACGAGCTTGGGATTCCCGTTCATCTAGAGTTCGCCTTTACTCCGGATGAGACCGTTAGAAAGACCATCCTCAACCTCCTCGGAGAGTTCTGGAGCGTTGGCCTCAACGAAGTGGAGCTTGCATCGATAATGGAGGTAATGGGCGAGAAAGGCCTAGCCGAGAAGCTCTTGGCCCACGACCCGGTTGACTCGATAGCCGTCACTGAGGCCATGCTCAAGCTCGCGGAAAAGACCGGCGTCAGGAGGATACACTTCCACACCTACGGCTACTATCTCGCGTTGACCGACTACAGGGGCGAATTCGTCAGAGATGCACTCCTCTTCGCGGCCTTGGCTGCTGCTGCAAAGGCGAAGCTCGGCGATATAAACTCGATAGACGACGTGGTGAAGGCCATGGACGTTCCGGTCAACGAAAAGGCGGAGCCTGTGGAGGAAGCCCTCTCGAAGGAGTACGACATGAAGAACGGTGTTGCGGAGCTTGAAGGCTATCAGCTCGCCTTCGTTCCAACGAAGATAGTGGTAAAGCCCAAATCCACCGTCGGGATCGGCGACACGATCTCGAGTTCAGCCTTCGTGGGCGAGTTCGCCCTCCGCTGATTTCTTTTCGCTATCGTTAAAAGCCAATGTGCCCAAGTGGTCTCAGGTGTTCAGGATGGTTGCCATGAAGACGCTGATTCTCGCCGGTGGGAAGGGAACCAGGCTATGGCCCCTGAGCAGGGAGCTGATGCCAAAGCAGTTCGTCCGATTCCTCGACGGGGAGAGCCTCTTCCAGAAGACCATTAGGAGGGCGCTTAAGTTCTCCAAGCCCGGAGAAGTCTTCGTGGTCACAAATGAGAGGTACAAGTTCCGCGTGCTGGATGATCTGACCGAGCTTGGCGTTGAAGTTCCTGAGGAGAACCTTCTCCTCGAGCCTATGGGTAAAAACACTCTCCCTGCGATATACTGGGGTACAAAGACCATTGAAGAAACCTTCGGCGACTCCATCGTGGCGGTCCTTCCGAGCGACCACCTCATCGATGCTGGAGAG
>JALVWX010000099.1 GCA_027023165.1 Thermococcus sp. | reverse complement strand
ACGCTGAGGGAGATAAGAGAGACCCCTGAGGGGATAATGAAAGCTCAGGAGGCCTTTGAGAACTTCATAGCCAATCACGACTTCCGGTTACCGAGAGAAGTGGTTTATACTGGTTGCGGCAGTTCGCACTTCTTAGCGAAGCCGCTGGCCATGGCAACCACCCGCCTTGGGGGCAGGGGAGTGGCCCTCCCCTGCTCCGAACTTCTGTACGCGAGGGAGAACTACCCCATTGAAAGGCCGGAGCTCCTCGTTGCAATCTCGCGCTCCGGTGAAACCACCGAGGCCATAAGGGCCCTCAACGCCCTGGATGTTCCCAGGTTTGCTCTCACGGCCTACGAGAGCACGCTCTCAAGGGAGGCGGACTATTCGCTCATCGTTCCCGCCAGAGAAGAGAGCGTCGTCATGACACACTCCTTCCCGGCCTTCTACTTCGCATACCTCCAGCTCCTTATGCGCTCCTTTGGGAAGGAGACCTACGACGCAGAGCTGGTCTCGGAGCTGACCGGGGAAGTCCTGAGGAGTGAAGATTACATCAAAGAAACCGTCGACGGCTTTGACTTCAGGAACGTCATCTTCCTTGGCTCGGGAATACTCTACCCGGTCGCCCTGGAAGCGATGCTCAAGATAAAGGAGATGGCCATCTTCTGGAGCGAAGCCTACCCGACCTTCGAGGTGAGGCACGGCTTCAAATCGGTAGCGGACGATGGAACCCTCGTCGTTCTCCTCGTCGAGAAGCCCTTCGACTGGCACGAAAAGCTCACGGAGGAGTTCCAAGCACAGGGGGCGAGGGTCCTCACCGTCGGGAGGGAAAACACCGGCGCGGACTACTTCATCGAAGTCCCGGAGTTAGGCGCCCCCGCGAATCTCGTCCTTTACACACCCGTGATCCAGCTTTTGGCTTACTACAAGGCCGTGAAGAGGGGTCTGAACCCCGACAACCCCAGGTTCCTCAGCAAGGTGGTGAAGTGGTGATGGCGATGGTGGAACACGACGGCAGGGCATACATCATCGACGGCAGGAGGACGGTGATCTACGGCGGAACGCTCCAGTTCTTCCGCGTTCCGAGGAGGCACTGGAGGGACAGGCTGGAGAGGATGAAGGGGCACGGCCTCAACACGGTCGATACATACGTGGCATGGAACTGGCACGAGCCCGAGGAAGGTGTGTTCGACTTCACCGGCGAGACGGTTCCGGAGCGGGATTTGGTCGGCTTCCTCGAACTGGCCGATAAGGTGGGCCTCAAGGTCATCATAAGGCCGGGCCCCTACATCTGCGGCGAGTGGAAGAACGGGGGCATTCCGGAGTGGCTGATAAACGAGCACCCCGAGATACTGGCAAAGGGCCCCAACGGACCGCTCCCGAGGGACATCTACTACCCGCCCATAACTTACCTCCATCCCACCTATCTTAAGGCCGTTTCCAGATGGTACGACGCCGTCCTTCCGATCATCAAAGACTACCTCGCGACGAACGGCGGGCCGATAATCAGCGTCTCCATCGACGACGAACCTTCATACTGGGAGACCATCTTCCAGCCCTTCCTGACTGACTACAACGAGGTCATAACGAGGCCCGGCGGCCTCTGGGAGGAGTTTCTGAGGGAGAACCACCCCCTTGATGAGCTTGGCGAGAGGTACGGCTCCGATTTCGCCGACTACTCAGAGATTAAACCCCCAAAGAGCGAGGAAGAACCTCTGCCAAAGATTCTGGACTGGCACCACTTCAAGATATGGATGACCAACCGCTACGTCGAGCACCTATACAGCCACCTCAGGCGCTACGTTGACGTCCCGATAAGCATACTCGACCCCTACCTCCTCCAGCTCGCCTGGAGGCACTTCTACAGATACGTTAAGGAGAAAAACCTCGACATCCACCTCTGGACCGAGTTCTGGTACTCCTTCTACCGCTCCTTCGACTTCAAGGAGGACAGGCTCGGCCACGTCTACTACAAGATCGGAATCTACAACTTTTACCGGAAGAGGCTTGGAACCCCACCGCTCAGCATCGAGACGCAGTCCTCCTTAGCCCACACCATAGAACCTGACGAGGCTGAGCTGCTCTACTCCCTCCTCCCCGCTCTTGGAATCCCCAACGTCAACTACTACCTCTACGTCGGAGGGGAGAACCCCAAAGGTTATGAATCACACAACGGTGTCACATGGGACGTCTACTCTCCAATAGGCTTAGATGGGAGCGAGAGGCAGCACGTCGAGCCTATCGAGTGGCTCGGCGAGTTCCTGAAGGGCAACCCAAGGTTCCTCGACACCGAGCTTGAGGCGACGGTCGCCTTCGGCGCCTACGAGCCTTACGAGGCCCTAACCATCTTCGGCCTCAGGAAGGGACTAACCGAGAGCGTCAACCTCAACGAGTACCTCCTCGGGGAGAGGGGCCTCTTCACGCTTTTGGCGATGAGCAACGTCCCCTTCGACGTCCTTGACCTCGAGGAGGCGAGCGTTGAGGAGATGCTGAGCTATGGCCAGCTCTGGGTTTACAGTCTCGATTTCCTCTCCAGAGAGGTTCAGGAC
>JALVWX010000098.1 GCA_027023165.1 Thermococcus sp. | reverse complement strand
GGTTATCAGCGTGCCGACGAAGTCAAAGAAGACCGCCTTCATCTCAACCACCGGATTAAGTTCACGGTGGACGTTAAAACCCTTCCCGGGCACAATGACAAAATTCTGCCGCAAATCTTTCGAAAATCTGCCGGTTTGATAGAAAAAGCTTAGAAAAGCTTTTATCACCCCGCGAGGTCCTGATGGCGAAGGAAAGGGGGTGAGGAAAATCGAGGCGATACTCCTCGTCTGGGGCGTCAGGGACGAGGTTCTGGAGAAGCTCCCCGTCGATGGATACTGGCTCTACGGGGAGTACGACTTCATAGCGAAGGTTGAATTCCGGGACGAGTTTGAAATGGAGCAGTTCGCGGGAGAACTGAGGCACCTAATTCACGGCGGAAGCTTCAAGCTCATGCCCATAACGCTCTCGGCCGTTAAAAACGGGGCGGGAGAAAGCGAAACGGTCTCAATGCTCGAATCGCTCAAAGTTTCGGCCCCATGAGGCCCCTCTTCTTCAGCTCTTCGTAGGCCCTCCTGAGGGCGTCCCTGATCAGATACCTCTTGTTCATGCCTCCGAGCCTGTAGGCGGCCTTCCTCAGGCTCCCGGTTTTGAGGAAAAGCTCTACCAGCTTCCGGTCCTCCTCCGGGAGGTCGAGGTGCCTCAATGCCATCTCCGCTATCTCCACAGGACTGTTCCCCTCGTAAGCGTAGTCAGAACTCATGATGGGTTTATCAAAGCGCTCAACGAGGCGAAAAACGATGACGTGGGCAGGGGAGTCGTCGTTGACGTACTTGTAGTGGGTTTTGAGGGCGTTTATCAGCTCCTCCTTACTAGAGAAGCCGTCTAAAAAAGCGTCCTCATCGGTCAGCTCCCCCACGGTCTTGCTCTCGACCCGCTCTATCACGGCCTTCCCGAGGGCGTAGCCGCCGGAGTGGATAAGAACCTCATCCCCATCCTTCAGGTTGGGCCTCCTGCCGAGCCTCACCGTTGCCCTCTTCCTTCCCTTCAGTATGGCTTCGGCATAGCGACCGTCGAACTCAAGGTGCTTCATCTCTCCTCACCGATGAGCTTGAACTTTATCGCGATCACGCCGTACCGGTTCTCCTTCCATTTCGGATAGAGGTTGTGGAACCTCTTTACCGCCCTCTCAAAGCTCGGCTCGTCGGGGAAGATTTTCTTTATCGGCTCCTCGCGGAGAACCTGGCGGAAGGTCTCGTAGGATTTAACGCCCGTGACCACCGCGGGAACCTCATCGTTGAAGAGTATCTTGTCGCCGGGCTGAATTTTTCTGAGCTGTGGATAGGCGACCCTCACTTCAATCCTCTTTTGGCCGGACTTTATGTAGTCGAGGTATTCATCGCGAACGCGAAGCCTGTGAACCCTCATCTTCACCACACCCCGATTTCTCGCCCCACTTAAAAGGCCAACGGAAACTTTAAATCCTTTGAGGTGAAACTTAATCGGGTGTAGAAAATGCGGAGGGCACAGGGGGCGCTCGAGTACCTCTTCATGCTAGCGGCGGTTCTGGTCCTAGTAGTAATAGCCGCAAAGGTAATCCTGGACAGCGTTTACAGCCTCAACAAGGCAGTGAGCAACTACACGACACAGGTAAGGAAACAGCTTCTCGAGAACCTGTGAGGTGGAATCATGTGGACGGTTCCGCTCATTCTCGGCCTGTTAGCCGGGATTTTGACGTCCTACACGGACATGAAGACCGGTTTCATCTTCGACAGCCACGCGTTCCCCACGCTCACCCTTCTGGGAAAGCTCCTCAACTGGGAGGAGGACGACGGGGAAGTTGACCTCCCGAGATGGATAGACAAGATCATCATTCCCGCAGCGGAGGGGGGAGTCCTCTACTACGCGTACCTTGGGCTTAAGGATGGGAACGCACTCCTTGCCCTCTCCGGAGTCATCGGACTCGTAGTGGGCTTTATCCTCGGCATGATACTCTACTACATGGGCGCCTGGGCGAGCGGAGACGTTGTGATTCTCGCCGCCTTTTCAGCCCTCCTGCCCTTCGCACCTGATACCGCGAGGGTAGTCCCTCCCTACGGGGAATCCCTTCCCCTGTACTCCCTATCGATACTCTTCAACAGCATCCTCGCGGTTTTCCCGTTCATACTGGTTTACGCACTCGTGGTTTTAGCCGTCAGGGGGAAGTTCCGGGAGCTTGGCGACGTCTTTACCGGCGGCCTGAAGATAACCGCGGAGTTCTGGCTCTGGCTCATGGGCGTCCTCGGAATCCAGGCGGCCATAGCGACGACCGGCTTCAGCAACTCAACCGCCCTCTGGGTTCTCGGCCTCGTTTTGATTATCATCTTCTCGAAGTTCAAAACGCTCGGAAACGCCGCGGGAGTTCTCGGCATAGCATACCTCATTTACCGCGATCCCGTGGTGGCTTTCAACGCCTCCTGGAAGACGTTCATTGTCCTCTACACCTTCAAAGTGCTCTTCTCGACCGTCAAGTACCTCCGCAGGGAGGTGCTTATGGAGGAAGTCCCCCTTGAGAAGCTCCGCGAGTGGGATATCCTTGGTGAGACGATACACGAACTCAACGGAGAGATTCTAAGGGACAGGGAGGATGCGTTTGGAAGGCTCAAGAGAGCCGTCATGGAGCTTGACGCCTCCGCGCTGAAGCCGGAGCGCGGAAGGGTTATAGCCTCCCCAACGGCGGAGGGTCTGACAAAGGAGCAGATTGAGGAACTCCGAAAGCTGGTCGAGGAGGGAAAGCTTGAGAACTGCTTTTTGAGGAAAAAAGCCATGCCCTTCGCGCCGGCGCTCTTCATCGGATTTCTCATGGGCTACTTCTGGGGCGACGTCTTCTGGTGGCTCGTCCTCAAGGTCGCAGGCTTCAGCTAAGCTTTTAACTTTCTCTCCATACTCCCACCGCCGGCCCGGCACCCGCCCTCTCCGGGGAAACGTGAACCGGGGGTTCCGGTCTGGCCGACAGGGGGATGACGAGCTTTTGCTTTGCTGATGAGTGATGACCACGCCCTTCCCCGACCCCTCAGATCAGGCCGGTGATTATCTCCTTCACTTCCATGAGGCTCTCGACGTTGTGGTCGCCCTCAACGCCCTCGTGAGGGTTTATCGCTATCGCAACGTCGGCTTCTCTGAACATGCTTACGTCGTTGTAGCCGTCGCCAACCGCCACTGTAAGCTCAGGCCTTAACTCCTCCTTCAGCTCGCGTAGAATGACTCCCTTGCTCTTGAAGTCCACCAGCGGATTCACCCTTCCGGTGACGACGCCGTTTTCATCAAAGACCAGCTCGTTCGCGAAGACGTAGTCAACCCCAAGCTCCCGCGCTATCCTCCCCGCGAGGCACATGAGACCGCTAGAGAGGATGGCTATTTTGAAGTCGTTCTCCCTCAGAAACTCGATCAGCTCTTTGGCACCGTCCATGTACTCAACGGAATTGGCCCACTCAAGGATTTCATCCCGCGTGTGTCCCTCCCAGAGGGATGCATCCAGCTCGGCCCACTTCACGTAGTCGATTTCTCCGGAGAAGAAAAGCTCGGCGTACTCCTTTCCCTTCTCCCATGTTCCAAAGCGCTTGTGAAGCTCCACCCAGCTCGAGACCGATTTGACGAGCGTCCCCTCGAGGTCGAAAGCGATGAGCCTGACCATGGTATCACCTGAGAAAAAGGCCACGGTGGAGCTTAAAAGCCTACTCTTCCCAGCCGTACTCCCCAACCAGGGGCACGAAGGCAACGCCACCCCAGCGCCGCTTTTTGATTTTCCCCTTCTCGGTCTTATCGACGATGTACAGGTCCTGCCAGAGGTGGTGGCTCCCCACGGGGATTATCAGCCTTCCGCCAGGCTTGAGCTGTTCAATCAGAGGCCCCGGAATCTCCGGCGCCCCGGCGGTGACGATTATCCTGTCGTAGGGAGCTTTGGGAGGGAAGCCCTTGCTGCCATCACCCAGGAAGACGTGGACGTTCTCCACACCGGCCCGCTGGAGGTTCCGCCTGGCAAACTCAACCAGCTCCTGAATCCTCTCGACGGTGTAAACATCGGTTTTGACCAGTTCAGCTATAAGAGCCGCGTTCCAGCCGCTTCCAGTTCCGACCTCGAGAACCTTCATTCCGGGCTTAAGCCCGGCCAGCTCGAGCATTATTGCCACCATGTGGGGCGCGCTTATCGTCTGTCCGGCGGGGATTGGAAGGGGTTCGTCAACATGAGCGTACTTCCTATAGCGCTCCTCAACGAAGAGGTAGCGCGGCCGTTTGAGGAAAGCCTCTTTAACCGTATCGCTCTGTATTATGCCCTCGGCAACGAGTGCCTCGACCGTTCTCCTCCACAGGGCGTCAAAGTCCATGGGCGGCACTTCCTCACTCGTTCAAAAAATAAAAGGGGGAGGGGGCGTGTGCGGCCGCTACCTGCGGGCCTGGTACCACGCCAGCGCCACAACTGAGAGGAAGCCCAGGGCGAAGCCAACGCCACCCCAGAGGGCCTTAGAACCCAGCGGGGTGTAGGGAACCTTGGAGGTGGTTGTGGTGGTCTTGGTAAGCGTTTTGGTGGATGTTTTGGTGAGGGTTTCGGTTTTCGTGATCGGGGTGATGTTGGAAGTGCAGTTGCAGGGCTGAGTGATCACCGAGGTCACGGTGCTGGTGACGGTCTCAACCTCCTCGCGGCATTCCCCAAACTGGAGGGAGATTGAGGAGGAGGCAAGAACCTCTGAGGTGTACGGGTTGAGAAGTTCTACACTGATGGTGCCGTTGACTGGCCTCTCCGCCATCACCCTGAGGGAATAGGTTATCGACTCTCCTGATGGAACCTTGATCCTTGTCCGGATTAACGTCCCGTTGATCGTACCGTTGAAGTCAGGATAGAGCGCCATTCCAGGGGTGCGGTCTATGACCATCACCGGGCGGAGGTCCATTCCGCCGGAGTTCTCCACGGTGATGTTGACGACTTTGAACGTGCAGGAGACGCCGGAAACCGAGGCTGTGATGTTGTAACCGACGTCCGCCGGAGCAACCGGGATAATCCCTCTGTTGGATGTGAACGTCATGAGTGTGTAGCCGCAACAGGCCGGGTCATATGGCACCTTTCCAGTAACCTTTACCTCTCCGGCCGAGACGTTGCCGGAGGAGATGGGAACGACCACCACTGGCAGGACAACCTTTCCGCCGGCTTTAATCGAGTCAACGTGGAAGGTGTTCCCGTTCAGGGGTAGGACATCTGACGGGTAGTTCACCTCAACCTCAACGTCACTAACCGCGACCGTTCCGGTGTTGATTATCGTCACGTTGCCCCTCACGGGAGCGTACTGGGTTCCGCTCTCAAAGGTGTAGTTGACTAGGAGGTTGGCTATCTTGCTGATGTCAGGCAGTTTGTTCCCCTCAAGGAAGCCGTAGAACGTGGCTTTGCCACTCTCCGGGTCGATGGAATCGGCGAAGAGAACCACACCCTTGTAAACCAGATCACTTCCTGCCGGGAGCGGGGAGAGCCTTCCAGAGGCCTTCTCGGCCCCGCAGAGGTTGCTGAGATGAACCCTGGCGCTCCCGTCGAAGTGGTAATCGTAGTGGAGGACGTAGTATTTGGCGATGTTCCGCGACTGTCCCGGCAGGAGGGAGAACGTGAAGTCGGGAACCACCGACACATCCAGCGATGCCCCGAGGTAGTGGATGCTGACCTTTGCGTAGTGGACGCACTTGCAGTTGCAGGTTGAGGAGTTGGCCTCCCTGCAGACAACGCCCTCAACCGCAACTGAGAAAGGCCCAACGTTGGCCTCGCTTCCCACTTTGATGACGGCCGTCTCGTTGCCATCCACCACAAAGACCGCCCTGGAAACGAAGTCCTGCGAGACGTTCACTGAAACAAAGGTTATGTTGTGGCCGTCGAAGCTCAGCGTGGAGTTCATGCGCAGGTAGCCGCTGTAGACCAATGGATAGAAGCTCCCGGGAGCTATCAGGAGATGTCCAACCCTGTGCTTTCCCTTTCCGGAGAGCAAGACCTTCTTTCCGGCTGGATCCGTGACCACCATCGCGGGACCGGATGATGAAACTGACGTGAGGTGGATGGTGTAGCCGGCAACGGTGAGGGTATCGCCGGGTATCATGTAAGACGTGTTCACCTCTATCAGGGCATAGTTTTCGTAGCCAACGTAGGCCCCAAGGTAGGTGAGGTTGAACTTGGAGAGGTGAAGGACACCTCCGATGGGAAGCTGCACCGACCCGCTTCCGATGCCTCCCCCGTGTGGGTCCCAGTACTCAACGAGGAGCCTGTATCCGCTCATTGATACGTCCTTTCCAGTTACCATGGTTCCGTCGAGGCTCACCTGGAACGGAATCCTCACGAGTCCGCGGAAGTGTGTTCCCGCGGCAAATCCCGGCAGATAAAGGAAAAGCAGGAGGAGCATGACAATCGCGGCGGTTTTCGGCCTCATCCAATCACCCCCAAGAGGTGGAGGAAGAGCTGAGTGGTTCCACCTCCACCTACGTTCATCATCTTCGCCATCAGCACCTGACCGAGGTACATCCCAACGGCGAATATCCACGCGAGTATGACGAAATACCTCGCTGTCCCGAGGATGTGCCCGCCGTCGGCGAGCTTTATGACCATCGCGGAGAGAAGCGAGTGCATGACCATCATCGCGAGCATGAGGTACATGAGAAAGGTTATTCCCGATGGTGGAATCACATGGATTATGTCCCCGATGTAGTCGGTGGGAATGTTCATCTGAGCGAACAGCTGGCTTATCGATACTGCAACCTGGAATGACGCTGCGAAGGAGAACGCGAATGCCCCGGTGAGGCCGTAGATGATGCCGACGAAGCTCGCTATGCTCTGCTGCCTCTTCCTCCTGAGGCGGACGAGCCTCTCGAAGTTCCTGCTTATGACGAGGCCGACGTAGTCCGGCTCGGCACCCATCCTGAGGCTCTCGCGGAATATCTCGGAGAAGATTCCAATGAGCCAGCTACCGGTTCCTGCTATAAAGAAGTCCCAAGCCCTGTCCCTGTCCACGCGGATTGCCAGGCGGCGGTAAAGGGCTTTGATATCCTCGGTGAGGGTGCCGAAGTCATGGGCGCTGAGATACTTGAGAACGAGGACGAGCGAGGCTCCGCTCGCCGCCAGAGAGGAGCTTAAGCTCCTTATGAACGCGGGGAAGTTCTCGTCCTTTCTGAAGATAGATGCCTCCTCTTTGCCAACCACGTGTCCCACGTAGAAGAAGGGCGTGAGGATGGAGGCGAGGACGAAGGGTTCAGGTACGTGAAAGCGCGGCCTTATAACCACGAAGTAGATGAGGGCCACTATGATGACTCCAAGGAGAGAATAGAGGGCGGCCATCTTTATCCTCTTCCTGCGCGGGTCGGCTATTCCCTCCCTCACCTGCGCCCATATCGGGTCATCGGGCATCCTGAGCTTGACCACGAAGAGGATTCCTATCTCCGCCGCGAGGGTCATGGCTATGGCATAGAGCCCCATGGTTCCGAGGTCGAGGCCTGTGATAAGGGGTCCGATAATGACGAAGGACGCAATGAAAACGACGGAGATTATTATCGACTCGTATATCTCCTTGAAGATGTCAAGGTCGTAGAGGGCACCCTCATAGAAGGTCTGGTAGTCGTCCATGACCGTCTGCTGCTCCTGGAAGAGGTACTCCTTGAGGTCGACACCGCTGTCGAGGGAGTAGGCAAGCCTGTCGAGGAAGTCAGCGAACATCTGACTCGGAGTTCTCCTCGCGAGGAAGCGGAAGGCTTCTGGCATCGAGAGGTGGAGCCTGTTGACAACTGTGTGAACCTTCTTAAGCTCGCTCGCTATCGCTCCGAGCTTGGGGTCCTTCGCGAGAACCGCTATCAGGTCGGAACGGCCCATCTCACTCGTGGATAGGACCGCGAAGTAGGTGATGAAGTAGGGCATCTTGGAGTTGATGGAAATCTTCTTCGAGTCGGCTGTTATGTACGGATAAATAGCGGCGTAGACCATGAGGATAACGGGTATCATGAACAGAAGAATCTTGAGCGCCTTTGGAATGTAAAGGAAGAGGGTCATGACGCCAATGGCTATGAAGAGGAGGGCCGAGATCCCCATGTAGGGCAAGAGTATCTTGTGGAGGTAGGTCTTCATGTCGAGGTCTGCCTTGGTGAAAATGCTGATCTTCTCCCCGGCCATGGGAATCACCTCAGATCCTAAAGCTCAGGCCCTCGATGCCCTTCTGGTAGAAGGCCTTGATCTCCCTATAGACGTCCCAGTAGTTTGTTATGCCAAGTTCAACCATTCTCTGAAGGATCCTCGCGCGCAGGAACAGCTCGTTGTAAATCTCCTTCGGGTCCTCGTAGCCGGCTACCTCCGCTATCTTCCTCTCGAGGATGTACGAGTTGTTGAAACCGCGGAAGATGTGCTTATCCGCCACGGGGTCCCACTCAAAGACGTTCCTCGTGGCAACACCGCCAAGCTCCTCGTAGTAGCCCTCGATCTCGACGACGTTGATGGTCCTCCTCAGGAACTTACCCTTAACGTAGACCGCCTGCTGGAAGACGGCTATGTTGAGGTTGTCGATGAAGGTTATCGGGACGTTTATCGGGTGGCCGGTGAAACGCTGTATCATCTTCTTAACGTCGCCCGCATGGAAAGTGCTCATAACGGGGTGGCCGGTCTGCATGGCCTGAAACGCTATCGCTCCCTCGGCACCACGGATCTCACCGACGATGATGTAGTTCGGCCTCGAACGCAGGGCTGCTTTAAGGAGGTCAAACAGCGTAACCCTGCTCTCCTCCGGGCCGCGCTCGCGGGTTATGAGCCTCTGCCAGACTGGATGGGGAACCTGAACCTCGGGTGTATCCTCCGCAGTGAATATCTTCGATCCGGGCTTGATGAAGGGGATAATAGAGTTCAGAAGGGTGGTCTTACCGGATGCCGTCTCGCCGCAGACGAAGACGCTCATACCGTACTCAAGGGCTATCCAGAGGTAGGCGGCGACCTCCGCACTGAGGGTTCCCCAGCCAATCAGCTGGACGATGCTTATAGGTGTAGCCGAGAACTTACGGATTGTCGCGCTCGGACCCTTGATGGAGATGTCCGGCGAGTAGATGATGTTGATACGGGAGCCGTCTGGTAAAGCACCGTCAACTATCGGAGTCCTGTCGCTGACGGGCCTGCCTATGCGCTCGGCCATGTTCTTGAAGTAGTCCGCGAGCTTGACGTCGTCGCCGAAGGTTATGTTGGTCTGCATCATCTCGAATATCTTGTGGACGAGGGAGACGTTGTTGGCACCGATGATGTGGATATCCTCAATGTAGGGGTCCCTCGCGAGGGGTTCGAGGGGGCCGATGCCTATGATATCGCGTTTGATGAGGTAGCGGAACTTCTCCATCTCCTCCTTGGTTATGACAAACTTCTCGCCCTTCCCGAGGAGTCCGCCGCCCTTGCTCCCCTTGACCAGAGTCAGAACTGCCTCGTCGAACAGTGCATCCAGGAAGCGCTCGAACTCCTCCTGCTCCTCCGGTATATCCTTGGAAGGCGCCATCTCAAGGATCTTGTCGCGTATCCTGTTGTACTTCTGCTCCTCCTCCCTGCTCTCTATGCGCGGCTCTATAACGATGTACCTCTTCTCGGCGGTGGTGGGATCCGCGTAGATGTGGATGAATATCGGATCGCCGACGGGATAGAGAATGTTGGGGTACATTATATCCTTCATGTCCCTGCTGAGCTGGGCGTGAAACTCCGGCATCTTACCATACTTCTTCCTGAACTGGTCAACGTACTTCCTAAGGTGAGGGTTTCTCGCCATGGCCTCGTCAAGGGTGTCGCTGAACGCCTGCGCCATATCACACCACCGCCGCTATCTCTACTATCAGACCGACCTTAGGCTCAACGCGGAACGGGATAATCTTCTGGAAGATGCCCTTTGCGTTGTTGTACTTGACTATCGTCGCAGAGTTCTTCAGGTCGCCGCCGAAGACCTTCACGTTTAGCCTGATCAGCATTGTAGACGCTTCCTCAAGGACGAAGAGGGAGTCGCGGTCTATCTCCTCCGTGTTGGCGGTGAGGATTATCACCTTGTCAAGGGAGGCCATCTTCTTCACGTAGAGCAGGAAGTCCCTCACGGAGTTCGGGTCCTGCTCCCTTGAGAGGAGGGATGAGAAGGAATCGATTATCATGATGTCCGGCTCCCAGAGGCGAGGCTCGCCGAAAAGCCTGCTCAGGAACTTCCTCTTCTCGCTCACGCCGGTGAGGAGGGGGTAAAGGGAGACGAATATGAGCTTCTTCCTGATTAGAAAGGGAATTATACCGTAGCCGAGGGACTCCATCTGCTTTATGTACTCGACGGTGGTGTACTGGCTTGAGATGTAGCTGGCGGTGTAGCCGTTCATGAGAAAGCCATAGAGGAGCCTCTGGACGAAGATGGACTTACCGCTACCCCTGTCGCCCTCGACCAGCATGATGGTGCCGGCGGGAATTCCCCCACCAAGGCGCCTGTGAAGCTCATCGCCCTTGAGTTCGATCTTGAGCAGTTCCTCGACCAATGTGATCACCCGCTGACAGCGTTATTTTAGCCCTCAAGGCGCCCTAAACACGAAGCTCCTCTTTCTGCCGTTGTCCAGCACGACCGTTAGGGTGTATTCGTTGCCGCTCGTGAGGGCATTTCCGAGCGTGACGTTGATGGCTCCAACCGCGTAGGGCTGGAGGGTGTTTATCTCAGCCCCGGTCTGGGGGTCAAGGAAGGTCAGATTCTCCTGGGGAATCATCACACCGTTTAGCAACACCTGCACCGAACCCCAAGTGAAGGGAAATGGATTTTTACCTATGTTCTTGATGTAGAACGTGTAGTTAACTGGCTGTGCAGAGAGATTTGAATGAGGGATATTGCTTGGATCGTTGATTATCGCGAAGTCTGTCCTGAGCTGGTCAGCCAACAGCGCCCCCCTGTCGTTTATTCCATGGGCTATGTCGGTGGTAACGTAGGCTAGGGCGCCGGCGACGCTCCCGGCGACAATGACTGCGACGATGAACATTATCAGCTCGCTTGCAGGCCCCCCTGCGGCCATCAGCTCACCTCCGTTGGGCATCCATTTTCTCTGCCAGTGATCAACACAGTTGACCCATTGTAATACCAGCTTACCCTAAGCCAGCAACCGTTGTCAAAGATCACTGTCAGGTTGTGATGTGTGTTGTCTAGAGGAATGTTCGTGACGTTCAGTAGTAAGCTCTCCCCAGGCAAGACGTATGTATACTCCTCCAGGAAACCAACGTTATCATCGCTAACGTTGTATATAGTCTTGTAATAACCGTCATATACAGCGCTCCAGCCCTTAGCATACATTGTAGGGCCGTAGTCTTGGATGTACAGGGTCACATTGTAGATATTGTTTGCATTATCTATGGTCGCCTCTCCCACAGTCCCGTTTAAATCAATGAGAGTGTTAATCTGTGAAAGCCTCAAATTGTACCAGTCCTCCCGGGCGGCTTGGACGTTTGAGTAGCTGTTGTCCCAAGCAGTATAGAGGGTGCTGGCGGCTACCAAAAAGGAAATGAAGATTATCGCTGCGCTCGCTGATACGCTGAATCCCATTGGCCGCCCCCTCCCCTCTTAGGGTTCCTGGCTCAGATGCCGTAGAACTCATCGAGAGTCTTCTCCAGCATCTTGATTTCCCTTTCGAGTTTGTCGAGGACGTTCCTGTTTATCTTAAGTCCCCTGAGCCTCTCGATGAAGAGCAGGCTTATGAGATGGTCCTGGACGGTGAGCTTCTCAGCCGGCTTCCACTCGGGGTCCCTGTGGTGCGGCCTGGTGCCCTTAGCATAGCGGAGGAGCTGGTTGAGCACTTCCTCGCTTATCCAGCCTATCTCGTAGTAGAACTCGAGAACCCTCTCGAGGTTCTGTATGCCGACCCTGTCGATGAGGAATCCGAGCCACTTGAGGGCTATCATGGTGGAAACAATATCCTCCGGGAGCTTCTCCAGCCTTGCCTTCTTGGGTTCTTCCTCGAAGAGCAGGCTTGCGATGTCCTCAGGTATCTGTATCTTCTCGGCCATCTCAACACCACCTTCTTCAGTTTTGACTTCCTCAGCGGATTCAACCTCATGAGCGGGAACCTCTTCAAGCGAAACTTCCGAGACCTCCTCAATCCCGGCCACCTCTTCGGGGGCGGCCTCAGCTTCCTCAGTCAAGGCTTCCTCCGGCATCTCCGCCGGAACTTCTTCGAGCGCTTCCTGCGCCCCCTCCATCTCCTCGGGTACTTCGGGAACTTCCTCCGCGGGAGCCTCAACTTCCGCCGCTTCGGCAGCTTCCTCCGGAAGCTCTGCGCTCTCAACTTCCACCTCCTCGACCTCTGCCGGAAGCTCCTCGACTTCCTCCCCTGGGACTTCTTCAGTCCCAAGTTCCTCCGTGACCCCTTCGGGCGCTTCGACTTCTTCAGCTGGAACCTCCGCAGGAACCTCCTCCACTGGAACTTCAGAAACCTCAGCCTCCTCGGGAACTTTGGCCTGGGCTGCCGCCTCGGCCTGGGCCTCCGCAACGGCCTGCTCCGCCGCGGCAAGCTCCTCCTCACTGACCTCCTCGCCAGCGGCTATCTTGCTCTGGAGTTCCTCAAGCTTCTCCTGGGCCTCCTCAAGCTTCTCAGCGGCTGACTTCTCCTCGACCTTCTCCGCTATCTCATCGACCTTTCTGTGGAGTTCCTCAAGCTTCTCCGTAAGCTCGGACGGAACCTCCTCCTTCTCCTCGCCCTCGAGAAGCTCCTCGAGCTTCCCTATCTTCTCGTGGACTTCCTCAACCTTCTGGGAGACCTTCTCAGCCTTCTTCTCCTGGACTTCGAACTTGGTGCTCTCAAGGGTCTCAACGAGCCTTGCCAATTGCATACCAAGATCGCTGAGCCTCTTGCCAAGCTCGTCAACGCGCTTGTTCAGCTGTTCGTACTTCGTTGCCTGGTTTCCGTAGGTGTCAAGGACCTTCTGGACTATCTTCTCAAGCTGATCATAGGTGAGGTTGTCCTTCCTGGCTATGAGCTTCTCGCGGAGGTCGTTGATGATGACGCTTGGGACCTTGCCCTTCAGCTCCGCCAGCTTTGCGTTGATGTCGGCCTCTGTAACCAGCCTGGCCATCTCCATTGATCACACCTCCGCAAGCACCTCGTAGATTATCGAGTCCAGGTCCACGCCGTAGCCGGCGAGCACCTTAATGTCGTTCTTTATCTGCGCTATCTCGAGCTTTAAGTCTTCCAGTTCCTTCCTGATATCCTGGATTTCACTGGTGAGCGGGTTTTCCTGCCCCATCTGCTCCTTGAATGGGTTTATCTCCTGGCTGATGACCTCGTAGAGCATCATGACGTCCTTGATGGTCTTGTCGAGCCTGTCTATATCATCGCGAAGCTCCTGCATCTGCTTCTTTATCGTGTCGATGCTTATCTTTATCCTTGGAATGTCGTTCTCGATTTCTGTCAGCCGCTCCTGTATTTGGGTGATCTGCTCATTCTCCTCCCTGTTCTCGACTTGCTCCTCAAGCTCCTCCTCAAAGACCGGCTCGGCCTCCTGAGGGGTGGCGGTCTCTTCCTTTGGCTTCTTTTTGAATAAAGACGAAAGGAAGTCGAGTGCCATGGACGCCACCCCCTCACTGGAGTTGCATTATCCTATCAATGTAGGCATGCGGTGTTGTGAAGTCTATAACTCCTGCAGCACCGTTCTCGGGAATGACCTTACCTGTCACATGGGTGGCCGGCGGAATGCCATATCCATCTCCAAAGCCAGTGACGTTGACCAGCAGTGCTGCTATGTCCCCCCAGTTGAGAACCGGGTGGGTAACGTCTCCCGTCAGGCTCCCATCGTCGTCCTGGACCACCGCAAGTCCAAAGTAAACCCCTGTAACGTTTGCCCAGGCAGGAACGCTGAAAATATCGTTTATGTCCCCGCTCCAAGTGGCGTTGGGGTTGTACTTGAAGACCGTCATCTTGTCCCCGTCGCTGAGTATGAGCTTCATGTTGCTTATCGAAATGCCACCGCTGCCGGCGTTCGGGCTTATGTAGATAACCATCTTGGTTATGTTGCCGGAGCTTGGCGGGTCAGCCGGGGTGTATCCGTAGACGTTCATAACCCTGATGCCGCTCGATACCTCCTGAGTCGTCTGCCTGCCGGTTGCCATTGCCTTCTGCTGGAGGTAGCCGCTGGTGCTTATCAGCACCCCGGCCGCCACAGCGGCCACTAGGACCATTGCGATGAAGACGATGAGCGTTCCAATACCTATGGCACCGCGCCTCATGCCCTTCATGTTCTCACCTCACTGAAGCACCATCACATTGTGGTTGTACGTGGCGGGCGTCGTGAAGTCTATCACTCCCGCGGCGCCGACCTCGGGGATCACCTTGCCCACCATCTTGGTGGCCGGGCCTATTCCTGGCTCGCCGCTGTCAGTCCTGAATATCGTCGTCTTGATGAGCAGTGCCACCATGTCGCCCCACTCAAGGTTCGGGTGGTTGACGTCCATCTGGCTGGCCCCGTCGTGGATGACGGCTATTCCGAAGGAGGTCTCCGTCAGACTGGCGTTGTTCCATATCCTGCTGTCTATGGCCGTGCCGTTGAAGAGGTCGTCTATGACCCCATGGTAGAGTATCCCACTGTAGTTGTACACGACGAGCTTGACGCCGTCGCTGAGGACGATCTTAACGTTGCTGAGGTCAATCCCTTCGCTTCCAGAGTTCGGGGAGATGAATATCGCCATCCTGGTTATGGTCCCCTTGCTCGGCGGGGTGGCGTTGGTGTAGCCGTATATGTTGATAACCTTGAGACCGCTCGCAACCTCCTGAGTAGTCTGCCTTCCGGCTGCCTGGGCCTTCTGCTCAAGGTAGCCCGCTGTACCGATGATAACCCCTGCAGCCACTGCCGCTACCAGCACCATTGCGATGAAGACGATGAGCGTTCCGATGCCTATTGCTCCCCTACGCATAGCACCACCTCCTGAAAACTATCAAAGAACGAAAGGGGAAAGGGGCAGAGAATCACTGGAGGTCAACGACTTCGGTGGTGTAGGTGCTGGGTGTGGTGAAGTCGATGACGCCCGGCGCACCGAACTCCGGAATAACCTTACCAGTTATGTGGGTCCTGACCGGGATCTCAGTGCCAAAAACTGCCGTGGTGTTTACGAGGAGGGCGGCTATGTCACCCTTGTTTAAGGTAGTCCCAAGGATGGCGGACTGGTCATAGTCCTGGACGACGAGGGCAACGTACTTGGTGCTGGTGGCATTGGTCCAGTTGACTGAGAACACGTCTGCGATGCTCCTTCCGTCGAGGCTGTTGCTGTAGGTGAGGTAAACCTGCTTATCTTTGTCAGCAAGGAGGACCTTGGTGTTCTTGAGGTCGATGCCAGCGCTTCCAGCGTTCGGAGTAACGTAGATAGCAAGCCTGTCAATGCCCGTACCATCGTAGTGCCCGGTAACCTTCATGACCTGGATTCCGCTGGCAACCTGCTCGGTGCTGGCCCTGCCGGTGCTGGAAGCCTTCTGCTGCAGGAAGCCGCTCGTGTTGATGAGCACTGCAGCCGCCACTGCAGCGACGAGGACCATTGCTATGAAAACTATAAGGGTGCCGATACCAACAGCACCCCTCTTCTTAAGGAACCTCATATTCCCTCACCCCCTCACTGCAGGCTAACTATAGCGGTGGTGTAGGTGCTGGGTGTGGTGAAGTCGATGACGCCCGGCGCACCGAACTCCGGAACGACCTGTCCGGTTATGTGGGTCCTGACCGGAATCGGGCTGAAGAGGTCTCCAACGTCAACGGTGAGGACGACTATGTCTCCGGCGTTCATGGTCGGTGAGGTGCTCTTGACGCTCTGGTCATAGTCCTGGACAACGATTATTCCGAACTTGGTAGCGGTAGTGCTGTTCGGCCAAGCGCTGCCAGCGTTGAAAATGTCGTTGCCGGTGCTGTTATACAGGGCGGAATCATATTCCAGAACCGCCTGAGCGCTTCCATTGCTGATAATGATCTTGGTGTTGCTGAGGTCTATTCCGGCGCTTCCAGCGTTCGGAGTAACGTAGATGGCGAGCTTGGTTATTCCGTCAGAGGCGCTGTCGTAGTATCCAGTGACCTGCATGACCTGGATTCCGCTGGCAACCTGCTCGGTGCTCTCCCTGCCGGTGCTGGAAGCCTTCTGCTGCAGGAAGCCGCTCGTGTTGATGAGCACTGCAGCCGCCACTGCCGCCACTAAAACCATGGCGATAAACACAATCAGGGTGCCAATTCCCACGGCACCTCTCCTGTTCCTGGCCTTCATTCTCCATGCACCCCCATAGGGTTGTTTGCATTAGGGGTTACGCCAGGTGAATATAAATCCCTTTTTTGTTCTTAGTAGTGTAGGTGGTTGTGTAGGTGCATATGTAGGTGCTGAAGAGACGAAATAGAGTAACAAGAAAGACAGGGGGAGCAAACAGCAGAACAAAAGAAGCGAAAAGACAAAAACACAAAATCACATCTTCTTAAAGATGAGGATGCTCCTTGAGGGCCTGCTTATCTCAACGTCAAAGCCCTCACGGAGGACAGCGTTCTTTACCTCCTCCGCGGAGGGAAAGCCAACAAAATCCTTGTTTAGACCCTCAAAGAACTCAAGTGCCTGGACGTGCTGGAAGGAGTCCCTGAACGGCTCCAATATGACCATCCTGCCGCCGGACTTGAGGGTCTCCATGGTGGCAGTTAGAACCCTCCTGTAGTCGGAGATATACTCAAGGACGAAGCTGAGGAAAGCGATATCGTACTCGTTGACTGGCCGTATCAGCTTGGCGTCCATCTCCTTGAACTCAACCGGGAGGTTCCTGCCCTCAACCCTAGCCTTGGCTATCTCCAGAAGCGCCGGGGAGTAGTCGATGCCGAGGTAGAAGCCGTTGTAGCCAATCATCCCGCCGAACTGGACGGGAGCGTAGGAACCGCACCCGACCTCAAGGACCTGCATCCCTGGCCTGAGGCCAGCCACTTGAGCCATGGCCTCTCGGTAGAGCCTTGAGAAGCGCGTGCTCATGCGCATGTCCCAGAAGTCCGCGTCCTTATCGAAGTCCATGAGGACGTGCGGGTGGACGGGGGTTATGAAGGCATAATCGACCATGCGGTAGATCTCCTCGAATATCGGCACCCAGTCGGGCACGAGGAGGTCGTACTTCTCGTCCGGTACGTGGAATGTGTAGGAAAAGCCGTTGAGCTGAAGCCTTCCGTTCTTCTCCTCGACTATGTGGAGTGCCTTAAGGGTCTCAAGGAACTTCAAGAGAAGGCGCCTGTTTGGCAGGTCGAGGCTGTCTATAAGCTCCTGAACCGTCGGCCCGCGGGCCAGAAGAGGGAACACACCGTGCTTGGTCCCGAGACCGATGAGGCCGAGAACCGAGAACTTAACCATCTGCTCAACGTTGGCATCGACGGCATCAACGGGATTCATAGACACCACCTCACATGAACCTCCTGTAATAGCGGTAGTATTCCTTGAGATATTCCACAACCTTCTTTCCGTAATCGGTCAGCCGGTAGTACTTGAAGCCGTTGTTGGAGATCTCCTCCACGAGTCCCAGGTACACAAGAGAGCTCTCGCCGTTGTATCTGTTCCCGAGACCCACAAGCGCGCCCCTGACGTTGGACGGGTCCGAGCCAACGACCCTCGCTATCTCCGAGAGGTACGTGGCAGAAGGGTATATCTCGTTCAGGTACATCAGTATCTTCTTCCGGAGTTCACTACGGTGCAGGGAGCGCAGTACCTGCGGGTCAACGATCACTGTGTTCATCCTTCCCCCCTCCCAAAGTCAGACCTCAAAGCAACTCAAGCACGTGATTAGAACCACTGATGGTCACTGGGAAAGCTTGTGCTGTACTCCCGTACCCAGTATTGGTGTTGAATAATATATAACGTTTTTGGTTGGACCATATAGATTCACCATAGGAGTTTTGATTTAATCGTAGAATTTTCATCCACAACTTGAACATGTTACTCTCAAAGGGGAACTCCTCAATTGGATGGATAATATCCAACGGTGATGAACATTTTTGTGCTTCATGCAAACCACTCCCAAAAGCATAAAATCTAAATACCATGGCACCGCAAACTGTGTGGCTGAAGCCAGGTGGTATAAATGATAATCGAGCTCGCCGTTACGGCAGGGGTTGCCGCAGTGCTGGCGTATTACGTGCGGGATGTTACCAGCAAAGTTCTCGCGAGGCATTTTGAGCTGCGCTCCGAAGTCGGCGAGCTTGAGGAGAAGATCAACAGAATAAAAGACGAGTTGGAATCACAGATAAGGGCCGTTAAAGTCCCTCCTTCCCAAAAAGGAAGCGAGAACACCGAGCTTCTTCAGAAGTTGAGGTCCCTTGAAGAGAAGCTCAAGGGCATTGAAAAATCTCTAAAGGATTTCAAAAGGCTTGAGACAAAGGTAGATTACGAAGTAGGAAGCCTCAGAATGGAACTCGAGAAGACCAGCGCCCGGGTGGAGTCCATTGGGGAAGAGCTTGCGAGAACGGAAACCAAACTCAAGGAGGAGTTGGAGAAAGAGCTGCTGGCCGAGCTTGAGGAGGAGATAGAGCACCTCGAGGATGCAATCGAGAGGAGGAAGAGAACCGAAGTAGAGGAGTTCCTCGAGGTTATCAAAGCCAGTATCACCCTTCAGCCGGAGAAGCTGAGCGCTGGAATGGCCGAGGCGAAGAAGGCGCTCCTCTCGCTAAGGGACATAGCAAAGGTTTACGTGCTCACAGGGCAGGGTGTTAAGGAGTTTGAGGAGCTTAAGGAGAACCTTGTGGAACTCCTGAAGAACCTGCGCAAACTGGCCATCGTATCCATACCGGACGAGAGCGTCTACGCGACCTTCAACGACATAATCGTGAGAGTAAAGCGCCTTAGTCTGCCGATGAAGGTCACCCGCGACGGGAAGGAGCGCGAGCTTAATCCCGAGAGGAGCTTCATCCAGATTCACCGCATTGTCTACGAGCTTGCGGGAGAACTTGACAGGATAGCGGAGGAACTCAGGGAGCCGATTCCTGTTACTCCCGTGGAGAAGGAGTTCTACGAGAAGCTGCGGTATCAGTTCGAGCAGCTGAGAAAGCTCGAGGAGCAGGTTCAGAAGCTCATGCTGAAGCTCGGCGCGGAGGGTGAACCCGGGAAAACGCCGGAATCATCAAAGGAAAAGGACGTCGAGGAGATACTAAGGGAGCTTGACCTCATCTAAGATAAAGAAAGACTCTCAAAGTTCATCGCCAAGGAGCTTGTCAAGGTCGACCATTATGAGGAGCCTCTCACCGTCGTTTATCTTGGCGATGCCCTTTATGTAGCGGATGTCAACCCTGCTGCTGAGGGTCTTGGGCGGCTGGTCTATCTGATCCTCCGTAAGTGTTATGACGTCCGAGACAGAATCGACTATTATGCCTATGACCTCGTCCTTTACCTCCGCAATGATTATCTTCTTCTTAGAGAGGTCGTCGTCGGGGTCGTAGTAGCCGAGGAGCTTCTTCAGATTGACAACAGTCGTTATCTGCCCGCGGAGGTTTATGACTCCCTCAACGAAGTCGGGCGAGTTCGGAACGCGGGTTATGGGCATCATCTCCTTGATCTCCCTGACCTTGGATATGTCGAGGCAGAACTCCTCGTTTCCAACCATAAAGGCCACGACCTGAATTTCGGCCATCCAATCACCTCCGGGTTGCAACTTTTTCAAGGACTTCCTTCGACTCAACTATCGAGCGTTCGAGGTCCTTATGACCGTTTCGTATTTCATCGAGCTTTGAGTGAACTTGGGAGAAGGATTCCACAACTGGCGTTACGGCGTTCGAGACCTCGTCCTGGAGGGAGTAAACGCCGTCGAGGGTGTCCATGAGCATCTGAACCGACTGGGCCTGCCCCTCTATACTGTCGGAAAGCTCCTTTATCATGTTGGCCGTCTCGTTGGCACGCCTTGCTATGTCGTCAAAGGCCGCTATAAGCTCCTGGACGGCGTCCTTTATCTCCTCCGTCACCTTGAACTCCTGCTTTATGGAGCTGACAACGGTGTCTATGCTCTCACGCATGTCCATGATGAGGCCCGCTATCTGGTCCGTGGACTGTTTGGACTGGTCCGCAAGCTCCCTTATGTTTTCCGCAACAACTGCAAACCCCCTGCCGTGTTCGCCACTCCTGGCGGCTTCTATGGCCGCGTTCAGCGCGAGAAGGTTCGTCTGCTCGGCTATGCTGCCGATAACCTCGACTATCTCCCCTATCCTCTTGGAGTGTTCAACCAGGGTGGAAACGGCGCGCTCCATGTTCTGGTTTACCTCGTTGATGCTCGCCACGTTGAGGGCCACGTTGTCGGATATCCTCTTGCCGGTTTCCGCCATGTTGGCCGTTTCCAGGGCGTAATCCGTGAGCGCTTGAGATTGGGTGTTCATCTCCTCGATGCCTGCAGTGAGCGTCTGGATGTAGTCCCCGAGCTCCGCTATGGTGGAGCGCTCCCTCTCAAGGACACTGCCCACCTCGGCCTCGTCGACATCCACATCGAGCTGGATAGATGGGATGATAGAGGACAGCTTCCGATGTGCCTTTTCAAGGGCATTCAGGGCAACCTCAAGTTCCTCTGGTGCACCCTCGCGCTTTACCTCAATTCTCTGGCGCTTTATTGCCTCTATGGCCTCCTCGATCTTGAGGAGTCTTTTGACCGTCCCCTCATCAAAACCGGAAAAGTCAGGCGTCTCATCGCGGAGGAGCTTTTCAACGGCGGTGAGAACATCCCCAGAGCCTCCGGGAGGCCGAGACACGTAGAACGCAACGGAGAAAGCAGAGGCAAGTCCGATAGCGAGTCCTGCGAGGGGGGACCAAAGGGCACCGAGGAAAGTTAGGACGGGAACTGAAGCAACCGAAGCTATTACTGTGACGCGGTTCACGAGGTGCACCCCCGGCATCTCACTATCTATCAATGGATGGCAATAGATAAAAGATTTTCGCATGTAGGTAATAACTTGTTATACGCGTTATGTTAATAACAAAGCGCCGCGTAACGGCCTACCTATGCACCTACACAACCATCTACACATAAAGATTTTTTATGCCGAGCGCTCATAGAAATTTTGTAAAGTCCCCAATGGTATGGCGTTAGTTTGGGATAGACCCCAAGGGGATGCGTGTCAAAATGATGGACGTAAAGGACCCCGGATACCTGAAGATCAAGGCCGAGCTTTTCAGGCACCTCAAGGTTAGCAGTGACGCTTACAAGGACACCTATCTGATGAGGCGCATAAGGGCAAGGATGAGGAAGCTCGGCGTAAAGGACTACATGGAGTACTACCGGATAATCAGGACCAACAAACAGGAGCTTGATGAACTGCTCCTAACGGTTGCGATCAACGTGACCGAGTTCTTCAGGGATCCAGTGGTGTGGAAGACCTTCGAGAAGAAGGTAATTCCAGAGCTTGTGAAGTACAAGAAGGAGCACCGAAACGGGCTGATAAGAATATGGAGTGCCGCCTGCTCCACCGGGCAGGAGCCGTACTCGATAGCGATGACCCTCTACGAGGCTCTCGGAGAGAACCTCGGAGGATTCAGGGTTCAGATACTCGCCACGGATATAGACAGGGAGGCATTAGCAACGGCCATGCGTGGGGAGTATCCCGCGGACGTCGTGGAGAGGCAGGTCCCGAGGCACATGATACCCAAGTACTTCACGAGGGTGAGCGAGGAGCGCTATCGCATAGCGCCAAAGGTCAAGAGGCTCGTCAAGTTCCAGCAGTTCAACCTCTTCAGCTCGAAGTATCCAAAGGGCTTCGACGTCATCTTCATCCGGAACGTTCTGATCTACGTAAAGAGGGACGCCCAAGAGGAGGTGTTTGCCAAACTCTACGACTCCCTCGAAGATCACGGGTATCTAATCCTCGGCAAGACCGAGACCATACTCGGCAACGCCGCGAAGCTGTTCAAATTGTACGATCTCGTCGCGAGGATCTATCGCAAGAACCTGGAGGTGAAGAAGCATGGCACGGGTTTTGGTCGTAGATGATGCCGCGTTTATGCGCATGCTCCTGAAGAAGATACTGACGCAGGGCGGACATCAGGTCGTCGGGGAGGCAAGCAACGGTAAGGAGGCCGTCCAGAAGTACCAGGAACTCAAGCCCGACGTCGTGACGATGGACATAGTCATGCCCGAGATGGACGGCATAACCGCCGTCCAGGAGATAAAGAAGATTGACCCCAACGCCAAGATCATCATGATAACCGCTGTCGGGCAGGAGGGCAAGGTTATGGAGGCCCTTAAGGCGGGAGCCTCCGGCTACATCGTCAAGCCGTTCCAGGCACCGAAAGTGCTCGAAGAGATCAACCGCGTACTTTCGAGCTAGGGTGAGTAATGATGCCGCTGAACTCGCCCAGGAAAAAGATCAGGGTGCTCGTCGTCGATGATTCCGCCTTCATGAGGAAGATACTCAGGGATATAATCAACTCCGATCCCGAGCTTGAGGTCTGCTGTGAAGCGAGGGACGGGATCGAGGCGATAAACGCGGTCAAAGTCCACAAGCCGGACGTCGTTACGCTCGATATCGAAATGCCCCGCATGAACGGTCTCGACGCCCTCAGGGTGATAATGAAGCAGTCCCCGACGCCGGTAATTATGGTGAGCGCCCTGACCCAGGAGGGCGCTGAGGCAACGATAAAAGCCCTTGAGTACGGTGCGATCGACTTCATCCCCAAGCCGAGTTCGTCCATCTCTATCAACATGAAGGAGATGAAGGACGAGATAATCGCCAAGATAAAGGAGGCCGCGAGGGTTCCCAGGCGCTTCCTTGAACTCAGGAGGACGAGGCTGCTGAGGGCGCAGAAGAGCAAGGTGAGGAAGCCAAGTGCTCCCGCGAGAACGGTCGTCGCGATGGCTTCATCGACGGGCGGCCCGCAGTCCCTCCTCAAGGTCTTCCCCAAGTTCCCGGAGAATCTGAGGGCGGCGATACTCCTCGTCCAGCACATGCCGCCGGGATTCACTAAGTCCTTCGCGAAGAGGCTCGACGGTCTGAGCAAGATAAACGTGAAGGAAGCCGAAGACGGCGAGCTGATACAGGAGAACTGGGCCTACGTCGCTCCCGGAGACTACCACATGGAGGTCCAGCTCAGGGCCGGGAAGCCGGTCATAACGCTCAACAAGAAGCCCAAGATACATGGCGTAAGACCGGCCGCTGATCCAATGATGATAACCGCGGCGGAAGTCTTTGGACGGAGAACCGTCGGCGTTGTGATGACCGGCATGGGGCGCGACGGGGCGCAGGGAATCGTGGCCATCAAGAAGAAGGGCGGCATAACGATAGCGCAGGATAAAGAGACATCGATAATCTTCGGAATGCCGAAGGCTGCCATAGAGACCGGCATGGTGGACTACGTTGTGCCCCTCGATAAAATCGCAGAGACCGTTGTTATGGCAGTGAACAAGGTTAACCGGGGTGGTGCCGGTGGAAGACCTTTCACAGTATCTAGATGAGTTCCTTGCCGATGCGAGGGACAGGATAGACAGCCTCAGCAACGCGATCCTCACGCTGGAGAAGATAGTGAAAGAGGGCGGCAGCGAGGAAGAGAAGAAAGCCATGATAGACCAGATTTTCCGCGACGCCCACACCCTCAAGGGAACCGCAGCGACGATGGGCTTCATGACCCTCAGCAAAGTCGCGCACAAGATGGAGAACCTCTTCGACCTCGTGAGAAGCGGTAAGGTGGAACCCACTCCCGAGCTTATAGACGTCCTCCTGGAGTTCCTCGACGTCATAGAAGGCATGGTCAACAACATCGAGGAGGAAGGCAACGAAGGCGACTTTGACGTTCAGGAGCTGTTTGAGAAGGCTCAGAAGTTCTTTGAGGGAGGCGGAGCCGGGGAGAAAAAGGAAACGCCACAGGAGAAAGAAAAAGCCGAAGCAAGGGAGGAAGAGGAAGGGAAGAAGGAAGAAGAGAAGAAGCCGGCAGGGGCACCGATTTACCGCCTGAAGGTCTACTTCTACAAGGACGCCCAGCTGAGGGGAGTCAGGGCGTTTCTCATACTCTCAGACCTGGAGGAGCTTGGCGAGATACTCGACACGAAGCCTGAGAGGAAGGTTATCGAGGACGGGAAGGCGGACGTTGACGTTCTTGAGTTCATCATAACCACCGAGGAAAGCCCGGAGAAGCTGAGGGAGGTCGTTACAAGGCATCCTGAGGTCGAAAAGGCCGAAGTGGAGGAGTATTCGCCAGAGCCTCTTAAAGTCGAGGAGAGAGGAGAGAAGGGCGCAGAGAGCGGGGAAGGGAACGTTTACACCGTGACCGTTTACCTCCAGAAGGATGCCCCGCTGAAGGGTGTGCGCTCCTACCTCGTTCTTCAGGATCTTGAAAAGCTCGGAACTGTGAGAAGGACCCTCCCGGGAGTCGCGGCCATTCAGAACGGCGAACTCATAGACGGCTACTACTTCAAGGTTCTGCTCGAGGCAAACGTTTCACCAGAGGACATAGAGAAGGTCGTCCGCAAGCACCCCGACGTTGAGAACGTCAAGGTGGAGAAAGGGGACAGGATGGAGGCCGAGGAGAAGACCGAGAAAGCGGAGGCAAAAGCCGAGAAGAAGCCATCAAAGGCCAAAAAATCGAGCAAGGGCATTCCCACCCCAAAGGTCAAGGTCTCGAAGATCATCAAGGTCGACGTTGCCCACCTCGACAGGCTGATGAACCTCGTGGGTGAGCTTGTTATCACAAAGGGCCGCCTTGAGCAGATTGCTGAGAGACTGGGGGACAGGGAGCTTCTTGAAACGCTGTCAACGCTGTCAAGGCTCCTAACGGAACTCCAGGACGAGATAATGGAGATGCGCCTCACGCCGGTTGCCGAGGTCTTCAACAAGTTCCCGCGCATGGTCCGCGAGCTTGCCAGGAAGATGGGCAAGGAGGTCGAGTTCATAATCGAGGGCGCCGACATAGAGGTCGACAGGACGATACTAGACAAGCTCGGCGACGTTCTCGTCCACCTGCTCAGGAACGCGATAGACCACGGAATAGAGCCGCCCGAGGAGAGGGAAAAGCTTGGGAAGCCGAGGGCAGGAAGGCTTGAACTCATAGCGAGGCGCGAGAGGAGCCACGTCGAGATAATCGTCAGGGACGACGGAAGGGGCATTGACCCCAACAAGATAAAGGCCAAGGCGATAGAGAAGGGCCTCATAACGCCGGAGCAGGCCGCGGAGATGAGCGACGAGGAGGCGATAAACCTCATCTTCCTGCCGGGCTTCAGCACAAAGGACCAGGTCACGGACGTTTCCGGCAGGGGCGTCGGAATGGACGTCGTCAAGGACGTCGTGAAGAGCCTCAACGGAACCATCTCGGTCCAGAGCGAGGTCGGGAAGGGGAGCACCTTCATCCTCAAGCTGCCGGTGAGCATGGCCATTATACAGGCTCTCCTCGTCGAGGTCCAGGGCGAGATATACGCGGTGCCGATAAACAACATCCTCGAGAGCATCGAGATAAAGCGCGAGAACCTCAAGAGCATAGGCGGCAAGGAAGTGATAGTCCTGCGCGGGGAGATAATCCCTGTTGTGATGCTCCACGAACTCTTTGGACTTCCGGTCGAGGAGAAGCCGGAGTTCCCGGCGATAGTCGTCGATTTGGGTGCCCAGAAGGTCGCGGTTGGCGTCGATGAGCTTCTCCACAAGAAGGACATAGTCATCAAGAGCCTCGGCAAGATGCTGTCCCACATCAGCGGCTTCGCGGGCGCGACGATACTGGGCGATGGAAGCGTCGTTCTGATCATAGAGATAAACGGACTGCTCGGTGGTGGTAGGAGTGGCATCTGAGGAGAGCTACGAGGAGTACATAAAGAACCTCGACGAATTTGCCAAGAGCGCCTTAGTAGAGACATTCAACATAGGTGCCTCCAGGGCGGCCGATGCCCTCAGCCAGATGACGGGACTGACCGTGGACATAACCGTTCCCCAGATAGAGGTCTCGTCGATAAAGAACATTCCAGAGAAGGTCGGGGAGGACATCAAGATAGCGGTCTACATCGGCCTGAGCGGCGGCTTCAGCGGACACGCGTTCTTCTTCATTGACTTCGACGACGCTCTCAAGATGTTCGACATGATGATGGGCATGCCCCTGGGGAGCACGACGGAGTTCAACGAGATGGTTCAGTCGGCTATAATGGAGGGTGGAAACATCCTCATCTCGGCCTTCGCCAACGCACTCAGCGAGTTCCTTGGGACGGAGATAGAACAGACGCCGCCGGACCTCGCGATAGACTTCACCCCAGCGATACTCGACTTCGCGCTCGCGGACATAGGCCAGCACTGCGACTACACCATCCTCCTCCGGACTCAAATAAAGATGGAGGACGTGGAGTTCAAAGAACACTTCATGATACTCCCCAACCCCGAGTCCATGAAAAGGATCGTTGAAACCCTGCTGGGGGGATTCGTATGAGCCACAAGAGCTGGTTTTCGGACTGGTATCAGGACATCTTCCGGGAGGCGTCCAACATAGCGATGAGCCACGCTCTCACGGCGCTCTCGAACATGATAGGCGAAATCGAGATGGAGCCGCCGGAGGTGCAGGTGATTCCCAGGGCGCAGTTCCTGGCTTCCCTCGCCTCGAAGGGCATAAGCAACAGCTTCGTTGTGATGTTCGACATAACCGAGGGGCTGAGCGGCCTAACAATACTCCAGTTCCCTAAGGAGAGCGCGAAGTCCCTTGTCTCCATGCTCCTCGGAATGGATCCTGGAGACGAAGGTATAGACGAGATGGGGCGCTCGGCGATAATGGAGATAGGAAACATTTTGATTTCAGTCTACACCGACATACTCGCAAAGCTGATAGAGGAACCGGTCTCGCTGAGCCCACCCAAGCCCGCGGAAAGCCTCTACGACGTGGAGAAGGAGCTTTCAAGGCCCGATCTCAGAGATGTGGAAGATGTCATACTGTTCAAGACGCGCTTCTACCAGGAAAACAGCGGCGTCGAGAGCCTGTTCTACCTCGTGCCGACGAAGGACGCCTTCGACAAGCTGGTCGGAAAGCTCGAGGCTCAGGTGAAGGAGCCGGAGGAGATCGCCCAGGAGGAAACCGCCCCCGGGACGGAGGGAGAAAGCGGGGAAGGAGTCTCGGAGGAGCCAGTAGCAGAGGAAAAGGCTCAAATGAACGAAGAACCCGGCGAGGGTTGAGCGTTGCAGGAAGTAAAGGTGGGAATCGGTGACTACGCAGTGGGCAAGAAGGTCGGAATAATAAGCACCTACGGGCTGGGAAGCTGCGTAGGCATAACCCTCTACGACCGCCTGACAAAGGTGGGCGGACTGCTCCATGCACTCCTTCCGGAATCGAGCTACTACGGAAACAGGGGCAACCCGGCCAAATACGTGGACACCGGCCTGCAGCTGCTCATACGGGACATCCAGAAGCTCGGCGGAAACCCCCGGAGGGCCGAGGCAAAGCTCTTCGGAGGGGCGCACATGTTCACCAACGTGAGCAACGAGAAGCTGATGATAGGCAGGAGGAACGTTGAGGTCGCTAAAAGAGAGCTAAAGAAGCTTGGAATCAGGCTCGTGGCGGAGGACACGGGCGGAAAGGGAGGGAGAACGATTTACCTTGACCTTTCAACGGGTAAAGTCAGAATGCGAAAAGTGTCGAACGGAAAGGTGCTGGAAAAGGTATACTGAGGGGGTGCCGAGCGTATGGAGTTTAGAAAGAAGGTACTTGGCATTGTGGTGGTTGCCCTGCTGCTCGTTACGGCGATAGCGGCGGGGATGATGCTATACACAGGAGATCACGCAGCAAACACTGTGCAGAGGGAGATGATGCCAGTCGTCGAAAACCAGGCCAAGGACACAGTCAGTGCAAAATCGCAGGCGATAGCGGACAAATTTGAAGGGTTCTTCCAGTCGGTGGAGGTTCTTGGAAGAGCAACGGCGGATTTAACTGTGATTTCACTGAACGACCTGAAGGACGAGGGTGTGAACTTCGGCGACCCGGGCTACGCGGAGAAGCTCAGACCGATAATACTCGAGCACTTCAAGGTCATAGCCGAGGCCCAGCCCAAGCTCAGCGCCGTTTACTTCGGAGACATCAACGGCAACATGTTCATCTATCCCAAGCAGGAGCTTCCACAGGGCTACGACCCGCGCGTGAGGCCGTGGTACAAAGATGCCCTCGCGAAGAACGGCCCCGTCTGGAGCGAACCCTACAGGGACGCCTCGACCGGGAAGTGGGTCGTCACCTTCGCCATGCCCGTCTACTACAACGGTAAGCTCGTCGGTGTCATCGGTCTCGACGTTTTCATCGATGAACTAACGAAGGACATAGACAACGTGCAGATAGGAGATACGGGCTATGCCTTTGTCGTAGGGCAGAACGGATTGGTGTACATGCACCCGAACCACGATTACATAATGAAGCTCAACGTCTTCAACGAACCGTCACTCAAGCCGATAGCCGACATCATAAAGAGCGGTCAGGATCACGCCGTTGTCACCTACACGTGGAATGGCGTGAAAGCTGTCGCTGCAGGAACGAAGATACCCAGCACGGGATGGTACGTCTTCGCCAAAGTCCCCATGTCCGAGATAAGCAAGAGCACAATAGAGGCCATACAGGCCACGAGGGACGTTACCACCAAATCGACGATAATGCTCAGCATCATCATAGCCATAATAGCACTTATAATGGTTTTCATCACGTACAAGCTCATCGACAGCTCGCTCAAGCCGCTTGAGCAGCTGAAAGACGTTGCCCAGGCCCTCGCGGAGGGCAGGCTGAGCGAGGTCAACGAGAAGCTCAAGAGAATCCACTACATAGAGGACGACGAGATTGGGGCGCTCATAAAGGCCTTCGAGGCCGTTGGAAAGGACCTGGTTGGAACCCTGGACACGATAGCCAAGAAGCTGGAACGCCTGTCCGAGGGTGATCTCAGCAACGGTCTCAGTGTGGAGGCCAGGGGCGAACTCAGGGACATCCTCGAGGACCTCCGCGACACGACGCAGAAGCTCAAGGGCCTCATAAGTGAGGTGGTTCACGTCACGGACGAGCTTGAGAAGAGGGCCAACATACTCGCGCAAATATCAACCGACGTCACCGAGGCCATCAACCAGGTGAACGAGGCCGTTCAGCAGGTCAGTATCGAGGCGCAGAGGCAGCAGGAGAACATCAACGAGATAACCGAGGGAATGCGCTTCGTCGCGGAGAGCAGTGCCGAGAGCGTTAGGGCGATGGACGAGTTCGAGGGGGCGGTGAGCGAGGTCGTCAGCATAGCCAACGAGGGCAGGGAGAAGGGTGAGATTTCCGCCAGACAGATAGAGAGCATCCAGGAGACCATGAGCAAGATTGAGGGAGCGGTAACGAAGGTCGCGGAGATGAGCAGGAGCATAGAGGAGATAACCAACGTCATTACGAACATTGCGGAGCAGACCAACCTGCTCGCTCTGAACGCGGCCATCGAGGCCGCTCGCGCCGGAGAGGCCGGAAGGGGCTTCGCTGTTGTCGCACAGGAGATAAGGAAGCTCGCCGAGGAGAGCAAGAGCGCGGCAGACAACATCAAGAACATCATCGACCAGATAACCTCCGAGATACACGACGCGGTTAAGAGCACCGAGGCCGGCGTCACCGTCGTCGGGGAGAGCGCCGAGACCCTCAGGGAGACCATCAACTACCTCACCAACATAGCCGACCTCCTGCAGGACGCGAGCGGCAGGATGGGCGAGGTCAAGGAGCAGATAGTCAGGACGCAGGACGAAGTTGAGAAGGCCCTGAGGGCGCTCGAGAACCTCGCCGCGAGTGCAGAGGAGACCACCGCGTCAGCTGAGGAGGTCAGCTCTGCCGTCGAGGAGCAGACCGCGGCAACCGAGGAACTTCAGAGGGCAGCGAACGACCTCAAGAACATCGTCCAGAACCTCAGGGACATCATAAGCAGGTTCAAGCTCTGAACCCTTTCCTTTATCCACTTTGGAGGTGATAGCATGGACTGGTTAATGGTGGCAGTCATAGCGGTCGTGGTGCTGGCGGGCACGATCCTGTCAGCGTACATTGTCTCCAACGCAATAAACAGTCAGATGGGCGAGCTTTACACGGTGCTTCTGGAGAGGGAACTCAAGGAGAGCAGGGAAAGCACTCCCCCCAAACAGAAGCGCGAGGAGGTCAAGGTGGAGGAAAAGCCGAAGGAGAAGATGAGCGTCTCCGGCGTCAACGAGGAGGAGCTTATAAGGAAGCTCAGGCAGGTCATAGACCAGAAGGTCGAGAAGGTTCTCGACGAGGCGAAGCACAGAAAAGAGAAGCTCCTCATGCTCCTTGATGTGGCGAGAGGATACACCCTCGGCTACGTTACAGAGGAAGAGTACAACGCCTTCCTCATGAAGGTGCTCGCGGAGATGGATGAGTTCAAGCGCCTCTGGCTTGCCAAGTTCCCGAGTCAGAAGGACAGGGAGAAGCTTAACACGATGATAAACTACATAGCCAAGACCAAGCTCCCGATAGTGGTGAGGAGCAAGGACGGGAAGAGCAGCATGAAGCTCCCGCCCGAGGAGGCGCTCATCAGAATCACAAGCAATATAAACAGCGCCATCAACGTACTCGATGACCTCATAAGCAGCAGGGGCGAGAACCCGGCCGTTACGCCGCTCGAGATAAAGCTCTCAAAGGAGTGTGAAGCACTCCGCGCCAAGGTGGAGAAACTGGAGAGACAGTTTGAGGAGTACGGCGCCCTTACCTGAGGCAGCAGGGGATGAACCATGGCGGTAACAGAGGCCAGGGTAAAGGCCACCCTAATTTCATCGTGGAAGGGTTCAGGCAGGATTACATGGAGGGACGCGATAGGCGTTATTCAGAACGATCGGCTTATTCTGAAGTATCTGCGCATGGGGGAGGTCGTTGGGGAGGACAGCTTCCCCTTCTCGTCGCTGTCGGATATAAACGTGAACGTTCCCGACAGCCACAAGCTCAACCCGGAGAAGGAGCACTTTGGATTAAAATTCTACGTTCCGGGGAGGGGGGACATAACCCTCATCCTCACGATAGGGGACAACCTCCTCATATACGACGAGAAAAAGTTCCGTGAGTTCATCCACACAATATTCGAGACCCTCATCAACGGAAAGGCCGTCAAGCTCCTCCTCGCGAGGATAAAGGGCGGGGCAATAAACATGGAGTCCCAGTGGACGGACGGCTCGCTCAGGATAGTGTCCGTCAAGTCCGCCAAGAGGGGGAAGACCGAGCGCAACATCGTCGTCCTCGACCCGGACAGAAGACCCGTCCCGATATTCTCGGACGTTGAGGACATGGACGTCGAGGAAGTGGACATGAACGGGAAGAAGATACAGGCGTGGAAGATAAAGCACTTCTACGTGGACGAGACCGTTACCTCATTCCTCTACATCCCCGAGAAAAAGACGAGGCTCTACGTCCTTCGCTACTTGCTTAAGTACATCCCCGGCTACTTCGAGTTCATCATAAAGGTCTCAAAGGAGTTCCCAACGCTCCAAGCCGAGTTCAAGGAGGTCATGGAGAAGGAACTCAAGGAGTTGGAGAGCCTCGACGAGATGGAGAAGCAGATACTCATGGCCCTCTACTCCGGTTTGAACCCCCTGGAGATCCACCAGTTCCTGGGCCTTGACGAGAGGGAAATAGAGGAGATATACGACAGGATGATAGACAAGGGGCTGCTCAAGATAGTCATGATAAGGAAGGTCGTCGACCTCACGAGGGAGGGCAGGAGGATAGTCAACAAGCTCATAGAGTACGGTCTCGTGGCGATGTAAAAAAAGAGGTCAGCGCCTCCTCCAGAGGAGGGGCAGGAAGACCAAAACGACCGCGAAGGCCGGCCCGCAGATTCCCTTTTCTCCGGACTTCTCCACAAGCGCCTTCACGTCCACGACGTAGAAGTTCGAGCTTGCCGTTCCAATAACCGCGGTGTCCCCTTCAACGGCTATGCTCCTGACGTAGCCCGTGTTCGGCAGTTCTCCAAGGATTTTGCCGTTTTCAGGATTAACCGCGTAGAGAGCACCAACGCTGTAAACCACCTGACTCCCGTTTTCGTTGGCGCTCTGGAACTCCCCAACGCCAACGAGAAGCTTTCCGTCGGCGTAGCGGACCACCTTGACGCGGTAAGGGAAGTCCTCCTCCCAGAGGACCTTTCCAGTGCCGGGGTCAACTGCCACGAGAACCCCGCCCTTGTCCCCCATCCCTCCGACAAAGATTTTACCGCCTGCAACCTCTATGTCCTCGGTGTAGAAGAGTGCCTTCTTCCAGAGGACCTTTCCCGACGGGGAGATGCGGTAGAGCCAGCCGTCTGATTTCCCATAACCGGTTCCGGCTATGAGATCTCCATCGTAGGTTTCCATGTCACGAACCCAGTTTCCGGTGTTTATGCTCCACTTCACCGTCCCGTTAGGCAGGACACCGTAGATGCGGCCGAACTGACCGGGTCCGACGTAACCCGATGGGAATCCGGCCCCGACGTAGATTATCCCGTTACCGGCACGAACCCTGCTGGTGAGGCTCGTGAAGTTCGCTATCGGCCTTCCAAGGATAACACTCCCGTTGACGAGCCTTCCGGCGTAGAGGTGGCCAACGTAGCTCGTGCCGTTGCCCCTAGTGAAGACGTCCCCATCGACCGCGTAAACAGTGTTCCCAACAACCTGAAAGTCGTAGAGCTTGTTAATGGTGAGGTTCCTCGAGAGGAACCTCCCGTCGCGGTCAAATGTGACGAAGCCGCCGATGCTCCCGACAAGGATTTTACCGTCGGGGAGAGGGTATAGCTTGATCACATAGCCGGAATCGTTCTGCCAGAGGCGCGTCCCGTTGGATGAATAAGCGGCCAGCTGGCCGAGGTAGTAAATCTCTACCAGCCCGCTCGAGTTGGCCACCTGTCTGTATGAACAGCCCGCGTAAACCCGTCCGTTGCTTATCGCGACCGCCTCGATGCTCTTCTGGTACTTGACGGAATCGCAAACAGAACCCTTCCAGAGTACGGGGTTCTTGGCAGCCAAGACAGTCCCCAGCACGGAAAGAGCCAGCAGTGTCATTAGAATCACTGAAACTCCCCGCTTCATCGTCTATCCCCCAATGCGCTTAAGTGAAAAGCTTATATAAACCTTTGCGGTAATTAAACCGGTGGTTCGATGAAAGAGGAACTCGACGTCAGGGAGGCCCTTGCAACGGGGGAGCACATGGACGAACTCATAGTGAAGGCAACGATGGACAGGGAGTTCCTCAAGGAGGTACTGAAGTACCTTGACGACGACCTGTGGACCGTGCAGAAGAACGCCCTCCGAGTCGTTATCGAGGCCCTGAGGGAAGTCCCAGAACTCCATGAGTCGCTGATAACAAAACTCATGGTCATGCTGAGGAAGAGCGAGGCGGTTCCGTTAACCCAGGAGATAGCGAGGGCCTTCGGCGTCATGGCGAAAGTCGACCCCCAAAAGGTTTCAAAGGTCGTTCCCGCGGTCTTCGCCAACTACCGCGTTGGAGACCCGAAGATAAAGGTCAACATGGCCTACGTCCTCGAGGAGATAATAAGGGTCAAACCGTCCCTTCTGGGAAACGTTTTCAGGGACATCGGTTACATGCTCGTCTCAAAGGACAGCACGGACAAGCTTACTGCCCTGAACTTCATCTCGGCCCTTGGTGAGAACGGGCTGAGGTACGTGACGCCGTTCCTTCCAAAGCTCTTCGCCCTGCTCCACGATAGGGACGAGATAGTCCGGGCGAGCGCCGTGGAGACCCTGGTACACATAGCCGAGCTGAATCCCAAGCTCAGGAAGATTATACGGTCAAAGCTCGAGGAGATGGACGAGAGAAGCGACCTCGTAAGGAAGAAAATCGAGGAGGGACTAACCCGACTGACCATCCTCGAGAGGGGTTCCTGATTCTCCTCCCCCTTCGGTCCCGCGTTCTCCAGACTTCCCCGCTTCAAGTCTCTCCTGAAGGAGAGTCCTGAGGGCTTCTTTGAGCTTCTCGTTTTCCACCCTGAGCCTCTCGTTCTCCCTGCGTACTTCATCCATCTGAGCCAGCATTCCCTTAACCTCACTGAGGGTGCTCTCAAGCTCGGATTTTGGAACAAACTGCGTCCTCAGGACCTTCAGGGCCTCGTTGAGATCCTTCTTACCGGTTATCGCAGTCAGGTGCTTCCTGACGAGTGCAAGCTGTGAGGCCCTGGCCTCATACTCGGAGAGCCTCTTGCTGAGGGCATCAACGCGCTTCGACATCTCCTCAAGCGCGGCCAGCTTGGACTTAAGCTCCTCCATCTCCCTCTCCTTCTCAACGAGGGCCTTTCTCAGTTCGTCCCTCTCGGCGGCGGCAGAGCGCAGTCGGGCGTTCTCCTCAACAAGTTCCTCATAGTGCCGCTGTATGCTGAGGAGCGTTTCGGCGAGGTTGACGCTGACCCCGAAGATATCCTTCTTGAGCTTCTCCTCAAATTCCTTAAGGCGGCCCTCAAGCTCCTTCTGAAGGTACTCGTCGATCCTCCTGCCGTAGCGCTCCTCCATCCGCCTCGTTATCTCGGTGGGCAGACTCTCAAAGCGCTCCTCTATCTCGCTTATCCTGGGGATGAGCATTTCAACGCTGTCCAGAAAGAGGGTTCGCTGCTCTATCTCGGAGATATGGTCCTCAAGCTCCTTGATGCGCTTTTCAAGCGACGTGATATCGTTCTTGTGTGTAGTGCTGAGGTCCTCGAATTTCCTGCTGAGAACCTCTATTCTCTCGGCCAGCATGTTGCGGTCAAGTCGAAGTTCGCGGATCGCTGCCGCGACGGCCTCGAGGGCAAGGATGGAATAATCACCAAGGTGCTCTGACTCCGGAATGGCGGACTTAACGCTGTCCCAGTCGCGAAGGGTCTTAAGCTCGTCTATGGCAGAAGAATGCCTATCCCGGAGGTAATCCCAGCTAAGTCCCTGCTTCTTTGACTTTTTGAGCATAACCACCAACCGTTAAAAAGTCGGCAGAGAAATTTAAATAGGTTTTGTGTAGGTGATTACTCCAGAAGGGGTAGATAGCGGCCGGCGGCGTTTCCGGCTTCCCACCCCCTCCCGGAGGGCAGTACCACCGGAAACGCAGGCGGGCTTAACTTCCGGGGTCGAAACGAGACCGGGTGTAACCCCGCCGCTATGACCGCCGTACCGATACATACCTGCCGCGGAGGGTTTATAAATCTTACGGTCCCTAGGTGTTTCGATGGAGGAAGAACTGCTGGAACTCATAAGGATGGACAGAGGAAGGGAGTCCCTCAGCCCGGGGAGAAGGCTTAGGGAGTTCCAGAGAAAGCTCCAGAGCACCAAAATTGGCGAAGAAGCGGAGCTGAGGGGATTCATAACCGGAAGAAAAGCCCCCAACGCACCGGGGGATGCCCTCTACCTGCTCCTCTCACCGCTTCCGCCGTCGGAACTGGCGGCCCTCCCCAAGGGAGAGTTCAGAACCTACGCCGTCGTTAGAATCGACGATAAAACATCCTTCACGGGGAGGGTAAAGCCGGGGAGCTACGTCTCGGTCAGCGGAATAATCGACGCCTACCCCCTAGGCAACCTTCGGATGATAAGGGCGCGTTCCATCGAGGGGCTTGACTATTCCGATTACTGGAAGGACTACCGCGAGTTCGCCCTGAGCAGGGGAGAGGTAAGGGATCTGTTCGAGGGAAGCGTTTACCTCCGCGACGAGATGAGGAACGTCCTCCTCTATTCGCTTCACGGCGTTCCCTACATACCGGGGGAGAGCTGGGGGGAGGGCTTCGAGTTTCTTGCCCTGCGCTACAGGGACGAGTCAGAGGTTTTAGCCCTCTGGAACGTTCTCAAAAGCATCCACTCCGCCCTGCCAAGAGAGGTTCAGCTCAGGAGGGAGAAGCTCATCGAGGCGGACGACCCGCTCTTGGGGCTTGACTTCCGCTTTTCAGACCCCAACGGGAGCGACATCCGCTACTACACCCCGCCAACCAAAAGGGGACTCGTAAGCCCGGCCAAGTGGGCGCTCAAGGCCCTAAACGCGAAAAGGGCGATAGGGTTCCTCCCGAAGAACGTCGAGGCGAGCCCCCTTGACAGGATGGCGAGACTGGCGGAAACACCATTTGTTCTCGTTTCCTCCGAGGAAAGGCCGTACTTCGAAGCGCGGAGGGAGTTCTTCCAGCTCATCCCGAACCTCTTGGTGACGATTTTCATAAGCAGGGACATGTACTCAGCCCTGGATGGAAGGAGAACGAAGCCCATGGAGGAAGAGTTTCTGCGGTGGCTCCGCGAGAGCAGAAACGACTACGGTGAGGAGTTCCGTGCTCTGACAGCCCCCAGCGGCCCGATGAACGTGAAGCTCCGCGCGGAACTCGGAAGGAGGCTCTTCGGCTCGATAGTGCGCTTTAAGGGTAGGGCGACCAAAAGAGCCGCCAGGGAGGTCAGGCAGATAAACGACACCCTCGTGAACGAGTGGATGGTGGTTCTCAGGGACCACCCAAAGGAGATGATGAGGCTTTTAAAGGAGTACAGGATGTACATACCGGGTAGCCTCAAAGCGAGGAGGGCCTTGGAGGTTCTCAACGACCTCGCATCGATAAGCCGCTCCGGGGAGGTGTCGAAGGAAGCTTTCATCCGCGAGCTTTTGAAGGAGGGCTTCTCCGAGAGGAGCGCTTTCGAGGTCGTGGAGAAGTTCATAGCAACCGGCTACGTCTACGAACCGTTCCCGGGAAGGCTGAAGATAATAGGGTGGTAAAATGTCGAAGAAGAGATTCATCAGGAAGAAGGAGCAGAGGGAGAAAAAGAGGATAGCGAGGGAGAGGGTGGAGACGCTGTTCACCCTCGCCGAGAGAGTTTTTCCCTACGACGAGAGCCTGGCAAATCGCTACGTTGAGATAGCACTGGCAGTGCAACAGAAGGCAAAGATAAGGCTTCCAAGGAAGTGGAAGCGCCGTTACTGTAAAAGATGCCACTCCTTTCTCGTCCCGGGGAAGAACGCACAGGTCAGGCTGAGAAGCAGACCCTATCCCCATGTGGTGGTTAAATGCCTTAACTGTGGCCACATAATGCGGTATCCATACCTCAGAGAGAAAAAGGCAAAGAGGAAGGAAAGCTAATCAGTGCTTTCCGCGTTTTTCATCGTGTCCTCCCGTCCCCGGCATTGAATCCACTGACTTTTTCTCGCGGTAGAGCTCGTGAAGGGCTTTCTTGGCCTCTTTAATGAGCACCTTTGCAACGCTGTAGTTTCCGGCCTTTATTGCCTCCTCAGCCTTGTCCAGGATTGTTTTAACGGTGCTAACGTTAACTCCCGCCTTCTCGAGGACCTCCACTTGGGCCTCCAGTTTTTCGAGATCCATCTCCAGGGCGAACTTTTCCCTGCTCTTTACTGCCATCTTGAAATCCATGTGAGCGTTCTTCAGGGCGAATTCGCTCCTTGCCTGGAGCTGAAGGGCCAGAACGTAGGCCTCGCTGACGTTTCCAGCCTGAAGGCTCTGGTTAACTTTCTCCATGAGCTGGAGCATCTCCCTGACCTGCTCCATCATCTGTGTTGAGTTGGTAATGTTGGCGATTTCCTCAACGGCCATTAGCCTCTCGCGAACCTGCTCCATTATCTGCTCGACCTGCTCCTTGGTAACGTTGGCCTGAACCCGCTCTGCCCTGCAGTTGCACTTCTGAAGCTCTTTCTCAACTTTCTCCATGACCTTCTCTGAGGCCTTGCTCTGGACCATCACCATCTCCCTGACCTGGAACCTCTCCATGAGCTTGCTAACGTTGGTGGACTGGTTAACGTAGATTATCATGGCGCGGTTTTCAACGGCCAGCTTAAGGGCAGTCTGGATTGCGAGGCTGTCATTTCCAGCAACGACAACACTGGCGTTGAACTTGATTCCAAAGAGCTTGCTGGCGTTGCCTATAACAGCCAAGTCAGTCTCGTACCTGTTGGCCCCCCACCAGCGGTAGACCGTTATGTTGTATTCCTCAAGGTCTGTAACGTATTCGTCAACAACGGCATCTGAACCACCTATTATTATGACCTGGTCGGGAGCGTAGCTCAGTATCTCGGCAGTAACGTTGGGGTTGTAGACTCCCCATGTCGTTGTAACCACTATGGCACCCGTCAGGTTAGCTAAATACTGGGCCATGGCCTTGTCCGCAGCGTTGTCGCTGACGAGTATCACTGTAACGGTCTCTCCCGCGAAGGCACTGCCGGCACTGAATGCCATTCCAATCATCAGCAGTCCGAACAGGACTGCAACCAGTTTCTTACCCATCATGGCTCATCACCATTATTGGATACAAAAAAGCTCTATTTAAGCTTTTTTCAGGAAATCGTCGGCTTACGTTGCTTATTGTTTAAAGAAAAACCCTGAAAAATGATTTTTGGTCCCCAATCGTTAACGGAGGTTTTTTATCGTTTAATCCCGTTTAAGGAGTAGTCCACATGCTCCAAAAGGGTAAGACCTACACAAGAACGCGGAACTACAAGATTAAAGCCCAGGCCTATCTCAAAAGTGCAACGGCCCTCACCGGGCTTCCGGAGCCGCCCTCTATCTTCAGCGGGAATGCCATGAAGGTAAACCCCCTGCCAAGCAAAGCCTCAAGGTTGGTCAGGTTCTCGAAGATCGGTACCTCAGCGCTCAGGAGTATCCTGTGAACGGCCTCATCGCCGATGCTCATGGAATCCGTACCAACGGCTTTTGCACCCTCTGCAACGAGGAAGAGCGCAACCTCAGGTGAGAGCTCCCTTCCACCTGTGAGGAACAGAACAATCCGGTCGAAGTAGCCGGAATCGGGAATCTCGTCGAGCTTGATTTCTCCTTCGCCGCCGCGGACGTCAAGAACGAGGCCTTCTCCGATGAACTTCTCGAGAGGAAGCTCGTCGACCGTCTTTCCACCCGGTATGAAGTGGGCAGGTGCATCGACGTGCGTTCCGGTGTGCTCGCCCATCTTTAGAACGTTCATGTAGTAGCCGTCCCTGTCTATGACCGCCCAGAGCCTCACGTTCACCGGAGGATCGTCGGGATAAACGGGGGTCTCCTCCGATATTGGAAGGGAGAGGTCGATTATCATAGGGACACCAATTCTTTTTAACTTCCAAGATTAAAAACCCTGCGGTGATGGTATGGACTGCACGAAGGACTACTGCGTTAAGGACATCTCCCTTGCCCCAAGCGGGGAAAAGAAAATTGACTGGGTATCTAGGTTTATGCCGGTTCTTCAAAGCATACGGAAGGATTTCGAGAAGAGAAAGCCCTTCAAGGGTATCAGAATAGCGACGACGCTCCACCTCGAGATGAAGACCGCGTTTCTCCTCCTGACGCTTAAAGCGGCCGGTGCGGAGGTTTCAGCGGCGGCAAGCAACCCGCTGAGCACGCAGGACGATGTCGTTGCGGCCCTGGCAAAGGCCGGCGTCAAGGTCTACGCTATAAGGGGGGAGAGCCGGGAGGAATACTACGAGAACATGCATAAAGCGTTAGACATAAGGCCGAACATAATCATCGACGACGGAGCGGACATGATAAGCACCGTCCACCGCGAGAGGCAAGAACTCATAGACGAAATCTGGGGGGCAAGCGAAGAGACAACGACCGGCGTGATAAGGCTCCGCGCAATGGAGAAGGACGGAGTGCTCAGGTTCCCGATAATAGCGGTCAACGACAGCTACACAAAATACCTCTTCGACAACCGCTACGGAACTGGACAGTCAACTTGGGACGGCATAATAAGGACGACGAACCTGCTGGTTGCTGGAAAAAACGTTGTGGTCGTCGGCTACGGCTGGTGCGGAAGGGGAATAGCAATGCGCGCTCGCGGGCTAGGTGCTACGGTGATAGTCGTTGAAGTGGACCCGATTAGGGCCCTGGAGGCAAGAATGGACGGCTTCCTCGTCATGGATATGAAAGAGGCCTCAAAGATTGGAGACATCTTCGTCACATCAACAGGGAACATCAAGTGCATAAGGAGGGAGCACTTCGAGCTAATGAAGGACGGGGTTATCCTAGCAAATGCCGGCCACTTCGACGTTGAAATCTGGAAGCCGGACCTTGAAGCTCTGGCTGTAGAGATAAGCGAGCCAAGACCAAACATCAGGGAGTACAAGCTTGCCGACGGAAGGAGGCTCTACCTCTTAGCGGATGGAAGGCTCGTCAATTTGGCGGCCGCAGACGGCCACCCGGCGGAGATAATGGATATGAGCTTTGCCCTTCAGGCGAAAGCCGCCGAGTACATCAAGGACAACCACGATAAGCTCGAGCCAAAGGTCTACGTGCTCCCGAGGGAAATTGATGAGATGGTGGCGAGGATTAAGCTGAGCTCAATGGGAATAAAAATAGAGGAGCTCACTGAAGA
>JALVWX010000097.1 GCA_027023165.1 Thermococcus sp. | reverse complement strand
CTGGAGCGTTTCGTTGAGGATGGGCGCCAGCTTGCTCTCGTCGGTTATCTCCGCCAGAAGCTTCCTCTGGATGAACTTCCGCGAGCCGAGCCTTGGAAGGACTTCGTTTTCGAGCATCGCCTTCATCTCCCGGGGCATTCCGGGGAGAACGAATATTTTAACGCCCCCGTGCTCGATGTAAGCTCCGGGAGCGGCTCCTTCCCTGTTCTCCAGCGGCTCGGCTCCCTCGGGCAGGTAGGCCATTTTCTTTCGGGCTTCGTTGAGTTCAGGGTCGTCTATGTGGCCCTCTCGGTAGAGCCTCTCGTAGAAGGCCCTGATTTTCTTCAGACAGTCCTCGCAGAGGACGAGTCTTCTGTTGAGCGCCTCAGCAACAGCCAGCATAGTAACATCGTCGTGGGTGGGGCCTAACCCGCCTGAAATAACCAGAACCTCCGGCTTCCTTCCCAAAACCTCACGGATGACTGTCTTTATCTCCTCGACGTCGTCGCCAACGGTGGTCTTTCTCCTCACCCAGTAGCCCCTCCCGGTGAGCTTCTGGGCTATGAAGGCAGAATTGCTGTCAACGGTGTTTCCGGTGAGGAGCTCATCGCCTATCGTCAGTATCTCGGCGAACATCGCCACCACCGAAGAACCTTCGAGAAGAACGCTTTAAACCTTCCCATCAGACGGAGAGTGAAGAGGGTTTGCGCCTCTTCCTCGAGAGCCTCAGAACCTCATCCCACTCGAAGAACTGCCTGTTAAAGGGATCCAGCTGGGAAACGGCCTCACCGGGCAGCATGAGAGGCCTTTCCAAAGGCTTCTTCGCCTTTCTTACGGGGATCACCCCGATCTAGTATACGGCGAACTCCGTAAAAACGTTCCCACTCACCGCCGGTGAAAACAAGGCTTAAGTATTTTACCGCTGTAAAATTCCCGGTGGTTACCATGGCGAAGGTAAAGGTGGGAATCAACGGTTACGGAACAATAGGAAAGCGCGTCGCTTACGCCGTAACCAGGCAGGACGATATGAAGCTCATCGGTGTAACCAAAACCAGGCCGGATTTTGGGGCTTACCGCGCTAGAGAGCTGGGAATTCCGGTTTACGCCGCAAGCGAGGAGTTCCTTCCGAGGTTTGAGAAGGCGGGCTTTGAGGTTGCCGGAACCCTAAACGACCTCCTTGAGAAAGTTGACGTGATAGTTGATGCCACCCCCGGCGGAATGGGGGCGAAGAACAAGCCCCTCTACGAGAAGGCAGGCGTTAAGGCCGTTTTTCAGGGCGGTGAGAAGGCGAGCGTTGCCGAGGTTTCCTTCGTGGCTCAGGCCAACTACGAGAAGGCCCTTGGTAAGGACTACGTCAGGGTTGTTTCGTGCAACACGACGGGGTTAACCAGAACACTCAGCGCGATTCAGGAGTACATAGACTACGTTTACGCCGTGATGATAAGAAGGGCTGCCGACCCGAACGACACAAAGCGCGGGCCGATAAACGCCATAACGCCGAGCGTTACGGTTCCATCTCATCATGGCCCAGATGTCCAGACGGTAATCCCGATAAACATTGAGACTTCCGCTTTTGTTGTCCCCACGACGCTCATGCACGTTCACAGCATCATGGTTGAACTTAAGAAGCCGATAACCGAGAAGGACGTCCTTGATATCTTTGAGAACACTACCAGAGTTCTGCTCTTTGAGAAGGAGAAGGGCTTCGAAAGCACTGCCCAGATTATAGAGTTTGCCCGCGACCTGCACCGCGAGTGGAACAACCTCTACGAGATAGCGGTCTGGAAGGAGAGCATAAGCGTGAGAGGAAACAGGCTCTTCTACATCCAGGCGGTGCACCAGGAGAGCGACGTTGTTCCTGAGAACATTGACGCCATAAGGGCGATGTTCGAGATGGCAGAGAAGTGGGAGAGCATAAGGAAGACGAACGGAAGTCTGGGGATTCTGAAGTGATCAGGGTTTATCCGGGAGAACCTTTATCCCCTTTCTTTTCGCAAGTCGTCTGAGCTTTTTATCAAACGTGACGAGCGTTCCCTTCTCCAGCGCGTGAAGGAGAACCACCACATCGTTGAACCGGGATAGAGAGATTTTCTCCCCAACCAGCAGGTTTAGGGCATTTTCGATGGTTTCTGGACTTTCACTCAGTCCCCTGAACCTCGGGTCTTCGGTGTATCCCCTGAGAGACGCCAGCGCATCTTTGGCCGAAAAACCGTTGTTTTTGAAGAACCATACGTACTCCTGCATGACTATTGCGGGAACGTACCATCTATCCAGGGAATCAAGGACGTTCTCAGCCTTACTGTGGAACTTGGTGTCTTCAAAGGTGTCATAGATGAGAACGTTCGTGTCTATGACCCCATGCATTCTTCCATGCCCTCCTCGATGGACTCCTCTATCTCCTCTGGAGTGATGTTCCTGCCAAGTTTAAGGCGCTTTCTTCTTTTCTTAAGCCTTTGAATCACTATCTTATCCCCTTCAAGGTTGACCTCAAGGAGTTCTCCCTCATTTATTCCAAGTGCCTTCCGAACCTCAGCGGGAATCGTTATCTGGTAGTTCCGCGTTACTTTAGTGATGCCCATAGTAGGTTCACCTCATTAGTAGGTTTGCTTCTCTCCTATATTAGGGTTACGGGGACGTTAGAGGCCGAGTTTCTTTCTCACCTCTTCCGCGCTCAGGCCCCTAACGAGCAAATCCTTCTCCCTGCTCGTCTCGCCCTTCACTATCTCAACCCCCGCCCCGAGGAGCTTCGAGAAGAACTTTACAACCTCCTTGTTCGCCTTCCCCTCGACGGGCGGGGCCTTTATTTTGACCTTCAGCCTTCCGCGCCATTCATCGATGCCTTCAATCGAGTTCTTCTTCGCCTTCGGCTGGACGTGAATGAAGAGGAGCGTCCCTTCCTTCGTCTCCTTGAGGAACTCCGCCATCTCAATCCCTCCACTCGTACTTCCACACGATATCGGGCGGGAACTCACCGCGTTTAAGCTTTCCGAGAATCTCCCGGGCAACGGAGTAGGCGAAGTCAAAGGTCTCCTTATCTATCAGCCCGTAGTTGAGGGCCATCTCAAGCTCGTCCTCGTCGAGGAGAAATGCCTCCCCCTCCGGGAAGACGAAGACGTCGAGGAAAAGGTCGAGCATCTCCAGAGTGTCACCCTCACGTTTCGAATAGGCGAGCACGTCAATGTAAAGGCCCTTAAAGTTTCCTTCCGTGTCGTAGACCTTCAGAATGTCGTAGTTCTTCTCAACAAATGCGAAGTAGACCATCGTGTAGCCGTTCTTAATAACCTCAACGCCGTTCACCCTGAGAGGAGTGAGCATGCCCTCGAAACGAGACTTGGCAACCACAATGTCCCCCAAGTCATCTATTACCTCGTCGTCCCGCTCAAGAACGCGGTTTGGAATCCTCCTGTAGATGAGGTGGATTTTCTTTTTCATGGGTTAATTTTGGAGAGGGAGATTAAAAAGAGTTATCGGGAGCTAGCTCCCAAAAATCAGCTCCCTTAGCTTCTCAGGCAGTTCTTCTATCTTAACCCTCACCTGCTCCCTCGTGTCGCGGTCACGAATCGTTACAGTGTTATCTTCGGGCGTCTGGTTGTCTATCGTCACGCAGTAGGGCGTTCCTATCTCGTCATATCTCATGTAGCGCCTTCCAATCGTGTCTTTCTCGTCGTAGACGGCTATAAAGCCCGCCTTCTGTAGGGTTCTGAAGACGTCGTAAGCTATGCTCTTGAGCGGTTCCTTGGCGACCAGCGGTAAAACCGCGACCTCTATCGGCGCCATATCTTTTTTAAGTTTCAGGTAGGTCCTGTCCTCCTCGATGACGAGGCTGTTCTCAAGGAGCAGATAGAAGGGCCTGTCGATACCGAAACTCGGCTCCAAAACATGGGGCACTATCTTCTCGCCAGTTATCTTCTCCTCGACTTCCTTGATTATGAAGTCGTCCTTCTCAAGCTCGTAGCCCTCGATTGTGACCTTTCCTTCCTTCTCAAGTTTCTCAACCAGCTCGCGCTTCTCCTCCTCGCTCAGGCTCTTTATCAGCTCGTTTATCCTCTTGGCATCTTTCCTGAGCTTCGGACCGACGCGCTTGAGGTTGAGGCCTACCTCGAGCCTCCTCACAACCTTCGGCTCGTCGTAGTGGATGAGAACCGTCAAGTCAGCCCCGCTCTCGCGCATGTGCCTGCTTAGGTCGTAGTCACCACGGTTGGCTATGCCCACGCACTCCACCCAGCCGAAGCGTTCGCTGTGTATCTCGGCGTCCCAGGTGTCGCGTGAGTAGTGGGCCCTCTCCTCGGGGAGCTGTTGGCGGAAGCGTATTTTGTCCTCCGGAATGCCGATGTCGAGGAGAACGCGCTTGACCATGACCATGTAGTAGGCGAAGAAGGTGTTCATCACGTAGCCCCTCTTCACGGCCTCTTCCGCTGTCATCTCAATCATTCCGAGGTTCTTGAGCTGATTTTCAATCGGATAGAGCCTGAGAACCTCGTCTTTAACCTCGTCGAAGTGTGGGTGCTCTGTCTCCTTCGGGTTGAAGAATATCTCCGCTTCCGCCTGCGTGAACTCCCTGAGGCGGAGCATCCCCTGTCTCGGAGAAATCTCGTTGCGGTAGGCTTTGCCAATCTGGAAGACGCCGAAGGGAAGCTTGTTCCTCGCGAAGGCGTTGAGGCGCCTGAAGTTGACGAAGATGCCCTGCGCTGTCTCGGGCCTCAGGTAGCCCTTCTGGTCGCCGTAGGGGCCTATCTTCGTCTCGAACATGAGGTTGAAGTACCACACCTCGCCAAGCTCACCGCCGCACTCGGGGCACTTTATACTGTGCTCCCTTATCAGCTCCGTGAGGTGCTCGGCGCTCATGCCCTCGGTGTCTATGCCCAGAGCTTCTTCAACGAGGTGGTCCGCTCTAAAGCGGGCACCGCACTTCTGGCACTCCACCAGCGGGTCGACGAACTTCTCGACGTGGCCGCTGGCTATGAAGACCTTCTCCGGCGTTATGTCCGGCGTCTCGAGCTCGAAGAAGCCCTCCCTCTGGAAGGCCTCCCTTATCTTCCGCTCGATTTTACGCTTTATCGCCGCCCCGAGCGGGCCGTAGTCATAGAATCCGCGTGAACCGCCGTAGATTTCAAAGCTCCCCCAGGCGAAGCCCCTTCGTCTCATCAAATCCTGAAGAATCTCGTACTTATCCGGTTCCCCCATTGTTCACCACCTGAAACTGGAGTAAGGCGAGTTCATAAAAAGCTTTTGGACTTACCCAATGTTTTTAAGGATTATGACAACGAATGTTTGGGATACACTATTCATAATAAGAACCCATGAGCTTATTCCCTTCGGGGGTCTCTCAATGGTTAGAAACACGCTCAACCGTAAACGGCTCTCATTTGAGAGTTTCTTCTGGCTAACTTCGATGATTGTTCTTGCGTCGCTCTTTGGTTTCTTCCTCCGTTTATCAGTAGAGCGTTCCGGTAACTACCGTTTCCTGATGCTCTCTACTGCCCTTCTTCTTTGTCCCGTTTTCATTACGCTTTTTGAGGCTATTCTTCTCGACCACGTGTATGTTCTTGATCTGTGGAACCGCTTTTTCTTTCCCTTTCTGTTTGCATTTGTTTCGCTGAACTCTCCAAAGGGGACTGACAACGTGGTAGCGCTAGGGATAACTCTTTTCCTAGCACTCTTCTTCCTGGTTAGACATGCATTGATTCTTGTGATAAAACTCCTCTTACGTCCGATACAGGCCGGTAAATACAGGCTGAGTCTGGTACAAGGGAGGAGCATGGAACCGACGATACTAAGTGGGGATGTAATTGTCGTCTCTCCTGAGGTTCACGATATAAATCTAGGGCATATCCTTGATGTAAAGGTACCCCTGAAATACTCCAGCAAAGCCCGTAACATTGTGCACCGCCTTGTGTGGACTGACGGCAAGAGGATTCAAACGAAAGGCGATAACAACGCTCATCTCGACCCGAAGATACCCCTAAAAAATGTAGAAGGAATAGTTGCGGCTGTTTTGAGGACAGATGGGGAGAATATTCACGGTGAAGCATTTCTGGAGGATTTTCGCCTGACAGAAGACGTCCTAGTGAAGGCTAAAAGGTTATTCTCACGGTATAAAGATATTAATTCTATTTCGAGACTTCTTGGCATGTACATACCTCTTCTGGTTTCTGCTTCTTTGAGTTTTATCCTCTTGAAAATTTGAGAGGAGATACAGATATTTTGGTTTGTCAGTATCAGCTTTTTCCGTTTTACCGCGGGGGAAAGAGTTATAAACCGTTTTCCTCGTTATCGCTATGAGCTTTGATTGTTTGGAGGTGCGTGAAAATGGCGGAAAGACCACTCGACGTTATACACAAGTCCCTCGACAAGGATGTCCTCGTGCTCCTCAAGAGGGGCTCCGAGTTCAGGGGCAGGCTCATCGGTTATGACATCCACCTGAACGTCGTCCTCGCCGATGCGTCGCTCATGCAGGACGGCGAGGAGGTTAAGAAGTACGGTAAAATCGTCATCAGGGGAGACAACGTCCTGGCCATCTCCCCGGTCGAGATTGAGTGAGCTTAGCGAGCTAACGGGGTGATACAATGGGGGCGGGAACAGAGCCGAAGGGCAGGAGGAACCACACTCCAACTCACATCAGGTGCAGACGCTGCGGAAGGCGCGCCTTCAACGTCAAGAAGGGCTACTGCGCCGCCTGCGGTTTCGGCAGGAGCAGGCGCATGAGGAAGTACAGCTGGTCCCACAAGTGGAAGAAGAAGAGAAACCTCAAGTACTGACCCTTTTCTTTTTTCCGGCTGTGCTCCACTCTTTTTCTGATGATACCACCACAACCCTTATTAACACAAATTCCTCTCTAATCGTTTAGAGGGACGTCTTAATGATACGCCTCAACGAGAACCAGCGTCGCCTCTGGAAGCTTGCGTGGCCCGCAATAATGGGCAACATCTCCCAGACGCTTCTCAACCTAGTGGACATGATAATGGTCGGCCACCTCGGGGCGCTGGCCATAGCGGCGGTCGGCCTTGGTGGCCAAGTCAGCTGGTTCATGATGCCGATAATGGCCGCCGTTGCGACGGGGACCCTTGCCCTCGTTGCGAGGTTCGTCGGGGCCAGAGATCAAGAGAACGCTGCCCTGGTTCTCGAACAGAGCCTCTACTTAGCTTTCTTACTTGGGATCCCGGTCATGCTCTTCGGCTGGCTCTTTGGAGCCGATATACTGAGGATAATGGGTGCAAAGCCCGACGTCGTTGAGCTGGGCTACGACTACATCAAGGTCGTCTTCGCATTTTACCCGATACGGTTTGTCGGTTTTACAGCCTACTCCGCCCTCAGGGGGGCCGGTGATACAAAAACACCGATGAAGCTCGGCATATTCATGAACATAATTAACGCTGTTCTGGACTACCTCCTCATCTACGGGAAGCTTGGCTTCCCAAATCTCGGGGCCGTAGGGGCGGCGTGGGCTTCGGGGATTGGCATAACCACCTCAATGGTGATAGTCCTCTACCTACTCTGGCGCGGAAAGCTGGTTCTGCCATTCAGGCCGAGCTGGAGGTTCCACATCGAAATGGCGAAGAGGATCCTTCGCATCGGTCTCCCCACGATGATCGAGAGGGGCCTCTTCAGCTTCTACAATTTCCTCTACATGAGCATCGTCACGCGCTTCGGGACGATAGCCCTAGCGGCCCACCAAGTGGGGCTTAGGGTCGAGAGCATAGCCTACATGCCCGCCTTCGGCTTCAACGTCGCTACCTCAGCCCTAGTCGGCCAGAGCCTCGGGGAGGGAAAGCCGGAGAAGGCAGAGAAGACCGTCTACGAGGCCCTTAAGATGGTCGGGCTGTTCATGGGTGTGATGGCCTTCATCCTCATCGTCTTCCCGCGCTACCTCGTCATGCCCTTCATAAGCCCGAACGACCCGCACTACGCGGACGTGATGCGCCTCGCGAGCATCTACCTCATAATAGTCGGGATAAGCGAGATTCCCCTCGGCTGGCTCTTCGTCCTCGGGGGAGCGTTGAGGGGTGCCGGCGACACGAAAACGCCTATGTACATCACCGCCGTCAGCAAGTTGCTCTTCCGCATAGTGCCGGCTTACCTCCTCGGTTTCGGCTTCACGATAGGGCCGGTTCACTTCGAGGGGCTTGGCGTTATCGCGGCGTGGATAGCGATGAGCCTCGAAACGTTCACAACAGCGGCTCTCTTCTGGTGGGCCTTCAAGAGGGGGAAGTGGAAGCACGTGAAGGTCTGAGCTTTTTCTCTAAACCCGACAACGTTTATTCGACGAGGTTGACTCCTTCCTCAAAAACGTCCCCGAGTTTGAGAGTGGAAAGGGCCACAAAGCTCGTGAGGGATTCCCGTGATCGTAATTGACACGTTCTCCCTGGTAAAAAACCTCCTCAAAGAGGAGGGGTGGAAGGAGGTCTCGGAATTCCTCCGAAACAGCAGCGACTTGGTCTCCCTGGAGCTGGCACTGGTTGAGGGCGCCAACGTGGTGTGGAAAAGATACAACCTATACAAGGACATCCCCCTTGAAACTGTCCGGAGGATACTCGACTACCTACATGCCACCAAGGGGATAATACTGTACGAAAATCCGCTCCAATACCTCCCGGAGGGGGAGACGATAGCTCTCGAACATAGAATCACCGTCTACGACGCCCTCTACATCGCCCAGGCCCTCAAGTACGGGAACCTGGCTACAAGCAATGAAAAACAGGGAAAAATCGCAGAAAAGCTCGGCGTTGAGGTTGTCTATCTCTAAAGCGCCGAAACGTGGAATATTGCCTCCATCGCCCTTCCGAAGAGGTAGCTCAGGAATGCCGCACCCAGACCCGTTGCCACCATCTCGACAACCTTCTTCCTGATCGAGATGCCGGACAGTAGGGAAATCAGCGACGCCACGACCGCCAGGGCAGTACCAGCGAAGAGCACCGAGAGCGGGAGGGCCGTCAAAGAGCTTGATGCCAGGAAGTACGGCGTAACAGGGAAGGCAACGCCGAGAAGGTAGGAAGCGCCAGTGTAGAGAGCGGCCCTTATCTCATTCTCCCCTGCTTCGGGGAGGAGGAGTTGCATTATTGCCTCACTATTGCTGGACAGCTCTTTGGCAACTTCCCTGGCAACATCTTCGGGCATTCCACCCTCCATGAGTTTCTCCACAAGTTCTTCTATGGCCCTCTCAGGTGAGACCCTAAAGAGAACTTCCATCCTGTCCCTGATGGACTCCTTCACCTGCCTCTGAGAGCGGACGGAGACAAAGGTCCCTATCGCCATGGACAGCGCTCCCGCGACGCCGACGATGAGGCCGCTTATTCCAACAAGCTCCGGGCGGTTAGGGTAGACCGCGGAGAGGCCTGTAACAGCCCCTAGAATTTCAACAAGGCCGTCGTTCATTCCGAGGACGAGATCCCTGATGTTCTCGACGTGGAAGCGCTTCTTGCTCTCGTAGAAGAACCTCTCGTGTTCAAGCTCGTCGAGGATGACGTCCTTTATCCTCTCCATTTCCTCGTCCGTGAACCTGTCCGCGTAGGTCGTGAGGTACTTGAAGTACTTCTGAATCGCGCTGTTCTCGCCCATCTCCAGGAGGGAGGCCACAGCTCCGGGACCGAGGAGTTTTCGGAGGAGCCTCGTGCCAAGGATCGAGAGCCTTCCGACTTTGGGCTTCGGTGGTTTCCCCCCATGCGCTCTAATGAAATCGTGCCAGAACTTGGCGTGCTTTGACTCTATGTTCGAGAGCCTGAGGAACTCCTCCCTTATGCGCGCGTCCTTCTCTGTCTTTGCGAGCTGGGCGTAGAGCACCGAATCCGCGTACTCATCCCTGTAAAAGTCCCTCGCGAGCCTGAGCATCTCGTCCATGCTTTCACCCTCAATCCCTTAGACTCTCCAGCTTAATAAGGCTCTCGGCCCCACCGGTGGGTTTATATATCGTGAGGATTTTATAACTCCAGCTTGACTTATAACGGTGGTGGAGATGTTCGAGGAGATAAACGACTTCGACGAGGCCTTCAGGAGGCTCCTCGACGAGGTTCTGGAGTTCGACCTCTCAAACCCCTTTGAAGACGTTGAAAAGGTCCTCTGCATCGAGCCGCATCCGGATGACTGCGTTATAGCCCTCGGAGGGACGATAAAGCGCCTCACCGATTCTGGAATCGAGGTAGTCTACCTCTGCCTCACGGATGGCTCGATGGGGACGACCAATGAAGGTCTCTCAGCCCACGAGCTTGCCCTGATCCGGCGGAGGGAAGAGGAAGAGAGTGCCAAGATGCTGGGAGTTGAGAAAATACTCTGGCTCGACAACCGCGACACGGAGCTTGCGTACACGCCGGCGGTCAGGAACGAGATTGTGAAGGTGATACGCGCTGAAAGGCCGGACGCAGTTCTCGTCCCCGACCCCTGGTTGCCCTACGAGGCCCATCCTGACCACCGGAGGGCGGGTTTTATGGGGATTGATGCGGTGGCCTTTGCCCAGCTTCCAAACGTCGCTAAAAGCGACCTCTACGCTGGCCTAAAGCCCCACCAGGTTGACGTCCTCGGCTTCTACTACACTGCAAGGCCGAACTACTTCGTGGACGTGACCGATCTCATGGAGCTGAAGCTGAGGGCAATAAGGGCGCACAAAAGCCAGTTCACCGACGAGGTGTGGGAGAAGTGGGAGCCGTTCCTGCGGACGGTCGGTCTCTACTACGGCAAAAAAGCGGGGGTGAAGTACGCCGAAGGATTGCGCTTCTTCCCGGCGCTTTTCCTCCACATAACCCCCTTTGCGGAGCTTGTTTAGCCAAGCTCCCTCTTCACAATCTTTTCAAGCTCTTCCAGGAAGGCATCGAGGGGCATGGTGTCGAGGCCGAACTTCCTTATCGGCTCGTATCTCTTCGGATCGTCGGTTACGAGAAGGCTCCCGGTTTGAATCGCCGTTGCGGCCGTCAGGACGTCCTCCGAGTCGAGGATAACGCCCTTTCTCATGAGGTGGGCCTCTATCCTTGCGGCCCTTGTGAGTATCTCGTCGCTGAGGGGCACGATGAGGTATATGTCCCTGAGGAGCCCGAGCTCTCCCTCAACGTCCCTCTTCAGATACGCCCTGAC
>JALVWX010000096.1 GCA_027023165.1 Thermococcus sp. | reverse complement strand
ACACCATGGGAAGTCAGGAAATTGACGACGGCATCAAAGGCAGTAGCCATGGATTCATCCTCGAGGAGAAAGTGGGCCTCATCGAATATGACGAGCGACGTGAGGATTGAGGCTTGGGTCAGGTAATCGTAGCCGAACTCCCTTCCAGCTCTCACGCGGTGCCTCTTCTTCGTGTTGAGCTTCATCAGGTCCCACGTGAAAGTATCTGCAGTAGTCACGTTCAGGGGGAAGAGGTGCATAAACTCGCCGCTTGACCCCATTATCTTGGTCCTTGAGAACCCAAACGCCTCATCCGCCGTCCGCTGGATGTCCTCTATGATTGACCTCATCGGAAGGACGTGGATGACCCTATCGAACTGCGAAGCGTCGGTTAGGGAGTGGAGGGCAAGGGCAAAGCTCAGGAGCGTTTTTCCATAGCCCGTTGGGGCGTTTAGGAGGAGAAAGGGTTGAGGAGGCGAGGTTAAAAAGTCAAAGGCCTCCTCGAGGAGGGGTCTCCTCTCCGGCACGAATCCCTTTGCCTCCGCGAGCCTTTTGACCGCTTCCCTATATGCCCTCACAGGAGTACCCCCAGGTGGTCCTGCCACATAACGGCTTTCAGAACCTTCCTCAGCTCACCGCTGGCCCTTCCGCTTCCCTCGAGCAGTGCCCTCCCCTGACGGAAGAGCCTGAAGACCGAGTCCTCTATGAGTTCCTTCCTCCCGCTGTTGACGGCGCGGTAGAGGTCCTTGACGAAGATATAGGCCAGCATCTCCCCGTCACCGCTAACGCCCCTTCCGAGTTCCTTCTCGGCGATGTTCACGAGCGCCCACAGCGGGTATTTCTGAACCGTTGCTTTACCTTCCTTCAACTCAACGGTCATCCTGACCCCGCCGGTACTCAGGGCGCTTATGCGCTTCACGTAGGCGTTCAGGTACCTGCTGAGACCGGACAGGTCGAGCTGGAGTGTCTTGAGTTCCGTGTAAACCTGCCCCTCAAGGCTAATCAAGTGCAGGGTAACGGGATAAACCTCCTCCGGTACATTGCGGTTTTCTTCGGCGAGCTTCATCGCCAGCTTCATCTCGTATAGTTCCTCGGTGCTGAGCGAAACCCTTCCCCTGACTCCAGCTTCCGTGAGGGGCAGGAGGCCGCGCGTAATGATATCCTCGACTTCATAGGGCCAGAGGCCCTCTATTCCCGGCTTCGTCATGAGATAGTACCTGCCACCTATGAAGCCAGCAAACCCCGTGAAGAACCCCAGCGCAACGAGGGAGAACCACAGGGGGTCGAGGCGTATCTGCGCTTTCCCTCCAGTAGTTGGAGTTAGAAACCCGCTCTGGCGCTCGTAGTATTCTGGTTGTTTGATTATCGCCGGTAGTATCGCGTAGTGGTCCGCCTTGACCTTCTTTTCGGGCGGCTTTGATGTTTCACCGTCGTAATCAACGCCGAGATACGTACCGTCCTTCTCAACCCTGACTGCAATTAGGGACTTTTTGGGGTCGAGGCGCCCTTCTCTGATGAGCTTCACGGTCTCCCTTATGACCAGCTCAAACAGTTCGCTGTAGGTCTCTGGAGCGCTCTTGTTGAACCACACCTTCAGGACCTTATCGAAGGACTGCCTGTCGTTCCTGCCCATCTTGGAGGTGTGGGCCTTTACCTTGTTCTCAAGGGACCGGAGAGCGCCTTCAAGGGCATCGGCCAGCTCTTCAGGCTCAGGATCGAAGTCTGCGTTCATGGCCACCCATGACATTCCGAGGGAGAGCAGCTCTCTCGTGAGACCCTCGTAGGGATACTTTGCCAGGGCATCAATGAGCAAGGACGACCACCTCCTCGCCCACCTTTGCGGTTCTGAGTCTCCCCCTGACCCTGACGCTTCCTTCCGGGTAGAACATTACCAGCCTGCTCATCTTTGAGTAGTCCCCGATTCCGGAGCGCCAGTCAACCACCGATTGGAGCGTGCCCTTTCCCTCGACTTCAAGCCCCTTGAACGGGAACGCATAGGCTGTCTCCACCGCCTTGGACTCGACTGCTTCGGTGCGGCCGGTCTCAACGTCTTCCACGCTGATGACGGACTCCCTCGAGCCGAGCCTCGTTATGCCCCATGCGGCCCTCTCGATGTCCTTCATTGTGTAAGCGCTCCTCTCCAGCGTCTTTTCGTTGATGAGGTAGACTGCCGTTATCGTGAATTCCCTCGTACCGTACATGACGGCGAAGGGAAACGAGGTGACCGCACTCTGGACCTTTCCGCGGTAGATGGTGTTGATCTTCAGCAGCGTTCCCTGGAGCCTTGGCTTCCCCAGTGTTTTCACCGTCACCCAGTCGAAGAGGTCCAGAACTCTCTCCGCGGCGCTCCTGAAGGTTTTTTCTTCGTATACCGTCTCTGACCTGTCCCCCGCGATATGCAGGAGGGGGTATGCTATGGCGCCGATGAGCGTTGTTGGCGGAACGTAGCGCAGCGCGGTTCTCATCTTGCTCTGTGGGAGGGCGCGGAGTGCCACTATCCCCGTTGGCCTCATCGTCACCTTCAAAAAGAAAGTCAAAGGGATCACCTCAGAAGGCTCCCTTTTCTTTGAGGTAGTCCATTGCCTCCTTCAGGGCCTCCTCCGGGA
>JALVWX010000095.1 GCA_027023165.1 Thermococcus sp. | reverse complement strand
ATCCAATGGATGCGTGCAGTTTGTCTTCCCAGCCGGGAACGTTGTAATCCGGAAGAACCGCGTGGTTCCAGATGTCTGCCAGCTTTTCCATTCCCGGAAGCTTGTGGCCGACCATCTGCTCGACGGTATTGACGTCCCATTCACCCCACGCGTCACTGTAGTTCCAGACGAGGAGTATTCCTATGGGAGAGAGGATTATCATGACGCCGACAATGGCGAGCAACGTTTTTGTGACCCTGTCCATTCAATCACCCCCTCGTCTTGGTTATTGTCCTCATGGCAAAAAGGTCGGGTCTGCTCTTCTTGACGTACCACACAACTGCCGCGGTGACGACAGCCGCCGCTGGACCAGCGGTAACGAGGTGCGCTATTGCCATCGCAGGAACGGAAACTCTCAGTGGATACGGGCAGTAGCCGGGCTGTAGATAGGGCTGAATTCCGAGTTCAATTCCCGCCATAATCGCCGCAGTCACTATTCCCACGTAGGCCCCTATTCCAGCGGATACAATCTCGTTGAGCTTTAGCCTCTGTGTAAGGAAGCGGTAGGTGTAGTAACCGACGAAGGGCAGGACAACGCCCATGTTGAAGACGTTTGCGGCGTATGTCGTTATCCCACCATCGCCAAAGAAGAGGGCCTGTATCAGGAGCACTATTGTCAGGGAGACCGTTGCCGCCCATGGGCTGATTAGTATCGCTATTATCGTCCCTCCAACGATGTGGGCCGTCGTTCCCCCGGGAACTGGCATGTTGTACATCATCACAAGGAACGAAAAGGCCGTCAGAACTCCCAGGAGGGGCACCTGGCTTGGCTTCAGGTTCTTGAGCCACCTGAAGGCCTTGTACCATATCGGTATCATTATCAGGTAGAAAAACGCACAGGTGTACGGACCGAGGTAGCCGTCTGGGATGTGCAATTTTACCACCTCTTTCATCGGTTGGTGTTATTAAAACTATAAATAGTGCTATCTTATAAAAAATTTTCTAAAAACGGTGTTACAAACCTTTGGTTCCCAACCAAGTCCCAAAGAAAAGAGGGAATCAGAGGTAGCCCCTGTCTTCCTCTTCCTGCTGCGGGGGCATCCCCTGCTCGAGCATCGCCCTCTGCATCTCCTGAACCTTCTGGAGTATCTCCTCGGTTTCCTTAGCCCTCTCGTCCAAGGCAGACATGTCGAGTTCGATTCCAAGTATCTTCGCAACAGCGGAGAGGACCGCTTTGGCGGCCTTGGCATCGACTATGTAGCCGAGGCTCTCGCCGAGCAGGCTTATGCCGTACATCGAGCGGAGCTTACCCATGCCGAGGAGAAGGCCGGCGGCCCCCACAATGGCCCCGCCCTCGTCTTCCCTCCAGAGGACTTCAACGGAGCAGTCCTTGAGCTTCTCCTGGTAGTAGTCCACTAGCCCCTCGTGGGTTACGGCCGCTAAAACCCTCGGTTCGCCCTTAAGCTCCGGAACCTGATAGCCGCCCATCGTGATTATCTCCCTCGTCCCGAACTCGGCAATGAAGTCCAGCATCTTGCCAACGACCTCGTAGTGACCCGGGCTGTCCGTTGGAGCGACCTGCTGGTCGCCGGTGATGATAATGATGTCTCGCCCGTTTTCGTTCGGGTTCTTCCAGTAGTAGAACTCGTTCTTCATCAGCTCGACGACGGAGTTCTTCTTAATGAGAACCTGATGCATAAAGTGCGGTGAGTAGAGTTCCGCGAACTTGACCGCGTTGAGTTCTTGGATGAGGTGATCGGCCGCGAGCTTTCCGACGAGTCCTATTCCCGGAAGGCCTTCAATGAATACGGGGTCCCTCAGCTTTGGCCTCTCGAGAACGTAGATAGTGGTCTCCTTCATCTCACTCCCTCCTGGCTATGCCCAGCTTCTCGCGCTTCAGCTTGCGCCTGTACTCCCCGTAGGGATCTTCCGGCGAGAAGCGCGGCGGATGGGCTACCTTGGTCTTCTCTCCGCAGACGGGGCAGGTCTCCTTCAGCGTGTACCTGCCGCACTTGGGGCACTTCCTTATCCTGAAGTGCATCAGCTACCCCTCTTCTTGACCTTCTTTATGCGCTTCTCCTTCCGTATCAGCGTCGCCTCTCCGCCCGCTTCCTTGATGACGCGGAGTATCTCCTCGGCTATGCTCTCGAGGACGGCCTCGGCCTTGTAGTAGTCCGGCGCGTTTATGTCTATCCTGTAGCGCGGAGCGCCCTGATATGAGAACTTAACTTCTATGTCCTTCTCCTCGTTGGCCCTGTCGCGTGCCCTTATCAACGCCTCTTTGATGATCTCGATGCCGTTCGGCTTGGGAACGGTTATCTCGAACTCTGCGTCGATCGTTACCGTTGGTATCTCGACGTAGGCCTCGATTATAGGCCTGAGCGCCTCTATCCATTCGTCGCTTATGAGTCCCTTGAGGACGTCCATGCCGTTCTGGGCTGCGTCTTCGAAGGCTGCGTAGACCTCGCCGTACTCCTCCTCGAGTGGAACCCAGACCTCCCTCCAGGCGGTTTCGAAGTCCTTTCCTACCTTCTCGGCCGCCATCTTGAGCAGGTTCTCGGCCTTCTGGGCGCGCTTGTACTCCTGGAGCTTGGCCTTCCTCTGCTGCTGGTTTACCCTCTTTAGGCT
>JALVWX010000094.1 GCA_027023165.1 Thermococcus sp. | reverse complement strand
ATTCCACAGCGGTGCGGTGCTTCGGGCGTGTAGATGACTATCTTCTTTCCCTTGAAGTTGTAAAGCGCGTTTCTGAGCTCAAGAGCTCCTTCGAGAGTGTAGTTATGATAGCCGTACTCGGCAAGTCCCTTATACTTGTCCCACACATACTTAACGCCAAGGCCAATGACTAGGTAATCGTAATCGTACACCTTACCGCTCTCGGTTTTTACCTTCCTGTTGTCGATGTCAATCTCCGTAACTTTATCCAGTTCAACTTTAAAGCCGTAAACCTTCTCGGCGTTCTTTATCGGCGCCCACGTCTCATGCCCCTCCGCGGAACCGAGGGCAACTTCCATGAAGAGGGGTGGCATGTAGTGTCTCTCGCTCGCTGTTATCATGGTTACGTCAACGTCGAGCTTTAGCCTGTCAGCTTCGGCCTTCAGATAACGAGCCGCTACCAGTCCGGCAGTTCCTCCACCGAGTATCAGAACCCTTGCCATGGGTACACCTCCTCAGTTAGGTTGGTCTAAAAAAATTGGGAGGTTGGGGTATTTAACCCTTTTGATTCTCGCACCTTACGGGTTCGGAAAACCTAACAGGCGAAAGGGATATAAGAACGGGAAGCGAAATGGATGGGCGGTGATGCGCTATGAGTGTGAAGGCCGAAACCGGGAAGGAAGTGTTCTACGGGCTGGTGGCCATAACCCTGACACTGCTGTTCGTATTGATAGCATTCCTGGCGCACAACGTTGTATGGATCGTGGTAGGAATGCTCTTTACTGTGGGCTTCGTTCTCTACGAAGCAGAGGTTCACGGGGTGGGCTTCTTCATGAAGCCGAGGGCAAACAGCTAGTTCTCCAACCAAATTTTTCGTTTTTTGTCGATGAACCATGTTCGGATACCCGAAAACATTATAAGTTTGGATGTCAGTATTGAAAGTTTGAGGGACAAACCCGGAGGTGACGTGGAATGGACCCGGTACTGCTCTCTAGAATCCAGTTTGCACTCACCGCGGGCTACCATTGGATTTTCGTGCCCGCGAGTATAGGAATGGGTTTCATGGTGTTTCTGCTCTGGACCATGGCAGCGATAACCAACGAGGAGCAGTGGCATAAAGCCGCAAAGTTCTTCAGCAAGTGGCTTGGAGTGTTCTTTGTCCTTGGCGTTCCAACGGGAATCGTCATGGAGTTCGAGTTCGGTGCCAACTGGGCGAACTACTCGGTCTTCGTTGGCTCGATCTTCGGGCCGCCGCTGATGCTCGAGGGTCTCTTCGCCTTCGCCCTTGAGTCGACCTTCATCGGCGTTTTGCTCTTCGGCATGGACAGGCTCCCGAGGGTCATAAGCTGGATCGCCTCATTCTTCGTTTTCATTGGTTCCAGCCTGTCGGGACTCTGGATCCTCATAGCCAACAGCTGGCAACAGGTTCCGACTGCCTACGTCATCAAGAACACACCGCTCGGCCCGAGGGCGGAGCTTACAGACTTTATGAAGGCCGTCTTTAACCCGCTTCTCGTTTCCCAGTACACTCACACCATAAACTCCGCAATACTGACCGGAGCCTACATAGTTGCCGCAGTGGGTGCCTACTACCTCCTCAAGAAGAGGCACGTCCAAGTAGCGCGCTCAGCTGTTGCGATAGGCATAGTCGTCCTCGCGATAAGCTCGATAATCCAGCTCTACCCGACGGGTCACGAGGAGGGCATGGTCATAGCCAAGTACCAGCCGACTAAGTTAGCGGCCGACGAGGGTCTATTCAAAACGGAGACAGGAGCACCGATGGTGGTCTTCGGCATCGTTGACGAGAAAAACCAGCAGGTGAAGTATGCTATTGAGATTCCAAAGCTCCTCAGCTGGCTGGCATACGGTGACTGGAACGCCAAGGTTCTCGGACTGCACGACGCGGCCAAATACGTCTGGTACGAGCAGGTTCTAAACAACCCGAACTACGCCGATGAAAAGGTCAAAAAGCAGGTGATCTCACAGCTTGAAAAGGCCTACGGCGTCGACCCGAACGATCCCAACGCGAACGAGAAGATGGTGGGGGTCCTCGAGAAGTCCGTGCCCGTTGCCTTCATGTTCTACGCCTACCGCGTCATGGTCGGCCTCGGAACGCTCTTCATAGCCATCGGCGGCCTTGGGGTGCTCCTGCTCCTCCTCGGCAAGCTCTACGACGCTCGCTGGTTCCTCAAGGTGCTCGTCGTCACCCTGCCGCTCCCGTGGCTCGCCGGACTCGCCGGCTGGTTCACCCACGAGGTCGGCAGGATGCCCTGGATGGTCTGGGGAATGGTCACCGTCAATACCGGCGTTTCACCGAACGTCTCGGCGACCAGCGTGCTGATAACCCTGATAGGCTTCGTCATCGTCTACCTGCTGCTGTTCTACATCTGGCTCCACTTCGTCAAGAAGCTCGTCAGGGAGGGACCGGAGCCGGTTGAGGGCGACGTTACCTCGAAGCCCGCTCCTGCAGTTAGCGCCGCGGGAGGTGGTCAGTGATGGACTACGCGACTGCCTGGTTTTACTTTTCAGCCTTCCTCCTCGGAATGTACTTAGCGTTCGACGGCTTCGACCTCGGTCTGGGGAGCCTGCTTCCCTTTGTTAAAGAGCAGAAGGACAGGGACGTTTTAGTGA
>JALVWX010000093.1 GCA_027023165.1 Thermococcus sp. | reverse complement strand
GCACGTTGTAATCCAGGTAATACCGGTCGTTTTCTTCGTCATAGCTCACGAGCGGAACCGGCAGGTAGTCCTTCAGGAAGTCCTTTACTCCAACAGGCCCGCTTCCGGGACCGCCACCACCGTGTGGAGTCGAGAAGGTCTTGTGGAGGTTGAGGTGCACCACGTCGAAGCCCATGTCCCCCGGACGCACCTTTCCAAGGACCGCGTTGAGGTTCGCGCCGTCGTAGTAGAGAAGTCCTCCAGCCTTGTGAACTATCCTCGCTATCTCAAGGATCTCATCCTCGAAGATTCCGAGGGTGTTGGGGTTAGTGAGCATTAAGCCGGCGGTTCTCTCGCTCACGGCGTTCTCAAGGGCTTCCAGATCAACGGTTCCGTTCTCGTTGGAAGGTATCTCCAAGACCTTAAATCCTGCCATCGCCGCACTGGCCGGGTTCGTTCCGTGGGCAGAGTCAGGAACGAGCATTTCGGTCCTCTGGGTCTCTCCACGGTCAAGGTGATATGCGCGAATTATCGAAACGCCCGTGAACTCGCCGTTCGCTCCGGCGGCTGGCTGTAACGTAAAGCGATCCATTCCCGTTATCTCCTTCAGCCACTGCTCCAGCTCCCACATGATTTTGAGCGCTCCCTGGACGGTTCTCTCGTCCTGGTACGGGTGGATGTACGCAACGCCGGGATGAGAGGCAATATCCTCGTTTATCTTGGGGTTGTACTTCATGGTGCACGAGCCGAGCGGGTAGATGCCGCTGTCAACCCCGTAGTTCATCTCGCTTAGACGGGTGTAGTGCTTGACCACCTCAGGCTCGCTCAGCTCCGGGAGGTTAAGTTCGCTTTTCCTCCTCAGCTTCTCGGGGATTTCGACGTTAACGTCCTCAATCGGATTGGGCATGGTGTAACCGACCCTTCCGGGTCTGGAAAGCTCAAAAACGGTAGGTTCGTCCCATTTAGCCTGGCGGAACATTCAGGCCACCTCCTTGAGGGCTTCAATTAGTTCATCAACCCACTCCTTCCTCGTGGTTTCAGTTGCTGCAAAGAGCGCTGTCTCCCCAAGCTCCGGGAAGTGCCTTCCAATGTAGTAGCCGCCGTGTATGCCCCTCTCTAAAAGCCTCTCGTGGACGACTTCGTAGGGAACGCCAAACTTGACCGGAACGTCCTTGAAGTTAACACCCTCAAAGGGAACCTCGGCAACTTCGCCCAGTCTCTTCTTGAGGTAGGCAGTATTCTTGAGGATAACCTCTCCAAGCTCTCTGAGACCTCTCGGCCCGAGGCTCGCGAGGTGTATGGCGGCCGCCACAGCAACGAGAGCCTCGTTTGAGCAGATGTTCGAGGTGGCCTTGGCGCGCCTTATGTGTTGCTCCCTCGTCTGAAGGGTCATCACGAAAGCCCTCTTTCCGTCTTCCGTCTTCGTCATTCCGATTATCCTGCCGGGCATCTGCCTTATCAGCTTCCTGTCGTTCCTAACTGCGAAGATTCCGGCCCTCGGGCCGCCGAAGTTCATCGGGTTTCCGAAGTAAGCCGCTTCTCCGACCACGATGTCCGCCCCAAGTTCGCCGGGAGCCTCGACGATTCCCAGGATTGTCGGATCAACCCCAACGACGAAGAGCGCCCCGGCCTCGTGGGCTATCTCGCCTATCTCTTCTATGCTCTCCTCGAGCAGGCCGAAGAAGTTGGGCATCTCGACGTAGACTCCGGCGGCTCCTTCAGCGGCCTCTTTGAGCTTCTCGATGTCGAGTTGACCCCTCTCATCCCAGGGAACCTCAACCGTCTCAAGTCCCGGACCTGCCGTATAGGTTCTAAGGACTTCCCTCTTCTCCGGGCTGAGTGCCCTTGGAACGACAAATTTCTTCCTCCTGGTGTGTCTGGCCACCATCAGAGCCGCCTCAGCCATCGCCGTCCCCCAGTCGTACATCGAAGAGTTCACGATCGGCAGTCCAACGAGTTCCGCGATGAGGCTCTGGTACTCGAAGAGCGCCTGGAGCATGCCCTGACTTACCTCCGGCTGGTATGGGGTGTACGCGGTCAGGAACTCGCTCCTCTCGATGAGGTACTTGACATGGGCGGGAACGTAGTGGAAGTAGGTTCCGGCACCGAGAAAGCTCGGCATCTCGAGGACGGTCCCGTTCCTGCTCAGGAGGTCGTTCAGTTCGGTGAAGACCTCGTACTCGCTCTTTCCCTCGGGAAGGTCGAACTCCGTGACCACCCCCTCCGGAACGTCAGAGAACAGCTCATCAATGCTCTCAAACCCGATTTCCCTCAGCATCTTCTCCTTCTGCGGGAGGTTCGGGAGGTAGTGTCTTCCCATGCCTATCACCTTCTTAACTTTAAGACGGTCGTTGAAAGTTGGTCTGGCTGAATATATGCTTTGTGCCGGCGGCAGACTTAAAAGTCAAACCTCCACCTTAATCGCATGATGAAAGGCATCAAACCGCTCGCGTTGGTTCTCATCACTGCCCTACTTGCGGCTTCGGCCGGATGCATGAGCGGGAGCGGAGTGCCCGGCCGGCCGGACACCCCGACTGTCCCCTGGAAGCCCGACGGTGCTATCTCGCCCGGTGAATACAGCGTTAACTTCACGGTCGAGGGCGGGGCGTTCTCAGCGTTCTTCCGCGTCGAAAACGGTACCCTCTTTGTGG
>JALVWX010000092.1 GCA_027023165.1 Thermococcus sp. | reverse complement strand
TCTCAACCTCCTCGCCCTCGCTGAACACCGCCTTCCTTATGACAACGTCGTCCTTCGTAAGCTCCACCCTTTCTCCCTCAACCTCGAACTCGACCTTCCCCGTCTCTTTGATGGCCCTGGCAACTTCCTCCGCGTTCTCCTTGAGGTAAGCGGTAATCTTCGGCACGAGCTTTCCATAGCGCGGGCCAACCGTTCTGAAGTTTGGCTTTATCTCGATGATGCGCTCTTCGAGTTCCGGCTCCCCTTTGATAATCTCGAGCCTCTCGATGTTCATGGTTCCGGCGATGTCCTTCTCTATGGTCTTGAGCATCTCGTAGGAGTCGGTGGCGTATATGGCAACGTGCTTGAGCTTCGCGTTCAGGGCAAGGCCGTGGCTGTTCTTGTAGCGTCTAATGGCCCCAACTATCTCTCTGGCCAGCTCGCCGAGCTTTTCAGCGTTTTCGTCAATCCTATCCTCCCTGAACTTCGGCCACTCGAGGAGGTGGAGGCTCTTTGCCTTAACCCTCTCGCGGAAGAGGTTCTGGTAGAGTTCCTCCGTGATGTGCGGGGCGAAGGGAGCCAGCAGGAGCATGGTGTTGTAGAGCAACTCGTAGAGCGCCGCTTTGGCCTTGAGCTTGCTCTCCTCGTCGTCGCCGTAGAGTCTGTATTTAATCATCTCGATGTAGTCGTCGGCAACCTCATGCCAGATGAATGTTATCAGCTCCCTGGTAAGAAGGTTGAAGCGGTAGCGCTCCATCTCCTCCGTGGCGAACTTGATGAGTCTGTGAAGCCTTGAGAGAATCCAGCGGTCGAGCGGCTCAAGCTCGGCTGGCGCTTTAGCGGGGTCGAAGTCTTCCAAATGACGCTCTGCAAAGCGGTAGATGTTCCAGACCTTCTGGAGGAAGCGGTAGTTGTAATCAACCGTTTCCCACTTGAAGGGGTGGTCCTCTCCTGGGGGAGCGAGTGCAGTCCAGAGCCTTAAAGCGTCGGCACCGTACTTCGGGATGACCTCGTCTGGAGCAACGACGTTGCCGTAGCTCTTGCTCATCTTCCTGCCGTCCGGCCCGGCGACCATACCGTTGATGAGGATGTCGTCCCAGGGCTTCTCGCCGGTGAGGACCCAAGTCCTGAATATCGTGTAGAACGCCCACGTCCTGATAATGTCCGTCCCCTGCGGCCTCAGAGCGGTGGGGAAGTTGTGATCGAACCAGCGCTTCCCTTCCTCGTCTCCCATCACCGCGTCGTACCAGCGGCTTATCATGAGGGCGCTCATGCTCGAGTCGACCCAGCAGTCGAGGACGTCCGTTACCGGCTCCGGGTCGCTGCCGTCGGAGCACTTCCTTGGCGGCTTGTCGAAGCGCGGGTCAACCGGCAGGTCCTCCTCGTTGGGCAGGATTATCTCACCGTTCCTGCAGACCCAGAACGGGATGGGCGTTCCGAAAACCCTCTGCCTGCTTATGACCCAGTCCCAGTCCATCGAGTCGGCCCAGTCCTTGAGGCGGAGGAACATGTCGCTCGGGTACCAGTTGATCCCCTCCGCTACCTTCACTATCTCGTCCGTGAAGTCCCTCACCTTGATGAACCACTGCTTCTTGGGCAGGAGCTCGATCGGGGCCATACAGGAGCTCCTCTCGGTGTGGCGGAGCACGCGGTGGTGGACCTCCTTCTTCTGGTAGAGGAGGCCCATCTTCTCAAGGTCTTCGGTGATCTTCTTCCGGGCTTCCTCAGTCTTGAGGCCCTTGTATGGCCCGGCGTTCTCGTTCATCGTGCCGTCCTCGTTGATCGCTATGATAACAGGGAGGTTGTAGCGCTTCTGCCAGACCACGTCCTGTTCGTCACCGTAGGTACAGTTGTAGACCGCACCGGTTCCGAACTCGGGGTCGACGTCGGCATCGGCTATAACCGGAACCTCGCGCTCGAATATCGGGAGCTTCACCTTTTTGCCGACCACATCTTTATAGCGCTCGTCCTCGGGATGGACGAATACCGCCACACAGGCCGGCATCAGTTCGGGTCTCGTCGTCGCTATCGGGACGTGGCCGGAACCGTCGGCGAGAGGGAGCTTGATGTAGTAGAGGTAACCGTCCTCCTCGACGTAGCCGACCTCGGCTTTAGCAAGGCTTGTCCTGCAGCGCGGGCACCAGTAGACCGGGTGTTCGTCGCGGTAGAGCATGCCCTTCTTGTAGAACTCGATGAGCGACTTCTGGACCGCTGCCTTGTACCAGTCGTCCATGGTGTGGTACTCCAAATCCCAGTCGGCGGAGTAGCCTATGCGGATGAACTGGTTTCTCATGGCCTCAATGGCCTGCCAGGTCCACTCGATACACTTCTGAAGGAACTTTTCCGGCTGGTCCTTGCTTATTCCGAACTCCTTCTCGACCTTCAGCTCGGTCGGGAGGCCGTGGTTGTCGAAGCCCTGCGGGAAGAGCACGTTGTAGCCGGTCATTCGCTTATAGCGCGCGATGATGTCGATCCAGGTATGACTTAAAACGTGGCCGAGGTGGAGCGTTCCGCTCGTGAACGGCGGCGGGGTGTCTATCGCGTAGCTCGGCCTCTTCTCGTCGAGCTCGTACTTGTAAATCTTCTCATCGAGCCAGAACTTCTGCCACTTGGGCTCAATCTCGTTGGGGTCGTAGGTCTTAGGAAGCACGGTCATCACCTTTTCGG
>JALVWX010000091.1 GCA_027023165.1 Thermococcus sp. | reverse complement strand
CCTGATTTCCAACGTCGGGATAAAGGAGACCGTCGAGCTAATTGGAAGGAGGAACTTCGACCGCGAATACCTGAAGAAAGTTGACTCGCTAAGGCCGAGCGAGGGTATAAAATACAACGTTGCCCTGAAGGGTAAACCCAGGATAGGCAACACCGTAGTCTTCACCCTCGACACCGAGAGGATAAACGGCTACAATGAGCCCTCCAGCGTTTCTCCCGAGCTGGCCCCTGAAGGATACACGCTGATAATGCTCCACCACGCGCTCCAATCAAAGAACGTCAAGGCCGAGCAGAGGAAGGGAATCGAGGATATCCACGGGATTTTTCCAGACCTCGACGGGGAAGGTGAAATCCTGCTGATCCAGACCTACCTCGACGGAAACCCGGTCAACAGGGTCGCCAGCGGGCAGACTGTGGAGAACCTCCCGATAAGCGATGTTTACGTCGTCGGCGATGCCTACAAGCTCCCAGGCGGCATAGAGGTCGAGGGCATCGCCCTCGGGGTAATGAGGACCCTCGAAAGGCTGGGCCTCGGCAGCTTCTCCGAGTGGTATCTCTGACAGCTCTTTACCTTTGTCAACTTATTCTCCAGCCGACCGAACCTTTTTCCAGTGAACAACCCTGGCACCTAACGAACGTTTTTATGTCAGTAAACCTACTCATTCATCCCGGAGGTGAGATGATGAAGAGAGTCGTCATAGCCCTTGGAGGCAACGCAATTCTTCAGAGAGGCCAAAAGGGCACTTACGATGAGCAGATGGGAAACGTCATGAAGACTGCGGAGCAGATAGTCGATATAATCGAAAAGGGTTACGAGGTCGTTATCACGCACGGAAACGGACCTCAGGTAGGCGCTCTCCTCCTCCACATGGATGCGGGTCAGCAGGTCTACGGCATTCCTGCCCAGCCGATGGACGTGGCCGGGGCCATGACGCAGGGTCAGATAGGCTACATGATCCAGCAGGCCCTGCACAACGAGCTGAAGAAGCGTGGGATAGAGAGGCCTGTGGCTACGATAGTGACCCAGACGATAGTGGATAAGAACGATCCTGCCTTCCATAACCCGAGCAAGCCCGTTGGGCCGTTCTACGACGAGGAGACGGCAAAGAAGCTCGCGGAGGAGAAGGGCTGGGTCGTCATAGAGGACTCCGGAAGGGGATGGAGGCGCGTTGTTCCCAGTCCCGACCCTAAGGGCCACGTCGAGGCGCCGGTCATAGTCGACCTCGTTGAGAAGGGCTTCATAGTGATAGCGAGCGGCGGTGGCGGCGTCCCCGTTGTGGAGAAGGACGGCCAGCTCAACGGGGTGGAGGCCGTCATAGACAAGGACCTGGCCGGAGAGAGGCTGGCCGAGGAAGTAAAGGCGGACATCTTCATGATACTGACCGACGTGAACGGTGCCGCGGTAAACTTCGGCAAGCCCGACGAGAGGTGGCTCGAGAGGGTCACGGTGAACGAGCTGAGGAAGTATTACGAGGAGGGTCACTTCAAGAAGGGCAGCATGGGACCGAAGGTTTTAGCAGCTATGCGCTTCGTCGAGTGGGGAGGCGAAAGGGCTGTCATAGCCGCTCTGGACAGGGCCGTTGAGGCGCTTGAGGGGAAAACCGGAACGCAGGTCACCGGATGAGCGACGGTGCTTCTTTTTCCCATTCTGCGAATGGCCATCCCGGCCAAAAAGTTTTTATTTACTGTTCCCTTTCTGGGTTCAGAATGTTTGAGCAGGACAGCTGTTCTAAAAAGGGAGAGGGGTAAGAGCGATGCAGACGAAAGTTGACCCAGCGGAAATTAAGAGGATCAAGAGGGAGATAGAGGCCCTTGAAAAGGAGAGAAACGAAATAAGGGCCAAACTCGACGAGCTTGAGAAGGAGCTTCAAAGCTGGATACAGAAGAGGGACGAGAAGAACAAGGAGGTCCAGCAGCTCCGCCAGAAGGGGCGCGAGTACAAGGCCAAGCGCGATGAAATCAACAAACAGATACAGGAGCTCAAGAAGAACCGCGAGGAGATAAACGCCAAGCTCGACCTTCTCTACCAGGAGATACTCGAGTACAGGACGAAGAGGGACGAGTACAACCAGCTTAGAAGGCTTAAGATGCCGCCGGCGAAGATCCAGGAGAAGATAGAGAAGCTCGAGTGGGAGCTGCAGACCAACCCGAACATCACTCCCGACAGGGAGAAGCAGATCGTCGACCAGATACAGGTTCTCGCGACGGAGCTTGAGATACTCCAGCAGGCCGACCGCTTCCACAAGAAGCTCGTCGAGGCCAGGAAGAAGGTTGACCAGCTCAAGAAGGCGAGGAGAAACATCAGCCTCGAGATACAGAAGCTCGCCAACCAGAGCCAGCAGTTCCATGAGCAGATGATACAGGCCTTCAACAAGGCAGACGAGGTCAAGAAGGAGGCTGACGAGTACCACGCCAAGGTCGTTGAGCTTCGCGACAAGATCAGGGAAGTTAGGAAGGAGCTTCGCGCAATCGAGAAGAAGATACGTGAGTACGACGAGAAGCACAAGGAGCTTATAGCCTACCGCCTCGTTGCGAGGATGCACGCCAAGAAGGACGCCAGCTTCGAGAAGGCCGTCGAGGCCCTCGAGAAGTTCAAGCGCGGTGAGAAGCTCACCCTCGACGAGCTGCTGCTCCTCCAGCGCTACAACCTCGTGTGATG
>JALVWX010000090.1 GCA_027023165.1 Thermococcus sp. | reverse complement strand
ACCTCCTTGACGCCATCGTCGCCAACTACAATCTCAACCCCGCCTTTGCCTTCCACTCTCGCTATGTGGTCAACGGTGATTGGGAGGTAAACCCTGCTCATTCTTTCACCCCCTCGAATATCTTGTTGACCATTTCCTCGACCTTTGGATTGTGGGCGTTGAAAATCTTCATTCTCTCCAGGATTTCCTCCTTGGTCAGACCCTTCTCCTTGAAGACCCTCGCGAGCGAGTCGAACCAGGCAACGTCGTAGCCTATCGCGCCCCTGCAACCGATGCACGCTATACCATAAGCAGGACAGCGGGCGTTACACCCGGCCCTTGTTATCGGGCCAAGGCATGGAAGGCCTTTCTCCAGAAGCACGCACGGATTTCCGTTCAGCCTGCACTCAAGGCAGACTGGATAATCTATGTCCTCCGGCCAGGAACCTATCAGGAACGTCCCGAGGGCGTAGAGGAAGTCCCTCTTCTCCGGTGGACAGCCGTAGATGTTGTAGTCCACCTTGATGTACTTCGAGACCGGCTCGGCCATCTTGGGCTGGAACTTGACCTTGGCATCGCCGTAAACCGTCTTCCAGAGCTCCTCAAGTGGCTTATCCTTTTCCCAGCTCTGGACACCGCCCTGAACGGCACAGGAACCGACGGCCACCACTATCTTCGCGTTCTCGCGGATTTTCTTAACGAGTTCAACTTCTTCCTCCGTCGAGACGCTTCCTTCGATGAAGGCTATGTCAACCGGCTCATCCTCGACGCTGTTCCTCTCGAGCATGTACCAGCATACGATTTCAGCGTTTGGAATGAGTTGTAGAAGCTCGTCCATCATGGCCAGCTGGAGCTGACAGCCGTAGCATGAGGTTAGAGCGTAAAACCCGATGCGGATTTTTTTCTCTTCCATTCCCATCACCTCAGTCGAGCAAGCCGGGTGTTGAAACTATATCAAAGTAGCCGAAAACCGGCCCGTCTTTGCAGATGTACTTCCAGCTCGTGCTCGTTCCGGCAACGCAGTGGCCACATTTTCCGATTCCGCACTTCATCTTCCTCTCCAGGGTTACGTAGATGTTCTCTGGCCTGTAGCCGTAGTTGATGAGCGACTCAAAGACCGACTTGTACATCCTCGGGGGACCGCAGATGGCTATGGCAGTCTTCTTCGGGTTGGTGTTGGCCTCGACTATGAATTTCTGGGGCCTGCCGTGTCTCCCTGGCCAGTCCGGGTCTCTGGTTACGCTCTGGATTATTTTGACGTTCTCAGCTTCCGCCAGGTCCTTCATTGCCTCAAGCTCCCTGTAAAAGAGCAGGTCTTTACCGTAGCGGGCAGTATTGATGAACGTTATGTTGCCGTACTTCCAGCGGTTGTCCATCGCGTAAAGGAAAACGCTCCTCAGCGGGGCCGTTCCCAGTCCAGCGGCGATAAGGAGTAAATCCATGCCCTCCCACTCATCAACAGGGAAGCCGTTGCCGTAGGGACCGCGAACGAGAACCGTGTCTCCGGGCTTAAGCCTGTGGACTACAGTTGTCACCCTTCCCGCCTTTCTGATGCACAGCTCAAAGAAGCCCCTTCTCATCGGCGAGGAACAGATGCTTATTGGAACCTCTCCAACGCCGGGAATGGTCAGCTGGACGAACTGACCAGGCTTGAACGTCCAGGTTTCAGCTATCTCTGGGTCCTCGAAGCGGAAGAGGAAGAGCTTTTCCTTTTCCGTGAGTTTGTAGACCTTCAGAACCTTAACCCTGTGGAGGGCGTAGGGGTTATCGTCGGGCATCATAATATCCTTGGGCACGACCTCGCTCATACGTCCTCACCCCTGATGTTTTCCGCATAGGCAAAACCTTTCTTTGGAATCTCCTCGGCTATCTTCGCCGGACAGGAGCGCTCCTCGAGGCCGAGGATGACGCGCAGGTTCCTCACAAAGCTAATCCCCGCCGGACAGAATGCCGTACAGCGGCCACAGCCGACACAGAAGCTTAGGCCCAGCTTTTCGTTGTAGGAGTTTTTGCAGAGGTAGCGGTTTCTAAAGCGGTCCTTTTTAGTGGGCCTAAAGTTGTGACCACCGGCAACGAGGCCGTGGCTCCTGAACTGGCAGGAGTCCCAGCGCCTTTCCCTATAGCCCGTAACTCCGTCGAGGTTTACCACGTCCTGCACCTCATAACAGCGACAGGTGGGGCATGTCGTGTTGCAGATTCCGCAGGCGAGACATTTCTTGGCTTCCTCCTCCCACATTGGGTGCTCCATCTCAAGTTCGAGCAGGTAGCGCAGGTCTCCCCAGTCCTCATGGTACTTGAACGCCTCGCTCCTCTTCCTCTCGAACTCCCTAAAGGCGCAGATATCCTTTGTTGTAACCTCTTCAAAGAGTTTGATGTTCTTATCCACTATTCTATGGCCCTTTGGAGAGCCGACGCGAACGAGCCAGCCGTCCGGAATCTCGTGGAAGAACAGGTCAAAGCCGTCATCGGCGAAATCAGTCTCGCGGAGGTTGCAGAAGCAGTACTCATCTGGCATGCAACTTATCCCGATTATGATTCCCTTCTCCCTGCGAACTCTGTAATACTTGTCGGGAAGCTCGTCGAGGTAAACGGTGTCGAGTATTTTCAGGCCAAAGATGTCGCAGGCGTGCACTCCAAAGAGGACAAAGGGTTCAACGTCCTCAATCGTTTCCCTGTATTCGG
>JALVWX010000089.1 GCA_027023165.1 Thermococcus sp. | reverse complement strand
CTCCTTAATCGGCTTCATTCGTCTCCCCCCTCTACGGGCTTGAAGGCGCCGAACGGACATATCTGCGCACATCCGCCGCAGCCCCAGCACATGCTCGGCTCTATCCTCGCCTGCTTCCTCTCCTCGTCCCAGTAGATGGCCGGGCAGCCGTAGGCGTTGATACATATCTTACAGCCGGTACAGGCGTCCTCGTCGACGTAGTAGATCGGCCACTTCTCGCCCCTGCGCCTCATCTGGCCTATCTTGTAGAGGGCGCATATCTGCCTTGATACAACGACACTCACTCCCTCGACCTCAAGAGCCTTCTTCATGACCTCATAGGTCTTCTTAATGTCGTATGGATCAACCACGGCCACGAAGTCGGCACCCATCGCCCTTGCGACATCCTCTATCGGAATCCTCTTGCCCATGCCGTGCGGCGTCTGGCCGGTGCTTGGGTTGGGCTGGTCGCCGGTCATTGCCGTGACGAGGTTGTCGAGGACGACTATGACTATGTTTGAGCGGTTGTAGATGGCGTTGGCCAAAGCCGGAAGGCCGGTGTGGAAGAACGTCGAGTCGCCTATGGTGGCAACGACTATCTTCTTGGCGTTCTTCCTCTGCTCCTCGCTTATCGAACCGTGCTGGGCTATCTCAAGGCCGTGGGCTATGCCTATCGAACCGCCCATCGCGACGGTGGTGTCAACCGTCTGGAGCGGCGGAAGGACACCGAGGGTGTAACACCCGATGTCGCTCGGGTAGATGCCCCTCGCGTGGGTGGCCTTCCTGATGGCGTAGAAGCTGTTCCTGTGCGGGCAGGCCGGACAGAGGCTCGGCGGCCTCGGCGGGACTATCTCCAGTGCCCTCTTGTACTTCTCGTCGAGTTCCTCGTAGTTCAGCGGGGTCTCGATTCCGAGGAATTTCGCTATCGCGGTGACGGCCCTCCGAGTGGTCATCTCGTAAACGCGCGGAACGAGGTCCTTCCCGTGGATGGGTATCCTGAGTCCCCTGTCGTAGGCCCAGGTCTTGACCTGCTCCTCAACCACAGGCTCAAGCTCCTCAACGATGAGAACCCTCTCAAGCCCGTCCATGAACTTCTCAAGCAGGCCGTAGGGAACCGGGAATGGCGTACCGAGCTTGAGTATCTTGACGTTCTTTACACCGAGCCAGTGGAGGGCCTCCTTGACGTAGGCGTAGGCAAGGCCCGGGGCGATTATGCCGACCTTCGCGTTCTCGTCGCCCTCGATCCAGTTGAAGGGCATGTCGTTGAACTCCTCGCGGATCTTCTCGATCTTCTCGAGGATGAGAGGGTGGAACTTCCTGGCGTTGGAGGGAACGTCAACGAACCTGCTCGGGTCCTTCTCGAACTTTCCAAACTTCCTCGTTCCAGCCTTTATCTCCTCCGGCAGTTCCCCGAGAACAACGTCGCCCCTCGCGTGGGAGCTTCTCGTGGTCGTTCTCAGAATGACGAAGTGCTTGAACTTCTCGCTCAGCTCGAAGGCGTACTTCGTCATCTCCTTGGCCTCGTGCGGTGAGCTCGGTTCAAGAACGGGCACGTTAGCGAACTTCGCGTAAACGCGGGTGTCCTGCTCGTTCTGGCTGCTCCACATGCTCGGGTCATCTGCCACCATTATGACGAAACCGCCCTCGACGCCCATGCCGACGGCGCTGAGGAAAGTGTCCGCGGCAACGTTTAATCCAACGTGCTTCATGGCCGTCATAGCCCTGAGACCGCTCCAAGCGGCTGCCAAGGCAGTCTCAAAGGCGACCTTCTCGTTGGTCGAGTACTCCATGTAGACACCGGCCTTCTTGGCGACGATGGCCATCGTGTCCGTAAGCTCGGAACTCGGGGTTCCCGGATAGGCCGCGTAGACCGCTATGTTGGCCTCGAGCGCGCCCCTGGCTATGGCCTGATTCCCGAGGAGGAGCACCTTCTCCCCGGGCTTGTCCCATAAAACCATGTCGGTAACCTTCGCCATCCAAAATCACCTCACTCCTCCTTCAAAACTCCCCTGTCCTTCGCAAACTCCACCAGAGCGTAGGCTCCAGCCGCAACATCTTCCGGCCTCTCGTAGCTCGGAATTCCGTTCTCCTCCAGGAGATCCTTGGCCTTCTCACTCACGTAGCCTGCCATGAAGAGGCCGAGGACGGGCTTACCGTTGTTGACCTCCTTAACCGCCCTGATGACCCCTTCGGCGTGCTCTGTGGGAGTCATTCCCGCGAAGGTCGGGACGACGCAGATGCTTATGAGCATGTCAACGTTGGGATCCTCAAGCAGGGCCTTTGCCGTGCGATAGTAGTCCTCTCCCCTGGCGGAGGCTATCATATCGACGGGGTTCTTCACCGCCGCCATCGGCGGGAGGAACGAGCGAAGCTCCTTTATCGTCTTCTCTTCAAGATTCGCCAGCTTCAATCCAAGCTTGTCTATCGCATCGGCCGTTAAAACTCCAGGGCCACCCGCGTTGGTCATTATTGCGACGCGCTTCCCCTTTGGCAGGGGCTGGGTGAAGGCCCTCGCCATGCTGAGCATGTCATCGATGGTATCGGCGATTATAACGCCGCTCTGCTTGAAGGCGGCCTCGTAGATGCGCCAGCTTCCGGCCAAAGAACCGGTGTGGCTTGAGGCCGCTCTGGCGCCGCTCTCGCTCTTCCCGGCCTTGAGGACTATCACCGGCTTCTTCCCGGTCACGCGCTTCGCCACCTCCATGAACTTCCTGCCGTCCTTGAGGCCCTCTATGTAGAGCGCTATGGCCTTGTCCTCCTCGGTGTCCGCTAAGTACTCCATGAACTCGGAGAAATCCACATCCGCCATGTTGCCGATGCTCACGAACTTTGAGAAGCCTATTCCCTCTTTGACGGTCTTGTAGATGATTCCCGCTCCCAAAGCTCCGCTCTGGCTTATGAAAGCTATGTCGCCCTTCTTCGCGTCCATGACGAAGGTGGCGTTCATGTCGTTGTGGGTGTTCATTATGCCGACGCAGTTCGGGCCGACTATTCTCATCCCGTACCTGTGTGCTATCTCCACCAGCTCGCGCTCCTCGCGCTTCCCTTCCTCGCCCACCTCGCCGAAGCCAGCCGTGATCAGGATTATTCCCTTGACGCCCTTCTCGCCGCAGTCTATTATGGTCTGCTTTACGAAGCGCTTCGGAACAACGACGACCGCTAGGTCCACGTCGTCCGGGATCTCTTTAACGTTCCTGTAGGCCTTGACACCCTGAACGATCTCGTCCTTGACGTTAACTGGATAAACCTTGCCGGCCTTGTATTTCTTAAGGTTCTTGAAGACCTCGTAGCCGAGTTTTAGGGGGTCGTTGGATGCCCCGATAACGGCAATGCCCTTTGGCCTGAAGAAGTAGTCAAGACTCATCAGCCTCACCGTTAAAATCTCGGTGGAATCGTATATAAGCTTTCCCAAAACGGACAGCGGGGCAAAGAGGGACGTGAATGCGCTTTAATATGACCTCAATGGGCTTATTTGAACACGAAAACCCCGGGCGAAAGCTTTAAGTAAGCTCGGGTTATTTTAAATTGGAGGTGGTGGAGATGGTGAAGGTGCGCTTTCTGGGACACGCGGCTTTCCACATTGAGGGGAGCAAGAAAATCCTGATAGACCCGTTCCTCAGCGGAAACCCGCAGGCCGATGTAAAGCCAGAAGAACTCGAGACCGACCTTATTCTGGTCACCCACGCCCACGGCGACCACATTGGAGATGCCATAGAGATTGCCAAGAAAACGGGGGCGAAGATCGTCGCGATGTTCGATGTAGCGAACTACATTAACCAGCAGTCTAACGGTTCCGTTGAAACGATAGGGATGAACTACGGGCCGACTGAAATAGAGGGCGTTGGCATAATCCAGGTTCCGGCCTGGCACTCGAGCAGCGATGGAGTGCACAGCATAGGAAACGCCTCGGGCTTTATCGTCAAGCTCGACGGGAAGACGATCTATCACGCCGGAGACACCTTCGTGTTCTCGGACATGGCCCTGTTCAACGAACTCTACGGACCGATTGACGTTGCCCTGCTTCCGATAGGCGGCCACTTCACGATGGGACCGAGGGAAGCGGCAAAGGCAGTTGAGCTCCTCAAACCGAAGAAAGTTGTCCCGATGCACTACAACACCTGGCCGCCGATTTCAGCCGATCCAGAGGAGTTCAAGAGGCTCGTCGGGGACAAGGCCAAGGTCATCATCCTCAGACCGGGCGAGGAGCTTGAACTCTAAGCCTCAAAAACCTTTTAAGCGGCCCCTCCCATCCTTTTTAGGTGGTGAAATGCTAAAACGGGCGCTGGCTCTGGCTCTCATCTTTCTCGCGGCTTCGTCCCTCGCGCTCCCCCATGCCTCCGCCCAGGGGGGGCAGAAGCCCCAGTACGACCTCATAATCGTCCGGAACGATGATTTAATCGACTACATAGTTGTCCTTCCATATGCAAAGCTGCTGGGCGTTCCAGTTCTCCCGGTCAACCCCAAAAAGCTCGATCCAACGACCCTCGTTCAGCTCCAGAGCTACGCCCAGTCCGGGTGGAACCACGTCCTTATCGTCGGTGATTCCCAGGCTGTCAGTGACGAGGTCAAGAACCAGCTCCTTGATATCGGATTCTCCGTTCAGAGGATAGGCGGCGCCGTTAGAACCGAGACAGCGGCGAAGCTCGCCCTTCATTTCTTCCCCCATGGCTCGGACGGTGTTGTGGTTGCAAGCTCCAGCGACTACGGTTCGGCCCTCGCCGCGGCGCGCTTTGCGATGAACTACAACTACCCCCTCCTGCTGACCCAGCAGGATGCGCTCACAGAATCGACTGCAGAGGCGATAAAACAGCTCCATCCGAGTGAGGTGTTCCTCGTTGGGACCGGCATGTCACCGAAGATTCAGGAGAGCATCGAGGAGATGGGCTATCAGACGTACTGGTACAAGCAGGACATCGTGATAAAGGTCCCCAAGGAGAAGGGAACCAACTGGGTGGCCGTTCTGCTGGCGGTTCTGGGTTCGCTCGCCGTCGCGGTTCCGGTCTCGCTCTACTACGCGAAGAAGAAGTGGGCCGCCAACAGGGTACCGATTGAGGTTCTCACCGAGAAGGAGCGCATAGTCGTCAAGGCCATTCTAGCGAAGGGAGGAACCGTGAAGCAGGAGGACCTCCCAGAGCTGACGGGCTATTCCAGGCCGACGATAAGCAGAATAATCCAGGAGCTTGAGAAGAAGCAGCTCGTTGAGAGGGAGAAGGTCGGGAAGACTTTCATAGTCAGACTCACGAAGGAGATAGTGATGAGAGATTAGCGGTCGGGAAGCCCTCCGCTCATCACCCCTCAGGGTCCTGGCTGTTTCTTCATCCCGCGGATAAAATTGGACATAGAAAAATCACTTTCTGAAGAAGTGGCCATGTGCCCTGTTGACGTGCCTCGTGTACTCCCTGGAGTCCCTGAAGAGCATCCCACAGCGCGGGCAGCGGTAGTAGCGAACACCATCGCGGTCGTAGAAGACAACCGCCTTCAGCTCCGCCACTTCCACCACCTCTGGGCTTAGGTGAGGGGAGGGATTTTAAAATTTTACGGAAGGGGAAGGGCAGAAAGAAGAATCAGACCCATATCCTGTTGCCCTTCACCTTGAGATAGCCAAGGGTCTGGAGGGTCTTGAGGAAGTCCTCTATCGCGTCCTCATCGTAGTAGATGTTCACCCTCTCGTCGCCGTCGCCGACGGTTATGGGTTCCCTCTCCATCAGGGCCTCGATAAGCTCGTTCTTCCTCCGGTACTTCCCCGCAAGCTCAAGAATGACCTGCGCCAGGACGGAGCGGGCTATTCCGTCAAAGGTGGCCTCAACGACGCTCTCCTCCGTTGCGTAGTCTTTGGCTATCTCAAGGGCGGCGTCGATAAGCTCGCCGTCTACCTCCAGAACCTCAACGTAGTAGCTTTTAGACAGGGTGTACTCCGTAACCATTCCCGCGCCAAAGCGCTCCTCAATATAATCGAGGTACTCCTCGACTTCCTCAACGGGGAAGCGAAGCTCAAACTCCAGGGAGTCTAGAGGAGGCTTCTCCAGGAGCGTTAGCCTGCCCCCTTCTTCCCCAACGGCTCCGGCCGAGAGCAGGGCCGTTACCACCGCCAGTCCTTCGATGTCAGACTCGTCGAGGAGGGCGTTTAGGTCGCGCTCGGAACCGGGTTCCCAGCCGTCCATGAGGGACCCGTAGAACTCACCTATGGCGGCGAGGCTCTCCTCAATCGGTTCTATGCCGTCGGACTTCTCCAGAAGCTCCGCGTATGTGCCCCTGACAACGACGTAGTGCGACACCTCGGGGGAAACCTCCTCCCGCGTCCTGTTCATTATGCCGGCCCTGCTAAGCTCCCTTGAGAGGGCGTTCATATCATCCCTGCTGAGAACCTCCAACCTCACGTTTCCCACCAGAGGGAGATGGAGCCTGAGGTTATAACCTTACTCCTCCACGAGTGAAGAGATGAGGAGCCTGAGGGGCTTGTTGGTCAGTTTCTCCAGGAGTTCCTCGACATCCCCCCGGAGTTCGGAGGTGTAGTTAGCGTAGAGGTAGAGTGCGTAGGCCATCAGCTTTGGATCGCCTTCGTTGGCAAGCTCGACGGCGGCGGACAGCCCGGGGTCGTTGAGGAGTCTGTCAGCGAGGGAACGGAGGGAGTCCAAATCACCGTTTTCAACGGCCCTTTTAAGGGGTTTGTAGAACGCCTCAAGCGCCACTTTAGAAGCTGCCAGCCTGTCCTCCGTGCCGGCTTCACCTGAACGCCTGGGCCAGAGCAGGTAGGCGAGGGGAACCCCAACGGCGACGGCACCCACAAGGGCGTAGATTCCGAAGGAGAACTCCACTCCCGGGGCCACGCGGTCCCTCATGTAAACGAGAACCGCCAGGCCGAGGACGAACCAGAGGGCCATGAACATCAGGTAGTAGAGCGAGAACCTGTCCCCGGCAGAGGGGACCCTGCGGGAGCTTTCCCGCTCGAGCTGCTCCTCCAGGAGTTCCACCTGTGCCTCAAGACGCCGCATCCTCTTGTCTATCTCCTCAAGAACTTCTTCCACGCCCATTGAACCACCGGAAAAACTAAGGCATCCTTCTCATAAGTCTTTTCCGGTGCCCACTTCCCTCATGACGAGGCGGTAGAAAGCAACGGCACCGACGATGGCGAAGGCATACTGGTTCAGGAACTTGAAGAAGAAGGCTATGACGACGCTGAGGCCGCTCCTGCCTATCGCCATGAGTATGCCCAGCTCGTTTCCGCCGAGGCCTCCAGGTGTTCCGAGGGCACCTCCAAGGAACTCGGAGTAGAGAATGGCCTTAAGGAGGGACGCGAAGCCGATTCTGACTCCAAATATCATGGCGACGCTCCCCAGCATGGCGGCGTTTATGAGAACAAGGAGGGAGCCGAGGAGCACTCCCGCGGCAACCCTCTTCGGATCAGACTTCGCGGCGTGCCAGCCGAGGTAGAACTCTCTAAACGAATCCCCTCCCCGTCCGAGGCGTTCAAAGACCCACGAGAGAAGCCTGTAGACGTGGGTGTCGGCCACGAACGCAAGGGCAATGAGGACAACAACGGCAAGGGCGAGGGGATTCCCCGTGAGAACGAAGACCATTGCGAAGCCCGTGAGGAACTCCGTGGATATCTCCATGAGGGTCGTGGCCAGAACCTGAAAATAACCTGCTCCGATGAACCTGACCTTCACGAGGGTTCCTACAGCGGTGCTGAGGGAGAAAGCCAGGTAGGTGCCCGAGAGATTCGCCAGAAGAACCCTGCGGAAGTCGGCGTTGGAAACCCCGCGGAGATAGACGTACCAGGCGGCGGTGTAGACGAGGTATCCCAGAACGCCAAGGATGGCCGCGACGGCGGTGTAAACTGAAAGTAGGTCACTGGGACTGATGTGTATCTCCGAAGCCTCGGAGTACACCCTGTAGAAGAGGTAGGCGGTTATGAAAAGGGTGAGGCCGAGGACGGCCAGCCGTTTAACCCTGAAGGAAATCCTCACTCTCTCACTTCTCCTCGAGGAGCTTCCTGACGTAGCACGGCATCTGGAAGAGCGTCTCGTGCCTCTCCGGGTCGTAGTAGTAGAGGTCGAGGTTCTTGGCGCGCTCTAAATCCACCTTCGTGAAGTCGATATCTCCCTTCACACCGACGAGGAAGCTCCATGGCGATGCGTAGCCGATGACCGGGAAGCTGAAGTAGTAAACGCGGTCGAAGACCTTCTTCATGGCCCTGTAAGCATCGAGGAGTTCGTTGGTGAAGAGGTAGACGCTTCCCGCCTGGGTGATGTAGATTCCCGGGTCGCTGAGCTTTTCATAGGCGTCGCGGTAGAACTCCTCACTGAAGAGGAGCTTCGCCGGGCCAACCGGGTCGGTGGAGTCAACTATTATCGCGTTGAACTTCTCCCCGCTCTCGCGCAGGTATTTAACGCCATCGCCGATTATAAGCTCCGCCCTTTTGCACTCCTTCTTTATCAGCTTGTCCAGCAGGTCTTTGGCGACGTCGAGGTAGAGATAGGAGGCCTCAACGACCCCATCGTCTATCTCAACCATCGTGGCCTTCTCAACAGTCCCGTGCCTGAGAACCTCGCGGAGCGTTCCTCCGTCGCCGCCGCCTATGACCAGGACGCGCCTTGGGTTGGGATGGGCGAGAAGGACGGGGTGAACTAGAACCTCGTGGTAGCTCTCCTCACCGGTCTCAACGAGCTGAACGGTGCCGTCTAAAACGAGGAGCTTGCCGAAGCCCTCAGTTTCATAAATCTCGAGCCTCTGGTAGTCCGTCTGAGTTTCAAAGAGCCTCCGTTTTACTTTAAAACCGACACCGTAGCCGCGTGGATACCACTCAATGAAGGCGTTTTCCTCGTTACTGTAACCCATGAACCTCACCGGCTTAAGTAGGGTGCCGGGTTTTAAAGGTTGAGGTTTCCCACTTCAGGGGAGAAATTTTATAAGCCCTCCGCATAAGACGAATGGGATGTAACCCATGGAGTCAAGGGTACGCAGGACGCTGGCAAAGCTGCTTTCGGAACTGTGGGACGAGATAGAAGATGGAATGAAATACGGGATTCCCCACATCGTTGGGGAGATAAACCCCTCTAAAGAGCAACCGGTTGACCTCTCCATAGCAGTCTTTGAGAATGCAAGACACTCCTTCGTCATCCGGGACGAGGGTGTTCTCTTCATGTACCCCGCGGAGGAGTCCAACCCCAAGAGGCTCTTCTTTGAGGTCTGGCGCCTGATAGAGGGCAAGTCGAAGGGTGAGAAAGGCCTCGAACCGGGGCTTAAGGTCCGGGGACCCCTCGAGGCGTTTCTCCAGAGAAAGGGCTTCAGCGTGCTCTGGATGAACGTAAGGCCTGCAGGGGAAACGGAGCAGGTGGAGGTCTGGGCAACGAAGGGGGGCAGGAGGTTCAGTCTCGTCTTCCAGAGAACCGGTACGGAATACCTCCTCGCGGACGTAGAGGAGATATGAGGCCAAAAGAAAAATGATCAGTAAGGGAACATCACAACGACGGCTATTGCAGCGGCCGGTTTGTCCTTAACGGTCATGCTTGCGCTCGCTACCCTGAACTCGGCGAGCTTCCAGCCCCTCTGCCTGAACCCCTCCTCGACCATCTTCCTTACCATCTCCTCGGCCTCTTTCTTCGTGCAGTAGCCGGAGTACTCGTAGATCAGCCCGCCCTCGTTGTTCTCGCTTATGCCGACTCCAAGAGCGGCACTTATGGTCATTCCCGGCTCGTCGCTCTCTATGTGAGCGTAGACCGTCGGCAGGAGCATGCCTATCGGAACGTCGTGGACTTTGTCCATCCACTCAATGTGCGCGGGGATAACGCTGCTCAGCCTGACGAGGTTAACGTTGCCTATTCCAAGCTTGAGGAGTGCATTATCGAAGGCGTTGAGTTTGGTTCCCCCCTCAGCGGTAGCAGCACCGATGAAAGCCCTTTTTGGTGTTGTCCAGCTCATCTACACCACCCATCTCACCCATAACTACTCCAGCGGTCAGTAGGATGCTTAAAAAGGTTTCGGGGGCCGCTTGGATGCCAGAAGGGTTCTTCCGGCATAAACAAACCCAAAGAGAGTTCAATAGGCAGATACTGCGTGGAAAATCCCCGGATGTTAGGGTATCAGCTACTGGGCTTCCCCGCCACCCGTGAGTGCAAGAACCCTGCCCAGGGTCGCGGCGAGGAAGATTCCGGATATGGATGTGAATGCGGCAACTGCGTAAAGCTCGCCGGAAATAACCCCATATTCATGGCCGAGGTCCGCGACCAGCAGGCCGAGAACGCCGAAGCTAACCAATCCGGTGGCCTTGGCGAAGGACGACCTGGTGGAGCCATCCCAGGTGAGGACAAAGGTAACCAGAAAGCGAACCGCATAGACGGCCAGCGTGATGTATACGACCGCGGCGGTTACATCAGCCCGGAAGTTCATGCCGCGCCAAGCGAAGAATATGGGCGCGAAGATGCCGTAGGTGACGCCGCTTATTATGGTCTCAAGCCTCTCGTACTGCCTCGTTCCAACAAGGTCGCTGTGGAGGAGCAGGCCCGCGAGGAAGCCACCTATGGTGAAATGCATGCCAACCTCCTCGCTTATAAAGCCGAGAGTTGCGGCAAATACCATGAAGACCCCAAAAACCGCCTCGTCACTCCTTAAACGCCTGAGCTGGGTGATGAGCCAAACCTTATGTTGAATTCCGATCATGTAATTGAGGTAAAGGACACCGCCAATGAAGAGGGCCTGCTTGAGTAGCACCAAGCCAAGCTCAAGGGGACTACCCGCCTCCCGGAAGTTGGCGAGGATGTACACCAGTATGAGTATCGTGACCTCACTGATTATCGCGTACGACAGGGCAACGTGAAGGTGGCCCTCGCCGAAGAACCTCTTGAGACGGACAACAATAGGAGCACTGGCGACGGTAAGTATGGCGGCCGCAAGCACGTTGCCCATCCCCACGGAGTAACCTGTGAGCGGAAGCGTGAGCAGGAACATCACGAGGAGCGTGACGATGTACACGGGCAGGGCCTTTCTCCCGCCCATGCGAAGTTCCTCCGGAGTTATCTCAAGGCCCGCGGAGATCATCAGGAAGAAGATTCCGAATTCCGCGAGGAGGTTCATCTCCTGGGACGGAAAATCCCTGAGAAAGTAGCCGAGAAAGAGTCCGGCCGTTATTTCCCCCACTAGTCCGGGGTAGCCAATCCTCTCAAAAAGCTCCGCAAGGAACCTGCCTACGGCGATTATGATGAGCACGTAGCCGATTATCTGCACCAGCACACCCCCAAACCAGAACCCCCTACTCCTAGGCCCCGGGCGGATATAAGCCTTTCCATTTCGAGAAAGGTTTAAATGCCCAAAGCTGTTACACCGTCCGGTGATGTTCATGATCGAGACCATGAAACTGACCGGACGGTGTAG
>JALVWX010000088.1 GCA_027023165.1 Thermococcus sp. | reverse complement strand
ACGTCTTTGGCGACCTCCCATGTTTCCCTGAGCTCAACCACGCTGTACATTTAAACGAACCCCCTCCGGCTTTCCTACGATTTCATCTCCCTCCATAACGACCCTTCCACGGAGAATTGTCATTACAACTTTCCCTTTAAGCTTCCGCCCCTCCCAGGGGCTCCACCTCGATTTCGTGTAGAACTCTTCAGGCTTAACCGTCCACTCCCTTTTGAGGTCAACGACCGTAAAAGTCGCCTCGTTGCCCACCTTAAACTCCCTTCCCCTTATTCCGAAGACCCTCACCGGGTTGTCGTGCATCTTCTCAACGATGTCAAAGACCGTTATGATTCCCCTGTTCACCGCGTCTAGGAGCAGGGCAACCTCCGTCTCGAGGCCGGGAATCCCGGCGGAGCCCCTTTCTTTGTCCTCGACTGTATGGGGCGCATGGTCGCTCGCGATTATCGGAATTTTTGAGAAGTTCCCCCACAGGGCCCTAACGTGTCCTTCGCTTCTCAGGGGCGGGTAAACCTTGAGGAGCGGGTTTTTCTCGTAGTCCTTCTTCGTCAGAAGCAGGTGGTGGGGCGTTACCTCGAAGCTCACCCAGGGAAGGTTCTCACGCAGTATGGCATTTATCCCACCGCTCGTTGAGACGTGGCAGACGTTGAGGGGCTTTCTCAGCTTTCTGGCCACTTTAAGGGCCCGTTCTATGGCCCTCTCCTCTACCTCAGGTGGTCTTTCAGGTTTCTCCTTTATCAGCTCCGCCTCTTCCGCGTGGACGCTCAAAACGCCCGGGGAGCAGGAGTAGTCGGCCTCGAAGTTTTCTGAATAAACCCCTCCCGTTGAGGCCCCCATGAAGGCCTTGTAGAAGTCCGCCTTTACCTTTCTGGCCTCCTCGCAGTTGTTTCTCATGAGAAAGCTCAGGGCGTAGTCGGTGTAGGCTTTTCGCCGGAAGAGTTCGAAGCGTTTTTCGAACGTCTTTGAGTCCAAAACCGGCGGTTTTGTGTTGGGCATATCAAAGACTGCCGTTATTCCGCCGTGAAGTGCCGCTTTGGTTCCGCTCTCAACGGTTTCCTTTTTCCTCTCCTCGAAGTCCCTAAGGTGAACGTGGGTGTCTATCAGCCCCGGAAGGACGATGTGGTCACGAAGATCGAGCGTTTCCCTCCCGTTGAGATCGTGAAGCGCTATGCGGGATATTTTGGCCTCATCCACCCCTATGCTGCCTTTCAGAACATGGCCTCCGATAACGAACCTGCCCTTTAAAACGAGATCGTGCATTGAAGCCCGCCCGGGGTTTTTCGGGGAGGGTTTTAAGGTTTTCGTTTCCTCCCTTTTTTAAACTGCGGCTTTTCCACACACTGAAAACCCCTTTGAGGGCCTCAAAAGCCCTCCGTTTTCGTCGAAGACCCAGGCGCCGCCCGGCGGATAGCTGTTCACGATGAAAGTCCTAACGCCAAGGAGCCTAACCCGTTCGGCCATTGCCTCAACGTCTCCCTCGCTCGGTTTTCCGTAGTCCGGCGAGTACTCCATCGGCACGAAGAGGCAGTCAGGTCTTTTCCGCCTCACCCACTTGAGGATGCGCTTGTTGTAGAGATCGCCGCAGATGATTATCACCACCTTCCCAAACTCAGTTTTGGCCGTTCTCACAGTGTTGCCCGTGCAGAACTCGTAAGGTTCCTGAAACTTGCGGTGCTTTAGGAGAACCTCTCCGTTTCTGCCGATCAAGAGGGCGGAGTTGTAAACGCAGCTTTTGTAAGGCTCAAGGAGGCCAAAGACGATGTAAACGCCGGCCTTTCTCGCGAGTCCGCTCACGCGCTCGACTATCCCATCGTAAAGCCCCGCTCCAGAAAAGTCCCACTCCTCAAAGCAGGTGAGACAGTACTCTGGGAAGACGAGGAAGTCGGGGTTATACGTCAAAGCCTCGCTGAAGCACCTCTCGAACTCGGCCCAGTTAGCCTCGAAGTTCCCAACCTCAACGCGCACCGGAATTAACGCGACCCTCATTACTGCACCTTCAGCTTCTCAGAGGTCTGGAAAATCTTCTCGACGAGTTTCGGAGGTAGATCGTCCGGATTCTGATATTTTGTTACCTCCCCTATAAGATTGTCGAGCTCCTTGAGCGTTTCAAGGTTCTTCTCGATGAGAACTTTCCTCCTCGTGGAGTTGCTGAAGCTGACTACTTGAAAAAACAAATGGTAGTTGGACATGGCCGAGAACATTAGCTGAAATCTCTCGTCATTCTTGTACGCCTGGAGGAGGCCAAAAGTGTCTTCAAGGTGCTCGGCCCTGATGGAGTATGCACGGGCATAGAAAACCACGAGGTCATCGGAAGCGTTCTCGCGAAGGAGGTACTCAAAGGTTCCGCCGACATCGGAGAGCCCTCTGGCGTCCTTCAAGCCATAGATGTAAACAGACGTTAGCAGGCTCTCCTCACCTTTTCGGCAGCTCCACAGGGCGTATGAAGAGAAAAGCAGAACGATGAGCGTAACCACCAAGACCACAACGTGGCTTTTTCTCCTCGTTCGTATCACCCGTTTACCACTACCCGCAAAAATCTTAAAAAATCTTTGCCGTGTTCCTTAAAGAATTAGTTGTCAGAGGAGACTTCAAATGAGAACCCACTCCTTCGGCGTTGAGACGGTTCCGGTTGCACTCGACGGCGATCTGCTCATCGGGAGCATCCACGACGGGAAGGCCTACAAGATCATGCTCGCGAGGATTGACTGTGA
>JALVWX010000087.1 GCA_027023165.1 Thermococcus sp. | reverse complement strand
TGAAAGCGCACAGAACGTCGAAAAAGGCGGAGCCAAGCCAGTGGAGGAGGAAGCTGGGCAGGAAGCTCCCGCTTTCGAGGTCGATCCACGAGAAAACGATGCCCGCAACGAAGGAGTAGGGAACCTCTATCCCGGGCTTTCCGATATGGGCGAGGGTGTAGGGGACGTCCTGGGCCAGTATCGCGAGCCACCGATTCCTCCCTGCGAGGGGCATGAGGAGAAGCCCGCGGTAGAAGGCCTCGTTGGCCAGCATTATGGCCCCCATGGCGAGTTCCTTCAGCAGGAAATCAAATGAGCCTGAGAAGCTGAAGATGGGGTAGTAATCCTTCATCGACGGAACCGTCGTGCCGTAGAGGCTCAGCGGGACGGTGGCGATGAGCAGAATCAGTGCCCAGCGGTAGCCCCTGCCTTTGCCGACCCTAAAGCCAAGCTCCCCAGCCTCAAAGCCCATGAGCTTCGCGACGAACAGGGGGAGAACGATGAAGAAGATGAGGTTGTAGAACGCCCAGCGGAAGATTCCGCCCCCGCTGTAGCGCACCGCGAGGATGAACGGAAGCGATAAAGCGTAGAGGAGGTAGGGGTTTCTCCTGATGCCCATCCGTCACACCATGAAGCTTATCTGGATGTTTCCCGCGTAGCGCCTGACCTCTATGCCTCTGTTGGTGAAAACCAGGCCTATCTCAAGGGGTCTTCTCGGATTGGCACGCCTGACGACGCGGATTCCAACTTCATCGCCTATCCTGTCCTTGTTCAGCCTATTGACGTGGGTGTAGAGGAGGCTCAGAAAGTTCCTGTAGTCCTGCATCTCCTCAAGAAACTCCCTCTGCTCCGGGTTCAGGCGGGGGTAGATGTAGCGGTGGAAGAACCAGTCGAACGCACTCCTGGTCTCGGTCGAGTAGGCGAAGAGGAGCTTGTAGAACTCTACGTTCTTGTTCCCAAAGGCGGAATCCATGTGGGCAACGGCCTTACCAAGGTAGCTCGCGGCCTCGCTTAGCTTCATGTTTATGAGCCTCAGCTCGATGTCGCTCCCCCTCAGGTTTATCTGGACGTATCTTTCCGAGCCGAAGTCCATGTATATCGTGCTGTAGAAGAGAACCAGCTTTCTGGGCCGGAGGGTCATGTACTGAACGAGACGCCTTATCGTGTCCCCGAGCCTGTTGAGCTGCCGCGGATCGCCTATCATCAGCGCCTCTATTCCCGCCACAGGCTCGCGGAGAACCACGTCGTTGTCGAGCCAGAACTCGACCTCATGCCTCCAGCCGGGCATGTTGTAGCGGTTTAGAGTCTTGAGGTCGAGTATTGAAACGGGAACCTCCTTCTGAACCCTTCCGAAGCGCTTCTTGAAGACGACCACCGGGTGGTAGCCGTTTGAGGGATTGATGTACGAGACCGGTATCTCCATGACGTAGCGCAGGGCCATGAGGGCCTCGCGTATCTTTGGAATGTCGTCCCGGGTGAACCTTGCACCGAGGTCCTCAAGCAGAACCCTCAGCCTCTCCTCGCTGACCATGGCATGCACCTAAAAGAGTTGGGGAAGAAAGATTAAAAAGTTCACTCCGAGTCAGTGGACTTCTCCCCTTCAGTCTTCTCCTCGGCGGCCTTGGTCTTCTTCTTGCTGGAGGTCTTCTTAGTGGTGGTCCTCCTCGTCTTCCTGCCCTTGGTAGTTCTCTTCGTGCCCTTCTTAGCGGTGTTTTTGGGCTTTTCCTCGGCCTTTTCTTCGGTTGCCTTGTTCTCTTCTCCGGTTTCCTCAGGGGGTTCTTCCTTCTGCTCCTCTTCGACAGGCTTCTCCGAAGTCTCTTCCTTTTCCTCGGTTTCTTCCGCCTTCTCGATGAGAGGCTCACTGACCTCCTCCTCAAGCTCCACGACCTCTCTGGACTCCTCCTCTTCCTCCGGCGGCTTGAGAAGCTCATCGACGCTCGGCTTGAAGGTTATCTCCTCGTAACCGAGGAACTTGAGGTCGCTCTCGAGGAGTATCTCACCGAGGACGAGGGTGTTCTTGTCAACCTCGCTGAGAACGGGGGTGAAGTCAACGGTGACGTCCTTCTCGCCGACCTCGATTATGACCTTCCCCCTATCGACGCTCGGCATGCGAAGCTCCATGAGAGCCTTGACCCTCTCGATCGGGTCGTCTATCTTCTCAACGACCTCGACCTCGTAAACGAGGTGCTTGCCGGCGTAGGGGTGGTTGAAGTCGACCCTAACGCGGCCACCGCTGACGGTGAGGACGCGGCCCTTAAGCTTTCTGCCACCCTCAGTTTCTATTTCGATGGGCATGCCGGGGAACGGATAGATGCCCTGCCTCCTGAACTGGCCGAGGGTGAAGGTCTTTATGAGCTTGGGGTCGCGCTTGCCGAAGCCCTTCTCGGGCGGGACGATTATCTCGTACTTCTTTCCAACCTCAAGCCCCTCGAGCTGCTCGTCGAGGCCCTTCAGGACGTGACCGGCTCCAACCGCTATCGGAACCGGGCCGTAGATGCCCTTCTCGCTGTAGATCCCGGCCTCCTTGGCGACCTCCTCATAGGTGGTGTCGAATATCTCACCAGTCTCCTTGACCTTTCCGGTGTAGTGAAGCCTTATGACGTCTCCCTTCTGAATCGCCATCATCGTAACCTCCTTTTCCTGCTCTACCCCGGATTGTGAGGGTTGCTTTTTAAGCTTTTGCCGTTCGCCGGAGGGGCGATAACCTAATAAGAGAACTTCCCAAGTTTCCCCGG
>JALVWX010000086.1 GCA_027023165.1 Thermococcus sp. | reverse complement strand
GGTAACAGCGAGGTTACGAGACTGCTTGCGAGGGCGTTGGGCATTAAAAATCCCCACCTTTACGAGAGCGACGAGGAGGTTATAAGAAAAATCCTCGAGCTTAACGGCCTAAGCTGGGAAGAGCTGAAAAGGAAAGGCTTCGTAAGGGTTCCGGAGAGGTCCGGGAAGTGGAAAACGCCGAGCGGAAAAATCGAGTTCTTCTCCAGGAGGGCCGTTGAAAGGGGCCTAGGTCCATTTCCTGAATACAGGCGATTCAGCGGAAAATATCCCCTCAGGCTTCTTACGCCCACCTACAGGATGACGATAACGAGCCAGTACCACAACACCTATGGAATGATAGACCCTTACCTTTACATCAACCCGGCCGATGCCAGGGAGAGGGGAATCCGCGAAGGGGACGAAGTGGAGGTCTTCAATGACCGTGGCAGGGTCAGGACGAGGGCAAAAGTAAGCGAAGACGTGCCCAGAGGAGTTGTTCTGCTTTACAAGGCATTCTGGGTGTCCCTGCTCGGCTGGAACGCCAACTTTCTGACGACTGACGAAACAGTTCAAAACTACGGCAACGCTTCCGCATATCATTCAACATGGGTTGACGTGAAAAAAGTTTGAGGCAAAATTCTGGTTTTTCTATCTACTTTCTGACAAAGCTGAAATGGGGCTTTTTCCACAATGACGACCAGCTGTGCACGGTTTTATATTCACCGTCAAAGACCCCATAGCATGATTGCATATTCGTCGAGTTTTGTTGTGAAAAACGAACCGAAAGGTTTATATATTCGAACCTAGCCATATTTTAGTGAAGACGACACACAAAAAGAAGAGGTGATGAAAAATGGTCGTCATAGGAGAAAAGTTCCCAGAGGTTGAGGTCAAGACCACCCACGGAGTGATAAAGCTCCCGGACTACTTCGCCGAGAAGGGCAAGTGGTTCATACTCTTCAGCCACCCGGCTGACTTCACCCCGGTCTGTACGACCGAGTTCTACGCCATGCAGAAGCGCGTTGAGGAGTTCAGGAAGCTCGGCGTCGAGCCGATTGGACTGAGCCTTGACCAGGTGTTCAGCCACCTCAAGTGGGCTGAGTGGATAAAGGAGAACCTCGGGGAGGAAATAACCTTCCCGATTATAGCCGACGACATGGGCGATCTTGCCAAGGAGCTCGGCATGATACCGAGCGGTGCCACCGCAACAGCAAGGGCAGTTTTCGTCGTCGATGACAAGGGTGTCATCAGGGCCATCGTCTACTACCCGGCCGAGGTCGGCAGGGACTGGGACGAGATACTCAGGCTCGTCAGGGCACTCAAGACTAGCGACGAGAAGGGCGTTGCACTTCCGCACAAGTGGCCCGAGAACGAGCTCATCGGCGACAGGGCCATAGTTCCGCCCGCGGCCACTGTCGAGCAGATCAAGGAGCGCGAGGAAGCGAAGGCCAAGGGCGAGATCGAGTGCTACGACTGGTGGTTCTGCCACAAGAAGCTTGAGTGAGCTTCTTTTCTTTCATTCCGTTTCTGTTCTAACTGTTTGAAAAAGTTCTAAGGAGAATAGGGGACTTATGTGACCCTCTTGAGTCCGTTTTTCTTCACGATGTACGTGTCCTCGTGCTTTATCGCGCCCTCTGGAATCATCAGCGGCGGGTGGATTACGCTGAGCACCATGTTTTCTTGAATCTTCTCCGCTCTCGTCGGGATTATTATGGTGGGCATCGGTGGCTCTTCGATGAGCAGTCCCACGCCGTGGGTGTAGCCAGTGAGGCAAGCGTCGCCGAAGCCCTTCTCCTTGAAAAAGTCGGCAAGCCTCTTCTCAACTGCGTTGAGAGTTACTCCAACCCCTGTTTCTTCGAGGGCAAGCTTTAAGGCATCCTCCTTGACCTCTATGGCCTTCCTGACGCGTTCGCCGGGGTCACCGACTACGAAGGTCCTCGCGGTGTTGGCGTAGTAGTGGTTCCAGTCGGCGCCGATGACGACGGTGACGACGCCGTTCTCCGGGACTTTAAGATCCCTGAAGGGCTCTGCATGAGCTCTCGGGGTGGTTGAGACGTAGACCTTCGGATCCTCGCTTCCGTTGAGCATCAGCTCCCTGACTATTTCGGCCGCTATCTCCAGCTCGCTCTTTCCGGGCTTTATGGCCTCTTCGGCGACGGCTATACCCTTCCGGGCTATCTTCCCGGCCTTCCTGGTGTTCTCAAGCTCCCAGTCGTCCTTTATCATCCTGAGGCTCATGGTAAGGTCGAGGACGTCAACGACCTCAACCACCGGGTTGAGCCGCTCGAAGAGCTTGAGGAAGAACGTGTAGGCATCCCTCTCGACGCTGAACTCGTGACCGACCCTCGTGAAGCCGTTAGTGGCTATCCAGGTCACGATTCCAGCCATTAAATCCTCGGCGCGCTGGTATTCTACGATGTTCTCTATCCAGCTCTTCTCCCTGAAAAGCTCGGCCTCTTCCTTGACGACGTAGACCACCGGCTCGCCCTCCGCTGGAATCAGAAGGCTCGGGCGGAGCCACTTCGTCCCGGTGAAGTAGATGAAGCCGGAGAGGGTCCTTATGACCGCCCCGTCGATCCCATTCTCCCTGAGGAGTTCCTGAAAGCGCTCAACTCTCTTTCTGAATATCTCCTCCTTTCCCCTCACCTCAGTCCCTCCAGTCGAGCAGTCTCTTCTCACCCTCTATCCTTTTATAGGGCGCGATGTCCATCGTCATCTCCAGAGTCCCTATGTACTCGCCCTTCTCGTTGAATAGGGGGGCGTACTTGATGTAGACGTACTTCGGCCCGAGCCTGAGCCAGAAGGTCGCTTCCTTCTTCCTGCCCTCCTTGAAGGCCTTGAGGATTTTGTTGACGATGTGAACGCTCTTCGGCGGGTGGCAGAGCTGAACCGGCCTCCCGAGCACGGACATCGTCCTGTCGAATATCATCTCGCCGGGTGAGAAGAACCTCACCCTGTCGTCCTTGTCGATGAAGGTCACATCAACCGGCAGGGCCTCGAAGATCGCCTTCAGCTCCTCCACGTTAACGTAGCCCGTCCCGAGGTCTATGTCGCCGTCGCGCTTGAGCTCGCTCTTGTCGAACTCAAGCGGCTGGCCCTTCAGTGCCTCCTGGACCTCCCTCGGAAGGTTCAGAAGCTCCTCAACGCTCAGCTCGGGGTTGATTTCCCAGGGGTGGAGTGGCTTAACGTCCTCTCCGGGGTCCCAGGCAGGCGGGTTGACCTTGTAGAATCCTATCTCGTCATTCTGCATCCTTATGGCTTTCCACTCGCCCTTGCTGAGGAGTGCCTTGAGCGTCGGGTAGTAGATGTTGTTCTCACGGAAGACCATGTCGCTGAGCGCAAAAGACGCCTCGCCTGCCTTGTTCTTGAGCTTCTCGACGAACTCCTCCCAGGGCATCTCGTCCCTCTTCCTCAAAAGCTCGACCAGATACTTTATCATGAACCTTATCTCGTCGTGCTTAGTCCAGAGGACGGTGGCTATAGCCGTCAAACCCCTCCGCTCGATGTAGGGGAAGGTGAGCATCTCCTCGCGGTTGTAGTGGGTGAAGCCGACCTTCCTGAGGTTGCCCACTATCTCCTCTAGCACTCCCAAAATTTCCCTCCTCATGCGCTCGTCTTTGGTAGTTGCTAAAGTCCTCGCGTAGAGGTTGAGCATCTCAGCATCTTTCATTATCTCCTTGTTCTCAAGATAGAGGGTCTTTAGCGGGTGGCCGTCGGGTAAGTCCCTCTCCTCAAGCTCGTCGGTTCCCTTAACAGCCTCGCGGAAAAGCTCAACGTGCAGATCGCACATCTTGGCTATGTCCTTCGCCGAGATGCCCTCCTTCACAAGCTCCTGCTCGATTAGGGGTATCTCAAGGGGTGAGATTCCGCTCAACGCCTGTCTGAAATCCCCCTTGAGGGTTTCAACGCTCTCTCCCTCATGGATTCTAAGGAGCAGCTTCTTCAGCTGCTCTTTTTTGTACTCACGGGTGTTCAGTAACTCGGTCATCTTTAACCACCTTCATGACAGGTGTCATATCAACGTTTTATAAGCATTGCTGGGCATATCTGCCCAACAAAGTTTATATGCCGCGCGTCATAAAATGGGGGCGGTGATGTGAAAATGATGCTCGATGTCCGCGGCTTGAAAGCACCCCAACCCACTTTGATGATAATCGAGTCCCGCGGAAGCTCAAAACGGGAGAGACGCTCGAGGTGCTTGGTGATAAACCCTTCGTGGACATTCTCCCGAAGCTCGAGGAGGCAGGCTATAGAGTGGAGGTTAAGGAAGTCGGCGGCTTCTTCGTTTTGAGGGTCACGAAAACCGAAGACTCGAAGGATCTAAACATGGAGGTCAAGCAGTGTGACGACAATCTCGAGGAGATAACCGAAGACACCAACGTGGCCAAGCTCTCCCCGCTGGAAAACCCGGTGATGAGGAGAACCCTGGCCAGGACAATAACTCTCAAAGGTGCCAAGAAGCTCCTCGGAATGAGCGATGAGAAGTTCAGGGAGATGATGGCGGAGCTGAAGGCCCTCGAAAAGCCTTAAATATTCCGCCCGTCATAACCGGAACCATGAAGACGAACGCCTTTGAAGTGGCCTCGCGCTACGTTTACCCCTCCCTCAGGCGGAGGTTGGTGGAGCATTTGAGGGAGAGGGGCCTGAAGCAGACGGAGATAGCGGAGCTTTTACACATAACCCAGTCGGCCGTTTCCCGCTACCTGAGGGAGGAGAGGGGAATGCTCATCGACGTTTCCTCTTTTCAGGATATTGACGGAAAGATTGCCGAACTGGCGGATAGGATAATCAAAAAACGGCCCGATGAATACGAGATACACACCGAGCTTGTGAAGCTCTCCCTGGAGTTCCTGGGCAAAGGCTACGGTTGCTCCTTCCATGCGGAGATTGACCCCGGGATAGATCCGAAGGAGTGCCATGTCTGCATCGAGCTTTTCGGCGAGTCTCAGTCAAAAAACCGTCCATAAGCAACGTAACCGTATTTTCCCAGCTCTTCCCGGGGAATGAACCTCAGCGAGGCGGAGTTTATGCAGTAGCGCTTTCCGGTTGGCGTTGGCTCGTCGAAGACGTGGCCGAGGTGTGAACCGGCGAAACGGCTCCTCACCTCTCTCCCGCAGAGGAAGCCCTCACATTCTTCCTCCTCAACGACCGCCCACTCCTCCAGCGGTTTTGTGAAGCTCGGCCAGCCTGTGCCACTGTCATACTTGTCGAGCGAGCTGAAGAGTGGCTCTCCGGAAACCACATCAACGTAGATGCCCTCCTCGTGGTTGTCCCAGTACTCGTTTCTGAAGGGCGGTTCAGTGTCGCCGAGCTGGGTCAACCTGTACTGGAGAGGGGTCAATAGTCCCCTGAGTTCAGAATCGCTCGGCTTTTGCCAGCCAGTAGCGCTCCCTCTCCGGAAAGAGGCGGAAGTATCGGTTTTTCTCCCACACAGACTTTATGAAGCCAACCTTCCAGAGTAGAGCTTGTAGTGATTATAGTTCGTCTCAAAGAGGGCGTAGTAGCCCTGGTGGTATCAGCCGGATAGAACTCCTTCGCGGGGAGAATCTCAGTAACTATAGGCCTATCGAAGATTCCCCGAAAGCTCAAGCCTCCTCCTTGGTTCCTCCGCCACTTCCCTCTGCCTTTCGTTGAGATAGAAAATCGCCGTTCTATACGGATCCCCCTGTCGGCGAACTGGCCATAGGAATCAGTCGGGTCTATGTTCCTCCAGAAGACCTCCAGGAGACGCTCGTAAGAATCTGGACGGGTCGTAAATGACCTTAACCGCCTCTTGATGTCCAGTTTCGCCGGTCGAGACCAGCTCATAGGTCGGATTCTTAACCCAGCCGCTGGTCTGACCTCCTCCCCGCCCTGAAGGGCGAGGCTTTCAAAAGAAAAAAGTAACGATCATTGACCGGGAAAACCTTTCCCGCTACTCCAAGCCGATGCTGGGCCACTACATAGCTGGCTTCCTGCCGGAGGGGAAGCTGTTTCCCTATTCTGCCGGCTGGTACGAGGAGAGAAGAATCTCCCTCAGGCTCGGCGAAAAAGCTCTCCTTATAGACCAGGCCAGAAGGGTTCTCGTCATGTCTGGGGGTGAGCTGGACTACGATCTCCTGATTCTCGCCACGGGGGAGGGGCAAGGGAGCCAACCGCTCCCGGCAGGGAACACATACTCATCCTCAGAACACTAACCGATGCAAAGCGGATAAAGGGGAGGTAACGATCCTCGGCGGCGGCTTCATAGCCCTCGAACTGACCGGGAACCTTGCAAAGGCAGGCTACAGGGTTAAGCTGGTTCACAGGCGGAAAACCCTCCTCGGACTCGACGAAGAGCTGAGCAGAATGCTGCTGGGGGAGGAACTGGGGAGCATCGAAGTTGAGTTCCACCTTGGAACGGAGATTGTAAGAGCCGATGAAGGGGGTCTGAACACGGATGGAGACTATATCCCGGGAAGGCTCAATGTATGCGCCTATGGAGTAGTCCCAAACAAAGAAATCGCCGTCAGGAGCGGAATCCAGGCGGGGTGGGGGATCCTCATAGATGACCGCTTCAGCACCTCGGCGGAGGGAGTTTACGCGATAGGGGACTGCGCGGAGCAGATGGTATAATCTCTGGAGCCGCGAGGGAAGCGGTGAAACAGGCAAGGTTCTGGTGAACCTCTTGATGGGAAAGGAAGACCGCTACGACTTCAACTTTCGCTCTGCAGTCTCCAAGTTCGCCGACCTGAGCATCGCCCTGATTGGAAGAACCCGCGGTGACGAAAGGTAGCTCGATGACGAAACCAAGGTTTTCTACAGTGGGGAGAAATCAATCGGCGCCGTTGTATTTGAGAACCTTCAGAAAGCCCCAAGGCTCGAAAAGGAAATTAGGGATGCCATTCTCTCCAACTGAAGGCCATTCAAAACCTTTGGTTTGGAAACCATTATATACGTTCGTGTTCTAAACCATACTGCAGTGCACTACAAGGTGGTTGAAGATGGTTGTCAGAAGAGCCATGACCCGAAAGTTTTTGGAAGACGCCTTCGCCGGGGAGAGTATGGCCCACATGAAATACCTAATCTTTGCCGAACAGGCCGAAAGAGAGGGCTTTCCCAACATAGCCAAACTTTTCAGGGCTATAGCCCATGCAGAGTTCGTCCACGCGAAGAACCACTTCATAGCCCTTGGAAACCTCGGCAAGACTCCCGAGAACCTCCAGGCGGGAATAGAGGGCGAGACCTACGAGGTCGAGGAGATGTACCCGGTCTTCAAGAACGCCGCCGAGTTCCAGGGCGAGAAGGACGCGGTGAGAACGACACACTACTCCCTCGAGGCCGAGAAGATACACGCGGAGCTTTACAAGAAAGCCAGAGAGAAGGCCGAGAGCGGTGAGGACATCGAGATAAAGAAGGTCTACATCTGCCCCGTTTGCGGTTACACTGCCGTCGATGAGGCTCCTGAGTACTGCCCTGTCTGCGGTGCTCCGCGGGAGAAGTTCATAGTCTTTGAGTGATTCTTTCGTTTTTCCATTCTACAGGTTTGAACCACAAACCTTATAAGGACGGCCTAATAACGTTAGAATGGTGAAAGAAAATGGCGAAGTGGAAGTGCATAGTTTGTGGCTACATCTATGATGAGGACGAAGGCGATCCCGAAAGCGGGATAGGGCCGGGAACTAAGTTTGAAGATCTTCCGGACGACTGGGTCTGCCCGCTCTGTGGCGCTCCCAAGGACATGTTTGAAAAAATAGAGTGAGGTGGTTGAGATGCTTAGCGGAACCATAAAGAGTGGAGACTGGAAAGGAGAAAAGCACGTCCCCGTTATAGAGTACGAGAAGAACGGCGACCTCGTCAAGGTCGAGGTCAGTGTTGGAAAGGAGATACCGCACCCGAATACTCCAGAGCACCACATTGCCTGGATCGAGTTATACTTCCACCCAGAGGGAGAGAACTTCCCGATTCTCGTCGGCAGGGTTGCCTTCACCAACCACGGCGACCCGCTCACCGAGCCGCGGGCGGTCTTTTTCTTCAGGACAGAGAAGAAGGGCAAGCTCTACGCCCTGAGCTACTGCAACATCCACGGCCTCTGGGAGAGCGAGGTTCAGCTCGAGTGATTTCCTTCTTTCTTTTCCATGCCTATCGGCAGGTTTATTAACCTAGGAGTAGATTCCTACCTACATTTCCCTGGTGATGGTCAATATGGAAGCGTATTCTCAGGTCATGGCCTTCGGCGGCGTGCTGTCCCTTTTGGGCATACTCCTGACGTGGAATCTGGCGAGGATCGTTGAACGCAGGCATCTCCGGAGAAAAGGCCTCTCATGGCTGGTTCTCGCCGGCGGACTGTTAACGGCACTGGGATTTCTGCCGGGGATTCCATCGGGCGGCAGTGCCGTTGGGTGGGCCATAGTGCTCGGCCCGGTTCTAATAGGCTACGCCCTCTCCGAGAGCGGCCTCGTGAGAGCGAACATGGAGGTTCTCCTTCAGGTGGCGGTTGTGGGAGCGGCCTTAGTCTTGGACGGAGGAAACCGAACCGTTGTGATGGAATCGTTTTCCGTCGTCTCGATCCTGCTCCTCATAAACGCGCTGGCTTTTTACGTTCACATTCCCTCGTGGATTTCGGGGGTTTCCAGGGCTGCGGCGTGGATTTTCACCGCCTTTTTCCTCCTGAACGTTCTGAACTGGGGTGATTTCTACGTTTCCCTGCTTTACTTGCTCTCGCAGCTCCTCTGGCTCTCTGCCCTTCTCCGCCTCCACCTGTTGGAGGGGGTGCTCCACACTTCTGCCCAGGAAGGCTTATAACCGTGCACCCGTAGGAAAGGATGGTGAAACAAAGTGAAAGTTTACATGCCGGATCGTGAGTGGCCCGAGCACTACAAGCCAGTCCTTGATGAGCTGGCCAAGGTAAAGGACCCCATCACCGGAGGGGACGTCCTTGACTCCGGTGTTATAGCCGGCCTGGAAGTTAGCGAGGACACCCTCAAGATATGGCTCAACTTCGAGAGCCACGCGGAGTACAACATAACCGGCGAGAGTGCGATAGCCTATTCCAAGATAGTTGGGGACATAATGGAGCGCTTCGCCCTCGTGAGGTTCCAGAACGTTTACATCTACGATCTCAAGAACAACATCGTCGGCATTTTTGAAAACAAAAAGGGCTACAAATGGGAGGACATAAGCGCGGAGCGGGCCTGAGATGGGGCTTCTCGGGATATTCAAAAGACCCGCCAAAAAGCCGAAGAAAGGCCCAAGGGAAGACCTTCCGCCCGAAGTGAGGCGCGTTGTCGAGATCTTGCGCTCCGTAAAGGACCCCGAGACCGAACTTAACATCGTGGACGAAGGCCTTTTGTACGGCCTGACCGTTGAAGAAAAAAAGGTTCAGGTCTTTCTTCTGCTCGCTCGCTCAACGCCGGAGTGCCACTTCTGCCAGAGCATAGCGGTGAACATCCAGAGGAGGATTTTGCGGGACATCGTTGAGGTTCTCAGGAAGGACGGGTTCAAGAGAGTTGAAGCGTATAACGAGATAGGGCTTCTGCTCGAAGAATGGGGTGATGAAGATGGTTCCGCCGGAGTTTGAGGAGGGGCTTCCACTCGAGAAGGTTAAGGACTTTTCGCTTGAGGAGCTTTTGGGAATGGCCGTGAAGGCCGCTCTCATCCGTTTTTAACTTCTTGTTACGCAATTGGGTTCGTATTTCGAACAGTCCAAAAATACTTATAACTTTTTGTGCCGTATAAAAAAGAAGGGGTAAAAGTATGGAGGGCACTATCCTCCTCTTCATCTTGACAGTTAAAATTATCGCGGGGCTTGCTTTTCTAGCGGTTTACTTCAGGGGGCACAGAAAGTCTGCTCTTTATCTGTCCTTGGGATGGCTTGTGAGTTCCACGCTCCCGGCCAGCATTCCCATGGGTGTTGGGATAAATGTCAATCCGATACTAATGGGGATCGCGACTGCCCTAACACTCTTAGGAATGTTCCATCTAGTTGTTGAGGAGACGGAAGCCTCAATCCCCAAGATGGTCTACTACTCCCTGCCCAGCCTTCCCCTGGCGTACGGTTTAATCGAAAGCATAGCGAAGGCAAGCCCGGGAGGAACTTACGTCGTTTCCGGGACCCTGCTCGTGATAAGCGGGGCCGTTTTGATTGAGATCCTATCCTCCTATTACAAATCGAAGGCGCAGCTCTTCGGCATCGCAATTTTCATCGCGGGTGTGATGAGCATGCTGTACCCCCTTGTGCACTTTAACGGCACTATAAACGAGGAGCAGGCAGTGTACATCTCCTCTGGTATTGCGGCATTCATGGCTTACGCCTACTACGAACTGATATACAGCGAGAGGTTTCTTGATCCTGAAAGGTTTAAGAACGGAGGATCAGCCAGACTGTCCCTCTCACGTGGGATCATCGTAACGACACCTGAGGGGTTTGGGGGAATAAGTGAATCCCTGACAGACTACCCCGTGCTCGCATTCCTCCGAACAATGGAACCCGTTGATGGGTGGATATGCTACAGGATCAGCACGGTGGAGGGGAGCAAAACTATTTCACCAACGTCCCTTTATAGGATAACCCAGATTTCCTCGCAGTATTTTAGAGAGGCGAGGAAGATGGGGAAGCACGGGGTGGTTGTTCTCGAAACCCCTGAGTTTCTGAAGCTCTACAACGACTTCAAAAGCGTGCTTAAGCTCCTCTCAACCCTTAAGGATCTGGCCTACCTCTCAAACGGGAGCCTTGTGGTAATAACAACGAAAGAGGTTTGGGAAAGGGAAGAGTGGAACTACCTCCTCAGGATCTTGGAGTGATTACTCCTTGTACTTCGCTATCAGCTCCGCTAGGAGCCTGTGGTGCTCCCTCTCATTCTCGACGAGAGCTTTTGCTATGCCCTTGAAGAGGGGGTGTGTCATCTTCTCGGCCATTTTCTCGTAGGTCTGAATCATATCCTTCTCTATCTCGAGGTGCATCTCGGCGAAGCGCTTCACGAGGGCCTTCTGCTCCGGCGAAAGCTCAACGTCTTTAACCTCCGAGAGAGGCCCTTCACCGGCGAGCTTTTCAAGCTCCTTTTGAGCATCCAAGATAGCCTCCATGAGGTGCTTGTGTATCACGGTATCGACCGCTATCCTTCCGACTATCTCCTCAACCTTCGTGTACCTCAGTCCCTGGCCCCTTATGAGCCTCAAACCGTCGGTGTAACTGGAGGCGGCCTTCTTCTCGGTTTCATACGCGTGCTTAACAAGTGGTTCAGACATGGACATCACCGTAGTTATGTGTTCTATAATCCTAATAACACTTCCCCTATGACAAAAAGAAAGGATCAGAGGCTGACCTTTATTCCGGTCTCTTCTTCCACTTCCTCAAAGCCCTCCTTCATATACTTCGCAAGCTCCTCATCAACGGCGAAAAGAACCGCCAGAAACTCGCCGAAGTGCTCTTTCTCCTCGTTTGCAACGTCGAGGAAGACGTGTTTGATTTTCTCATCTTCAATGTGTTCCGCCAGCTGTTCATAGAAGCTTATCGCGTCGAGTTCCGCCTCGATAGCCCAGCGGAGGGCCTGCGCGATTTCCCTCTTGGTGAGGGGCCTGTCCTTCGGCAACTCAAAAGGGTATTTGGCAAGCATGGTATCACCCGTTGCAATTCGGCTTTTTCCTTT
>JALVWX010000085.1:2164-2741 GCA_027023165.1 Thermococcus sp. | reverse complement strand
GGACCGAGGAGGCCGTATATCTCGCCGTCGTCAACGCGAAAGCTGATTCCATCGACGGCCACCGTGGAACCGAACCTTCTGACGAGGTTCTCAACCTCGATCATCATACCACCGGCGATAATAATCCCCGGTGTTAATAAACTTTCGCCCCACTTAAGCTGGAAAAGACTTCACCCGAGAAACTCTTAAACCGGAACGACGAGCGAAGGTCATCGCCCCGAAGGGGTCACCCCCGAAAACCAACCCGGGGAAGAGACCCAAACGCAGACCGAGACCGTTACGGAGACGGTGACTGAAACTCTCACTACCACAACCGAAACGCCTCCACCCAACGGAAGCGTCCAGTACGATGAGGACGGAAACGCCATCTGTGAGGAGAATTTCGATCCGGACTCGGGTTGCGAGGCAAACGAGACCAACGATGGTAACGGCCCCGGCTTCTCGCTTCCCGACGATATGGTGCTCAACATAACTCTCCAGCCAGTTCTCAAGCCAATGCCGATTCGCACCCTCAACATGACATACACCGGGCCTTTAAGCTCGATGGCGAGCGTTCCGGATGAAAACACGACAATCG
>JALVWX010000085.1:0-2154 GCA_027023165.1 Thermococcus sp. | reverse complement strand
TACATCCACCCAAAGACCTTCATGAACCCCCTAACGGGAAAGAAGATAACCTACAGGCCAACCGTCATCAGGATTGAAGAAGGTGGTGAATTCGGAAAGCGGTGGAAGGTCCACCTCTACGGCGGGATAAAGGGCCGCTTCACGCTCTACAGGGTGACGGGGAGCGGGTTGGAGAAACTCCAGAGCGGCGAGGTGAGTTTCCACGGCTCGTCGGGAGCTTCACCATCGAAAACTTCTCGGAAATCTTCCCCGAAAAGGTCCTCATCAGGGTTCACGCCGTTCCGATGAGCGAGACACTGCCTAAGTTCAACTACCCCTCTGAAAAGTCCTTCGTGCTGATTGCATCGAAGGGGCTGATAGAGTACCAGGAAAGCGCGTTCTTTGGGATAGAGGGCGAACCCGTGAGCCTCAGGGCGACGGCGAGCGGCCACGACCTTAGCTTCGACTTCTACCTCGAGAAGCCGGACGACTGGCTCCCATTCACGCTTTACATAGACAGCACGGACGACGGGAGGATAAACTGGGTCCTGAAGGTGTCTGAAGACGGCTTCAGGCTCCTCGACTCCAACGGGAACCTCTTCCGCGAGGGGCCAGTGAAAACGGAGGACACCCAGGTTGGGAGAAAGGTGAGCCTTAGGGTGGAGAACCTCTTCGGTTTAATCCCCTGGAGGAGCTTCCGCTTCTGGCTCGCGAACTGGATAGACCGCTTCCCGGCCAAAAGCAACCTCTGGTTGGATGCAGAGAACGGAATGTCCATCGAGAAGGACGTCGATAGCTACCTGGTCGTCGTTGTCGAGGACGTCTTCATAAAGGGCAACAAGGACCGGGCCGAGGGCGAGATACAGCTCTCCTCGTGGGCCTATGGAGTTAACTGGCCGCGGGGTAAGCTCTACCCGATAAACTACAGCATGATTTACACCTTCGGCTACTCGGTTGGCCATTGGGTTGAAGCGAAGGACAACAGCAGGCTCCTCTACCACGATGACTTGGCGACGGGAAGCCTAGAAAGTGCATTCATCAACGGCTACCCTATAATCGCGATGCCGATGGAGGAAGCCGAGAAGTACCGCGTTATCGTCCTCGAAACAGCGGGCTGGGACAGGGACGAGCCAGGTGAATACGTGACCAAGAGCGTGGGTTTCCTAACGGACGTCGCCGTCGGAATGGCCACCGGTGAGATAGGAACCATCGCGGACTACGCCTACAAGGGCGCAATGTGGATGAACTGGCTGGCAACGGGCCAGAGCGCCGACGACTTCTGGGGAAGCGTCTTCGAGTGGCTGGCTGGAGCGGAGCCGGACAAGGTTGGCAACGCCGTCTACATCCTCAAGCCCAACGAGGTCGACTTTACAGGGGGCTACCGGGTGGTTTCGGAATCCAGGGACGGCAACATGCGCGTCACCTACGTCATCTACGAGGTCGAGGTGCCGAGGATACTCTACAGGGACCACCTGAAGGCGGAACTCCTCGGGGTGAGCTTCACCGGGGACACCGAGCCTGGAGACGACGAGTATTACTACTACGCGAGGGCCTGCTCAGGCTTCGTGGGCAACGGGGAAACAAGGGGACTGAAGGGAGTTCAGGTTGAAGTGGCGGTTCCCGATGGTTACGCATACTCCTATCCCGTGCGCTCCAGCGAGGGCCTGACGTTCCACAAGGGTTCCTGCACCGATTCAAAGCTCCCGCACAGGCACGTCCTCGGGAACAAGGTAAGATTGGACCCGAACCTCGTGATGCTCGAACTGGACGACGCGAGGGTACCCTTCCTCTACATGGAGTACGCCGACTGGGAGAGCGACTCCGGGAAGTGGGGCAACGACGACCCGATGGGCAACGTGGGGATAACCATACTCCTCGACGACGACTACCTCGACTGGGAGAAGACTTCGGCCGTTCCGACCAAGTACTGGTCGCTGAGTTATGAAACCTGCGGTGTTTCGGGCGGCTGTTCCGAGGTATGGTTTGGGCTGGACGTGAGGGAGGATTGACCCTCCCCCTTTTTCTCCAGGTGCGCCCTCTTGACCTCGAGCACGCCGGAATAACTGCACTCGTCCCACCTTTTTTCAACCTCGTCGAAGACTATCTTAGCTTTGAAGAAGGGCGCGTCCCTCACAAAGGTCTCGAACTCGCCGCCCTCTCCGGCCACGTGAATCT